>CAITDR010000151.1 GCA_903891165.1 uncultured Pseudomonadota bacterium
CTGCCCTGGTGGACACGTCGGGTGCATCGTTTTTTGTTGCAGAGCCAGGATGAGGCGCGGCTGCTGCACCGCGCGGGGGTGGCTTTGGGGCGGATTGTGGTGGTTTTGCCGGGGGAGGAGCAGGGGGCGGTGGGGGTGTATGGGGAGGTGGGGAGGGTGTTTGGGGGTCTTATTAAAGGAAAGGCGCCTTTGCTTTAATAAGCGGTAGGGCAGTGAAAGAAATTTGAATAGCGGGGGAGGGTAGATGGGATTCTAGTGACTCTGGAGTGAGTCACGCTGGGTCTTCACCGGGGAGATCATCCAGAAGTTGGATGCCGGAGTTTTGGAGGTTTTGTTGGTGGGTTTGGAGGGTGGATTCCAGGGTGACGCGCGCGGCAGCGAGTGCGAGGGTGGAGGCTTCGGGCTCCCAGCCGTTGAGGAGTTGGTGGAGGCTCTGTTCAAATTGGGCAGCTTGGGGGTCGTTGATCTTACGGGCGGCCTCCCAGGCCAGCAGCAGGGCGGCGGTGGCGGCGGATTCTTCTTGGAGAGCCAGGAGGGCTTCGATCAGGGTGGTCAACGCTACTTTTTCACTAAAGTGGTCACGTGCTGTTTCCGCGTCCCTCCACGCGGTCACCAGCAGGCTCAGGGCACGTTCGGCTTGGCCGGCAGCGCGGGCGGCCCGACCCATGCCCAGCCAAGCGTTCCGAATGCCGGTCGAACTCTGCACCTTCTGCTGTAGCTGGTACACTTCCCGAAAGTGTCGGAACGCCTGGCGGGCCGCCCCACGCTCCAGCAGATGTTTGCCGATGCCGTTAAGTGTATTGGCGATTCCCAGGTCATCGCCGAGCTGTCGGAACTGGTCCAGGGCTTCCTGATAGTAGCGTTCCGCCCCGGCAGAGTCCTTGTTCTGACGTGCAATATCCCCCATGGCGTTCGACAGCGTTGCGATACTGTAGGAATCCGCAGCTTCCCTGGCGATAACAAGGGCTTGCTGGTAACAGGTCGCAGCCTCCTCCCCCCTCTTCTGTCGAGCGCGGAGGTTACCCAGGGATCGCAGGGTGTTGCCTTCACCCAGCCGGTGGCCGAGCTGCCGATACACGTGTATGGCTTCCTGAAGCGCTTCTTCTGCCGCAGGCAATTTGCTCTGGTGCAGGGCCAGATCGCCGAGCGCCCGCCAGACATGGGCCGCACCCAGAGAGTCGTCTGCTTGTTGGAAACGATTTAAGGCACGCTGATAGGTTTTTTCGGCCAGGGGGAGCCGGCCGGTGCGCAGGTAGATGTCACCCAGATCCCGGACGGCGCGGGCTTCTCCAGGGCCGTCCCGAAGCTGCTGGAAGTAGGCGTAGGCGCGATCAAAGGGTATCTCGGCCTCCTGAAGTCGGGAGGCTCGGAGCGCCAATTTCCCCTGGCCGAGGAGAGTGTATGCGATCCCCCTCAAGTTGGCGAAGCGTTGAAACAGAAAAAGGGCCTTTTGATACTGTTCGGCTGCCTCGGGCTGTCTTGCCGTCCGCTCCAGCAGGTCTGCTAACATACGGTGGGCTTCCGCCGCTCCGGGCTCGTCGCCATCCAGGTGGAAGCGGTCCACGGCTTCCCGTAAGGTACGCTCGGCAAGATCGAATTCCCGGGCGCTCCGTTGTTCCCAACCAAGCTTTAGCAGGTTGATCCCGACGGTGCTGGTTACCGCAGGTAAAGCGGGCTGCTGGCGTCGCCAGTCCGCACTTTCGTCCATCAGGCCGTGGTGGGTAGCTCGGAAACCCTGCCACAACCGTTCGTTTCCCTCGATCAGTGTGCGGCTCTCCTCCAGGAGCTGCACGTCTGTTTCCGGGAGGTCCAATTCTCCCCGCTCCTCCGGCGGCATACCTGCCCAAATCGCAATCGCTCGAATGAACGGAGAGAATGCGGCTACTCTGAGAATGTAGGTATTTGGCTCTACATCTTCTGGAATGTTCTTCAGCTGTTGTACGAGATCTGGCCAGTAGCGCCGGAGGCGTGGAAGGTCTGCGCTTAGCAGGCTCCTGCGGATGGAGGGTGGCGCCAGACTCACTTCAGTTTTCCTTCCCTCAAAAGTGATGCCAGCACAGGATGGATGGTGACCCGGTCATTGGAGGTATAGTCTTCATAGACACAGGGGTTGGAGACCCCCACGAGAAGTTGGGAGGCTTCTTCTCCTTTGATTGTAGTTTCACCACGATCCAATGTGGATTTTATTAGAATTGCACGTTCAGAGGCTGCGAGTTGTAAGGAGGCCCAATTCCTTTGCAGGTAGTGTTCCGCTGAGCTGAAACTCGGATTGGTCTTCAGGACAGCTCGAAGAAAGTCAAGGAAAATCCCGATTCGTCCTTCACATCGTGCAGCCACATCAAGTACCAGGCTCTCTTGTAGAGGAGGCTCGCCTCGATTCCAGTAAAATCGCACATGATTGCGATAGATTCTGAGGAGGATTTCGGGGTCAGTAAACGGCTCCAAGGTGGTAAGTTCGTATAAGGAGCTCTGGTTTTCATCCAGGGTGTCCTTTCGTACTGTTGCAAGCACAAAGAGACCTGGATCTTTCGCCAGATCGGACATTGCCCTCAACAGAGGTTTGGGGTCGAAATTCTTGTTTTCTGCGCGGTAGAGGAGGTCGAAGTCATCGAACGCGAGGACAGTGGTCCAACCTGGCACTACACGCCGGGCCTGACGATGAACCTGGTGAATCAGGGCAATCAGGTGCTCTTCCTCAATGGGGGGGATATGAAAGGTGTCCACCTGGGTGGCAGCCTTCGTGGTTTCCTCCTCGTCCCCCTCGCGGAGTCCCCCGCTCAACGCAGCACTTCCTTGAAAACCGATGGATGCTGCTGGCAAACCAAAAATTTCCGTTATCTCCCCGCCTCCACCCTTTACGGACAGGCCCATCCCGGCCGTGGCCGTTCCGTCAATGCGAGCCTCTGAAGATGTCTTTTCTCGAAGCTGCCGTAGCTCGTGCCCGCTGATGGAGGCAGTTGAGCCAGGCGAATTGAATAGTTGGCTGAACCTTCGAATGTATGCCCGAATTTCTGAAAGCTCGGTGCGAGATGCCCCATAAGATTCCAGGGCTTTTTCTGTTTGAATCAATGTGTCATGTAGCGCGTCCACGAGTATCTTTCTTGGTGTGCCTGGATACAATCGGAGCCGATGGGCGACGTGAATCGTGGGGTGGACGGTACTTTCCGGTGGGTTTTGCAGGTCATGGATCAGCCGGGTCATCAGATGGCTCTTGCCCACCCTGGCAAGGCCTGCCACAACCATAGGCCGGCCCGGAGAATCCTGAAGGGCATCCTGCAGGAACATTTTTGCCTGACCATACTCCCAATCCCGGTCTTCCCAGAGATCCTTGACGGCCTTCCGGTTGTCGTGGGGGACATCTCTGCTCAAAAACCAAGTGAGACTCATGGGGTCATCCTAACTCGTCCCTACTCCTTCCGCCCTCCCCCCAAACTCCAAGCCCACCCCGCCGCCACCCCAAAAGACGGTAGCACAACAAAAAGGGTCAGCCCGGCAAACACCATGTCGTTCAAGGGCTCACCGATATAGTCCACCCCCGACACCATCAAAAACGCCTTGACCAGGGTGATCAGCCAGTTTGCGTAGTTGGCGATGGTGACGCCGGTGACCAGGCGGGCACGACCTTCGGAACCCAGGCGGGTTAGCGGCAGGCTCCAGGCCACCGCGACCATCCACAGGGCACCCAGCAGTGCGTTCATGTGGCTGGCCAACATCATATGCGCGTCCGCCGGGATCTTTTCGGTCATCGCGGCGGAGACCAGCACACCGGTCAAGAGCCCCAGGCACATCAGGATGGCGGCCCGTTGGGCGAGGGGGCGGGCTTCAGGGGACATCGGGTAGCTCCGGGGGCAAGGTAGCCCGGATTCCGGGGTGGGTCAGTGGAGCAGGGCGGGCCAGTGGGAAAAATTCCCCCGGTAGATCTGGAAGTCGCGGCTGCCGCTGCGCACCGAGTCGGGCCGGAAGTTCAGCCGAAGCAGCACATTGTCGCCGCTGCGGGTGCCGACTTGATAGCGAAGGTGCTCGGAAAGGAGATCCCCCTGGGAGATCACCATAAAGTCGGACCAAGCCGTACCATTTCGAACAACGAGCACATAGAATAGCTCTGGTGTGGTCGGCTCGGACAACTGGGAGATGGAGATCGAAAAGGTAGCGATATAGCCAATTTTTTTCAGAAGCCTTGCATTGGCGGTCTTGACCTGGATGCGGTTGAAGTCGCCATCTGCATCCTTAACGACAAAAAGGTCGTCACCCCTGTCCACCTCTGGTACAGCCACGTTGTAGCCCCGGACCAAAAATTCGGACATCGCCGCCGCCTGCCCGGCTGCCCCTGTGTACAGATGGTTTACCTTCGGCATAACTAAATGACCTGATGCTCCCTGCCATTTCGTGGCTCTCGGATCACGAGCCCGCCGGGAAGCTGTTCCGCAGGTACGCCCGTCAGCATCGCCGCGATCTGCTTCCACAACGGTCCATGCAAGCGCTCAAAGTCCTCTTTGGAGGGGTAACCGACAAAGATGGAAGGCACCGTTTGTGCAGTTGGAAAGGCTGTTTCCAGGACATGACGCGACAGCGGATGTAGCTGGTAGGTTGTCCCCGCGCCCTGCAACCCCGCGAGGATCACGATGGGGTTTCCCGTAGCCATGCTTCACCTCTGAACTAGCCTAACTCCACCCGCACCGTCGTCAACAGCCCCTTCAAAGCGGCAACCACCTCGGCCGTGCTCTCCGCCCGCACCAGTGCCCAGCCTTCGCCTTCGTAGCCACTGGCCTTGCGTTGGCCCACCTGCGGAAGCAACTTGTCCACCACGTACTTCCCAGCCCTCTCCTGCGCTTCCTCCAGGCCGTGAATCGCGACGACCCGCTCTCCCTTGCCCTGTCCCCGGAAGAACACACAGCCCGCCGCAAAACGACGCTCCGGCAGGTTCCAGCGCCCCAACACCATCAGCTCCACCCATTGCTGCCAAAAATCCACCCCATGCGCCAGACCCATCATTGGCATCAGGTTTACCCCGGGAGGCCGGGCGCCCACCTCGGAAATCACCGGCGTCCCGTCGGCACGCAAGAACCACTCCATGTGGGAGAGGCCCGTTTCCATCCCCAGGGCGGCCAGCGCCCGGATGTTGGTGGGACGGAAGGCTTCGGCGTGCGGTTGCAGCCGCTCTTTGGGCAGCAGGATACTGTATTGCATCCAAGGATTTTCAAGGACCTGAAGGGGACCGGGAAGGTAGTAGGAGCTGGAGTGCCACACCGGCTTCCCACCGATGCTCACCGTCTCAAAGGTGTGCTCCTCTCCGGTCACAAATTCCTCGGCTTGCGCCGGGTTTTGGGGAGAGACTTCCAGCACTTTCAGCGCCTCGACCAGCTCGTTTCCGTCGCGCACCCGCATGGTGGCGCGGCTTCCCATTCCGGCGGGGGGCTTCACCACGATCGGATAGCCGACCTGCCCGATAAAGCGGCGTCCTTCCTCCAGAGTGTGCAGGAGCGCCTGGCGTGCCACCGGCAGCCCCGCCCTCCGCAGCACCTGCTTCATCTGGTTCTTCTCCCGGAAGTTCTGGGCGACCTCCGCCCCCATTCCCGGAATTCCGCAGCGGTCCCGCGCCACGCCCAAGGGTACCTGAAGGGTCTCCAGAAAGCCGATCAGCCGGTCCACCCGCCCCCACTCCTTCTGAAAGTGTTGGCTTGCAGTAGTGAGCTGAGCTTCATTTCCGCAGTCACCCACCCGATAGTGCCCATCCAAACGGCGACGATAGCGCTCGGGGATCTGCTCCTTGGACAGGGGTGTGACGATACCCAGGCGGATGTCCAGCCCACACAGGGCGTCCAGACAGGAGAGGGTGTTGGGGGAGAGCTGCGGTGCGACCAGAAGTACGTTCATGGCCCCCGCGCTATCCCGTCCTGCGCCTTCGCTCTACCCCTGAGTCTTCAGCCAGCCCAGGATCCGTTCCATGTCTGCCCAGCGCGTCATTTTGCCGTCCGCGCCCAACAGCGTGATCACCAGACGCCGCCCGTCTTCGGTGGTCAACACCGTTGTGAAGCAGTAGCGTGCGGTGTCGGTATAGCCGGTCTTCGCCGCCTCGATCATGATATCTTCGCGTCCCGACATCCGATCGGTGGAATACAGGCGCCGCGGGCTCTCCCGGTTGGAGCGGTGCAGATCCCAGAAGGGGGCCGAGGCTACCGAACGAAGGACCGGATGGGACGCCACCGCGAAGGTGGCCTTTGCAATATCCCGCGCTGTCGAAAGGTTTTCGTCCTCCAGGCCCGAGGGATCGGACCAGGAAGAGCGGTTCATCCCCAGGTCGTCGGACACGCTGTTCATCCGCTCCACAAAGCGGTCGATGTCCATGCCCGCCGCCTTGGCCATCCCGTAGGCGCCCCGGTTGTCCGACGCCACCAGCGCCGCGCCCAGGGTGTCCCAACCGCTGATGCAGTCTCCGGTGGAGAGCCGGCTGATAGCGCCGCTTCGCGTGGGGTATTGCTCGGCACCGATGCAGAATTCCTGCTCCAGATCGGGCTCGGCGCTGACCAGGGCCAGTGAAGACATCAGCTTGGTGATCGACGCCACCGGTCGTACATTATCGGCATTTTTCTCAAACAGGACCTTCCCAGCGTCCACGTCAAAAACAAAAACGGAGCGCGACTTTACGGAGGGGCCGTCCCCACCTTCCCAGTGGGCATCCATCTGGCCCAGGGTCCAGAGCGCCTCTTCGGCCCCGAACCAGGGGGGCGGCGCCCAGGTCTGGTCGGGATCGGCGGGCACATAGCTGCTCAGATCGGCCTTTCTTGGGGCACTGGGGCGTACCTGGCTGACCAGTGCGATGCTGCCCGCGGCCCGCATGGCGGGAGGCAGCTGCTCGGGGGTCTTGATCGGTGGCGGGGCGACGTAGGCCAGGGCTACGGCCCCGGTGACCACCGAGCATGTCGAAAGAGTACGTAGAACCCACTTGATCATGAAAACCTCCTCGATCCTTTCCCCAGGAGCGAGCCCTGCTGAGGAACCTGTTTCTCTTGCCGCGTCAAGAGCTACGCACCCCGTTGGCGCAAAATTCGGACAGGAACGCAGAAGGTAGAGGAGGAAGGCGGGTTTTTGTGTGGA
>CAITDR010000152.1 GCA_903891165.1 uncultured Pseudomonadota bacterium
CGCCGAGGTGGACTACGAGGTCTATACACCCGCCGTGGGCTACGGAACCCTGCGGCTCTACAACCTCGCCGATTTTGTAGAGGCCAGTGCGTCGGCGGCCTACGGCTACCAGGACATCGTGGTGATCGAGGAGGCTCCCGAAGACCTCACCCGCGTCGTCAGTGGAATTGTCACCGGCACCCGGCAGGGCACCCTATCGCACCTGAATGTGCGCTCCTCCTCGCGTGGCACCCCCAATTGTTACATCCGTGCCCCGCTGGAGACCCTTCTCCCCTGGAAAGACCAGCTTATCCGCTTTGAATGTGGAAGCAGCAACTGGAGCGCCGCCGCCGCTACCCAAGCCGAGGCCGAGGCATTCTGGACGGCTCTACGCCCCGATCCGGTGAGTATCTGTAGCCCAGACTACAGCATTACCGCCACACCGGGCCTACTCGAAGCCCTGACCGACACCGCAGAGCAGCGGCGCAGCAACCTGTGCTCCTACGGGTCCAAGGGTTCTAACCTTGCGACGCTCTACCAGCGCATCGATCCCGCCCTGCAGCTTCGCGGGTTTATGATTCCATTTGCCTTCTACGAACAGTTTATGGAGGAGGGGAGCTGGCAAGTGGACCTGGGATCGGGTCTTCAAAGCCACACTTTTGCGGAAACCATCGTCGCCTGGCACCAGGACTCCGTCTTCCTTACCGACGCGGGCATCCGCAGCCAGCGGCTCGATGCACTGAGGGCGGCGATGATGGCCGCTCCGGTAAGCCAGGAGATCATCGACGCTGTTGCGACGAAGATCCTGGCGACATGGGGCAACGATACCACGATGGCGCGGGTCCGAAGCTCCTCCAACGCCGAGGACAGCCTGGACTTCAGCGGGGCAGGCCTGTACGAGTCCACCAGCATCTGCCTGGCAGACGAACGGGACAGCGACACGACGGGCCCCAGCCGCTGCGACCCCGACAAGGAGCAGGAGCGGCCCATTGCCCAGGGGCTCAAAGAGGTGTGGGCCTCGTTGTGGGGGCTGGCTCCCTGGGAGGAGCGCGCCTGGTACGGCATTGACCACACGCAGGTCGCCATGGGCATCCTGTGCGACGATCGCTACAACAACGAACAGGCGAACATCGTCGCCTTTTCGGGAAATCCCACCGCGTTGGGCGACTGGCGCTACCTGATCAACGCGCAGACCGGGGATCTGGAAGTGGTCTCCGCAGAGCCGGGGATCTACCCTGAAAAAGTGCTCCTGACCGTGGGGGCGGGCGGGGTGAGCAAGATCGAGCGTATCTCCAGCAGCTCGGAGGTGGACGAGGTGCTCTCCGACGCTCAGCTCCAGGAACTCGGGGAGGCCTTTTATGAGATTGCACAGATCTACCCCATGGACTACCCGCTGCCCGAGGGGGGCGAGCTGCTGTGGGACACCGAGTGGAAATTTCTCGACGACGGTAGCTTGAAGATCAAGCAGATCCGGCCGTATCTACGCCAATGAGATCCTCTATGCTCCTCCCCCTCCTGCTCCTGGCCTGTACTGGCAAAGAACCCGCCAAAGATAGCGACGAACCCGGCGACTCTGGCGATAGCGACAGCGGCACGGTCACCGAACCCATCTGGGACTGGTGCCCGGACAGCAGCGCCTTCATCGGCGACAGCAGCTGGACCGGCAGTCTCAGCATCACCGACGGGGCCCTGTTCTGTAGCTCCGCCAACGAAGGCCGCACACTTCCTCAAGAAAAAAGTGCAAAATCCCGCCTGCGTTTGATTCCCGGCAGCTACTCACTCCCGACGGTGGAAGGCCACCACAACATCGCCTTCCCCGCCTGTATTGAGCAGGGGAGCGCCGGACCGGCCCTGAATGGGCCGGGCGCTACCGATGTCTCCCCCAGCACTTTTGCCGGTACCACCTACACCTATCTCAACGGTGCCCAGCCCCTGCAGAGCGGCGATCAGGACTGGACCCTGGACCACACGCTGGTGCTTGCCGGCCCCGAGGGGCAGTCCCCGGCTCCCCTGAGCATCAACGGAAAGGAGAACGATGCGGTGGCCGGAACCGGTGCCTCCTTTGTGTTACACGAGGCGGGAACGGACCCCTATGCCCTGGAGTCCATGGCCTACGCCCCCTGTATGGACCCCACCTGGGACGAGAACATTCATAGTGTCCAGTTTGAAGGCGGGGAGATCGAAATCCACCTCTACCTGGGCCTCAATGGCCTCATCCTCACCGGTCCCTCCGCCTTCACGAAGGGCAAGGGTACCTTGGACGGTAGCACCTTCGATATCGATAGCTTCTATCAGCTTATCTACAGGCCCGGACACCACCACTTTGACCGGCACTTCGCGGTGCTCTTCGACGCTCCCATCGGCGACGCCTGTGCACTGTTGATCGAAGACCTGGACTACCAGGAGGGCACCACCACCGCGACGGTCCACACCGCGACCTGTGATCTTGTTGCCTTGGAAGCGCGGAATGTCACATCAGAGGACATTGAAATCCGTTGAGTTAAGGCGCAGCTGGACCGGTCAACGGCCCGACACTCAGCCTTTGTAATTTTCGGCGTCCAGGTCCAGCTTTTTCATCAAGGTGTAGACGGTGCGGCGTGTGGTTCCCGCCGCATCCGCCGTCTGCTGCAGGTGCCCCCGATAGCGGGTCAAAAGGCGGTGCAGATAGGCCCGTTGTACCTGGTTACTCACCCGATCCACCAGCTGTTGCAACGGGATGCTGTCGTCGATAAACACCGCCCCGGGGTTCTCGGTGACCACGGCGCCCCCCTGGATGTCGTGGGGCAGGTGCTCCCGTCGCAACTCACCACCCGCACAGAGGATCACCCAGCGCTCGCACATCGCACGTAGCTGGCGGACATTTCCCGGCCAGCGGTAGCGTAGCGTCAGCTCCAGCGCCTCCGGGGTTATCGTCGGCACGCTCAGGTCATACTCCCGTGCCGCATCGGTCAGAAAGTGGTGCATCAGGATCGGGATGTCCTCGGCACGCTCGCGCAGCGGCGGCAGGAGGATCGGAAAGACATTCAGGCGGTAGAAAAGATCCTCGCGGAAGCGGGCATCTTTGACCGCCCCCTCCAGGTTTACGTTGGTGGCGGCAATGATCCGCACGTCCACCTCGATCGAGTCCGCCCCGCCCACACGGCGAAAAGTGAAATCCTCCAGCACCCGGAGCATGTTCACCTGCACCGAAAGGGAGGTTTCTCCGAGCTCATCTAAGAAGAGGGAGCCTCCATCGGCCATCTCAAAAACGCCCTGGCGCCTGCCGATCGCCCCGGTAAAGCTGCCCTTCTCGTGCCCAAAAAGTTCGCTTTCCAGAAGCGTTTCCGTAAAAGCGCCGCAGTTGATGGCGATCAGCGGCTTCTCCCGACGACGGGAGCGCTCGTGGATGGCGCGTGCCACCAGCTCCTTGCCTGTGCCGGTCTCCCCGCGAATCAGGACGGTGGCATCGGTTTTCGCAACCGACCGGATTTGCTCAAAAACATGGAGCATCTTCGGAGATCGTGAGAGCAGGTCCGAAAAACCGTAGCGATCTTTGGCCTCGTTGCGCGCGGCAGCCAAGGAGCGGGCATTGCGCAGATCCGTAAGGCAGCGGCCCACTTTTTCGGATACCAAGCCTGGGGACAGCGGATGACCCAGATAGTCCGCCGCCCCGGCTTTCAGCGCTTGCACCGCCCCCTCCACCGTGGGGTGCGAGGCCACCGCGATCAGCGGCACACCGGGCAGGCGCGTCCGCAGTGCATTGAGCACCCGTAGCCCTGGCAGATCGACCAGATCCAGGGATGCAAGCACAAGATCCGGACGCATCTCCGCCAGGAGCGGAAAGGCTTCCTGGGCAGAGCTGGCATGAAGAACCCGGCGTTCCTCCGCAGCCAGCAGCTTTCGGGCCTGCTGTCCGGAGACATCCACAGGGTCGATAACCAGCACGGTCTCACGCGGGCGGGTGGACATGGGTCAGGCTCTTAGCACTCTTTTTGACGCTGCGCCGCTGGGTGAGTAGAAGGTGCTTCGAGAAGGTGTGTGATGGCAGTGCTGGAGATTCTCACCGTCCCCCATCCGCTGCTGGCCAAGAAGTGCCGGCCCGTGGAGCCTCAGGAATTCGGGCCGGAGTTACGGCGTTTTATCTCGGATCTGGCCGAGACCATGTACGCAGCACCCGGTGTGGGGCTGGCGGCGCCGCAGGTGGGCGACCTGCGCCGAATTATCGTGACCGATCCTGGGAATTCCAAGAAGGAAGAGGACGAGAAGGGCCGTCCCACCAACCCGCGGTTTATCGCTATGTCCAACCCGGTCATCATCGAGGCCAGCAAGGACAAGATGGTGTACGAAGAGGGTTGTCTCTCGGTCCCCGAGTTCTACACCGATCTGATGCGTCCGCGGAAGGTCCATATCCGCTGGCTGGACGAGGACGGCAAGCCGGTGCAGCGCTGGTTCGAAGGCTACGACGCCATCGTGATTCAGCACGAAATGGACCACCTCGAAGGGACGGTAATCCTGGATCGTGTCTCTGGCTTCAAAAAGTCACGCTACCTGCAGCGTCGCCAGCGCGAGGGGCGGCACGGGCAGGAATCGAGGATGTAGGCCCTACTCTCCCCCCGCCTCCGGGTCCGCCATGCCGCCGCCACCGGTGGCTTTGACGCTCGGGGGCTTGGGCGGAGGAGGCCGACGATCCAGCTTCTGAGCGGCGATCTCCTCAGGGGTGGACACCATCGGGCGCCGGGCCTTGGTCTCGGAAGTGTCGCTAGGTTTGGGAATACGGATACGGGTTTCTCCGCCTCCGCCGAAAAGATCTTCCATCCCACCCCCCGATCCTGAAGGGGGCTTGCGGGAGGGAGGAGCAGGCGGCTGCCGGTTGGGGGCGGGAGGTGGCGCCGGGCGGCGTCCAATCTCCGCGTTGCGACCGCCAATTTCCGAGAGTACCGGGCGACGTGGCTCAGGCTCCGGTGCAAAAATGGAGCGGGCTTCGGTGAAGGAAGGGGCGGGCTCCGGCGTAGGAGGAGGAGGCGGCGGTGGGGCCTGCTCTTGGTGTGCCCGGGGGGCATCGTCCGAATGCTCAGACGTTTGCACTGGCACGGGCACCACGGGATCGTTAGGTAGTTCCTCGAATGTAGGTCGGTCGTCGTCAAATTTCCGCACATCCCAGCCGCCGCCGCCGGTGCCAAAAAGATCGGCAATGTCCGCCCGACTCCGGGGTGGGGGGGGCGTGGGCAGCTCTTCCACCTCCTCCATCTCTCCCAGGGAAGCCGGGGATCGACGTACGGTATCGGAGTGCAGCCGCGGCGGGCGCGGGCTGGGCCGGGCGGAGCCGGGGCTGCTCGGACTGGGTGGGCGGACCGCCGGAGCAGCGCCGCCGCCGGGCGCCGGTGGACGGCTGGGAGGAGGGGAGGGGGGCCGTGCTACCATTCCCGGCCTTCCCGCAGCACTTCCGGCAGAGCCGCCCGCTGCCTTGGCGATGTCCAGGTCGGGACGTACCGGCAGCTTCGCCACCGGTACCGGCACCGAAGGAGGCGGCGGACCAGGATTCCGCGCTGCGCGCAGCGCCTCGGTGGC
>CAITDR010000153.1 GCA_903891165.1 uncultured Pseudomonadota bacterium
CCCTCCCACCCTGACTTGTTAAACCCGCAGGCCTATCCAGCGGTTCTGGGTGCTGGAGACCGTGGCACGCATCCCCTACTTTGCCTACATCTCCATCCTGCACCTGTACGAGTCGCTGGGCTTCTGGCGCGCCGGCGCGGAGGGCGAGCTCAACGTGATGAAGGTGCAGCTGCTCCAGGAGCTGGATCGGAAGGAGGATGCGCTGGTGGCGGCCGAGGCCTACCTGGAGAATCCGGTAGCGCCGCGGGTCGTGGAGATGCGCCGCGTCGCGGCGGCGCTGGGCATGGCAACGCGCGGGTGTGATGCAGCAAAAGCACATTTGCGTATTTTGTGGGAGATGCAGCCTCAAGCTGGAGATCTGCGGCAGTTGGCGGCATGTGTCAGGGGCGAGTCAAAAGAAGAGGCCACCTCGGCCCTTGAACTGGCGCTGACTCTGGCCGATACTAAGGAGGAGCGCGCTGCCATCCAGGCGGAGCTGCGTTCCGGGAAGTAGGTGTCGCTACTGGTTCTGCTCGCCTGTGCCCCCTACACGGTCCAGCTTCCGCTTGCCTGGGAGGAGGAAGTGCTTCCCGCTGCGGCCGATGGGGTCAGTAGCGAGACGGAGCTGGTTTTTGATGCCCTGATCAACGCCGACGGAGTTTTTGGCGAGGCTCAGATCCTGAGCATCCGCAACAACGGTGGCCAGCCCCTGCAGATCCTGGGCTGGTCGATCGAGGAGATCCAGAGTGTAAATGCCAGCCCCGGTGGCCAGGTTTTTTCGGCCGGTGAGCCGGGGACCCGCCTCTTGGAGCCGGGGGATGCAACCACCTGGGTGGTTTCCTTCGATCCGGTGGATACCCAGCCGCGCGAGGCACTTTTGCGCATCGCAACCACGGACCCCGATCAGCTGGAGCAGCATGTGCACCTGCGTGGAGAGGCGCGGGGACCGAAGCTGGCGGTGGATGTGCAGAATTGCTCCCTGGAGCAGGTGCCCGCGGGCTGCAGCCGCAGCTGCACGGTGATGGTGCGGAACCGGGGAAAGGCCGAACTGCGGGTGGACAGCCTGCAGCTGGAGGGTCAAGCGGTGTCCCTTGCCGAAGCCGCGCCGCTGCCCTGGTACATCGCCCCGGGCGGAGAGCTGCCGGTGCAGCTCTCTTTTTCACCGGACGAGTGGGTGGAAGAGCAGGTGGGCATCGCGCTGCAGAGTAATGATCCGGTCACACCGGACAGCAACGCCATGGTGGTGGCCTCCAGCCCGGGCAAGATTTTTGGGAGCACCTCCACACTGGTGAGTGGTGGCGAGGTGGACATCCTGGTGGCGGCCACGGCGGATGAGCCCATGCGGGACCACCTGGAGGACTTTCTGGCGGCTGCTCCTGATCTTCTGGACCTGCTGGAGACGGCGGGCGCAGACTTTCACCTTGCGGTGGTGGAGCAGGATGGTGGCTGTATCGTCGGGACTGCTACTGCAGTGGTTCCGGACGCACGAGCCGCACAGCTGGATCTTCTGGAGCAGATGCTGATGGAGCCCATGGCGGGGAGCCAGACCCGCGCGGGGCTCTTGCTCTCCACCCTGGCACTTTCCTCCAGGAACACTGATCCGGGAGGTTGTAACTACGGCTTCCGTCGCACCGGTGTTCCGCTGGCAGTGATCGGGCTCACCGATGGCGCCGAAGTTTCCGGTATCCCCTGGCAGCAGCACCTGACCGCACTTCAGAAGTTGGCCGATGCCTCCCTGTCGGTGCATGCTTTTGCCGGTGAGGTCCCCTCGGCATGCTCGGATATTGCGGCCGGTTTGGGCTGGTTTGAGGCCACGATCGCCAGCGGCGGGACTTTTCACTCCCTCTGCGAGCCTGCGGCGACGGGAATGGAGGGCTTGGTGGGAGGAATCCTGCCCGATCGAAGTGTGTTGGAGATGGAGGAGGTACCCGTTCCCTCCAGCCTGGAGCTGATGGTGGATGGCCAGGAGGTGGTCGGGGGGTGGCGCTACGACTCCGACAGCAATGCCATCGTGTTTGCTCCCGACCAGGCTCCACATTTCGGGTCGATGATCGACCTCTCTTACCAAGTGGCCCCGGTCTGCGAGTAGGGCGCGAGATTTTATTTTTGCTGTGATGCAGCAAGGGTCTTCCTCTGCTATGGGGGGGGGGTCAAAGGTGCCCCACGTCTGCTTTTGGTCGCCAGCAGTCCGCTGCTAGTCCCCAAGCCGGTGCCGCGCAGGTCTCCGGACCAGAGGGACTGTCGTCACGGCAGCCGCGTGGAAATGCGGCGCGGCAGGAGGAAATTGCTGGCCGGTGCCCTGAAAACGACGGCATGGGTGGGGGTGGATCGGGGAGCGGCAAGCGCCCCAGCGGCTGGGGCAAGGAGCTGGGTAGCCACCGGGGGGTGGTCGCCTATGCCAACGCGGCCGGTGGCAGCTCCACCTACGCTGAGTCCGGCACCTATGGCCGCAAGTACCAATGTGTAGAGTATGTAAATCGCTTTGCGGTCCAAGCCCTGGGGCTGGGCAACATGAAGGGCACCGGGAACGCCATCGACTATGCCGGATCCGGCCGCAAAGGTCTGCACTGGGTGGAGAACGGATCGGGCGCCTACCTTCCCGAGGACGGCGACATCCTGGTGATCGGGGGCGGTACCTACGGCCATGTGGCGGTGTGTACCAGCGGCGGGACCGGCGGGGTGAACATCATCCAGCAGAACACCGGGTCCGCAAAAGGCAGCCTGGGCGTCAAGAAGTCGGGCAGCAAGTATACGGTCAAGTCCTGGTACGGGCGCTCGGTGCTGGGCTGGCAATCCCGTCGGAAACCCACGGCGGTGGGCTCGGCCAAGGAGAGTGATAGCAGCAGCTCCACCCCTACAACCAAGGAAACCACAAGCACCACCCTTCGCCACAAAGTACGCTCCGGGGAGAGCCTGTGGGCCATTGCCGAGCGCTACTACGGGGATGGCAGTCGCTACACCGAAATTGCTTCCGCCAACCACCTCTCCAACCCCTCCGCGCTGCGAGTGGGGCAGTGGCTGACCATTCCGGGCAAAAAGGCCAAAGTAGAAGCCAAGGCGGAACCTTCAAAGAATGTAGTAGAGACTACAACAAATAGCACCGCCCAAACACCCGCCAAGGAGGAGCCCACCAAGGTGGTGGAGGGCGGGTCCAAAAACGAGGAAAGCCCTACTCCTTCTAAGGAAGTTCCCGCCAAAGTGGAGGCCGTCCAAGTGGCACTGGGCAGCTTCAAGAGCCTCTCCACGCTGAGCCATGCGGTGGCGAGCTGGTTTCGGGGCCGCTCCGGGAGCCAGGCCAAGGGGCAGCTCACCGCGAGCTTGAAGCTCTTGGGTGTGGCAGAATTGGAGGTCTCGCTTGATTTTTCGGGCAGCCGCTCCGGCGCCGCGTGGCGGGTGAACAGCACCTGGGACCTGCGGCTCACCCGGATGCTCTTCTGGTCCTTGGGCAAGAAGAAGCCCGGCTTTCGGGTGAAGGGTCTGATGAACATTCAGGGTAAAGCCGGCGAGGAGAGCTTCCGCCTCCTCTCCGCCTCGCTGCTGCCCCAGCTTCAGGGTCAGTACCCTTTGGTTACGACGTCACTCACCGAAAAGAAGTAGGATCGGCTGGGCCTGTGGTGGCCGGAGGGATGCCAGATCGCCTCCCCCTCCTCCTCTACCGCCTTCCCCCTCAATTCATGGCATAGGGCTCGGCCAGGGTAAAAGGCGCGATCAAGGCGTCAAAACGCTCGCCACGTACATTCACCATCTGGTAGCTACCGTGCATGGTCCCCATCGAGGTTCCCAGCGGGCAACCGCTGGTATACTCGAAAGATTCTCCACTTTTCAGGATGGGCTGGTGGCCAACCACGCCGGGCCCTTTGACCTCCTCCACCCGCCCGGTGGCGTCGGTGATGATCCAGTGCCGGGAGATCAGCTGCACGGTCTCTGGCCCCTCGTTCTGGACGCGAACATGGTAGGCAAACATCCACAAACCCGCTTTGGGGCTGGATTGATCGGGAAGATAGTCCGGCTTTACGCTGACACGTACGCCGCGGGTGACTTGGTCGGACAAATTTTACTCCAGCAGGCCCCCTTAACGCCTGCAGCGCGCAAGGAAAATGACCTTCCTGGTAGGCCGGTATGCACCGATGCCGCTTCCCTTGAGGGCCTTGCTGCGATAGGCTCCCAGCGCCGTGGAGTCGATGTGACCAGCGATCAAGCCGAACCGACCCTGCCCTCATCCAGCCTGCCGCCGATTAAGCGCGACGGGCTTCTGGCGCTTTTCCGCCAGATGTTGCTCATCCGTCGTGTGGAGGAGCTTGCAGCAAGGGCTTATACCCAGAGGAAAATCCTGGGTTTTTGTCATCTCTATATCGGGCAGGAATCGGTGGCCGTGGGTGCCGCTGCGGCCTGCATTCCCGAGGACCACTGGGTGACCGGCTACCGGGAGCACGGCCAGGCCATGGCCAAAGGGGTGAGTGCCCGGGCGCTTATGGCAGAGCTCTATGGTAAGGCGACGGGAGCTTCGCATGGTCTGGGTGGATCCATGCATATCTTCGATGCCTCCGTGAATTTTATGGGCGGCTATGGCATCGTCGGTGCGCATGTGCCCCTGGCGGCGGGGGTGGCCTGGGGGCTTAAGCAGCGGAAGACGGGCGGGGTGGCCGTCTGCTTCTTCGGGGACGGCGCTGCCCACCAGGGGGCTTTTTTTGAAGCGCTCTGTCTGGCACAGTTGTACAGTTTGCCAGTTGTGTTTATCTGCGAAAACAACTACTACGCGATGGGCACCTCCATCGATCGCCAGAGCTACCTCACCGATATGTCGCTTCGCGGCCGGGGGGTGGGCATGGTGCATGAGCAGTTCCAGGCTTTCGACGTGGAAGTGGTCCGCGATCGGGTGGGGGCGGCGGTGGAGTGGGCACGTTCGGGCAAAGGTCCGGTGATCCTCGAAGCCGTGACCTACCGCTTCCGTGGACATTCGATGTCCGATCCTGCCAAATACCGGAAGGAGGGGGAGCTGGAGCAGAAGAAGCTCACCGACCCGCTCTTGATCACGGAGCATCGTCTGCGCGACACCTTTGCGGTCACCGACGCTGAGCTGGAGGCGCTGCGCGCCGGGGTGGATGCGGAGGCCGAGGACGCCGTACAATTCGCGGAGGAATCGCCCATTCCCGATCCTTCCCGCCTCTACGACTATATCTACGCCCCCAACGGGAGCTAAGGATTTCCCATGCCATTGATCCAGATGCGTGAAGCACTGCGCCAGGCGATGAGCGAGGAGATGCGCCGCGATCCCAACGTCTTTTTGATGGGCGAAGAGGTCGCCTATTACGACGGTGCCTACAAGGTCTCTCAGGGGATGTTGGCGGAATTCGGCCCCGATCGGGTGGTGGATACCCCAATCTCAGAGAACGGTTTTGCCGGCCTCGGTGTGGGGGCGGCCATGGCGGGGATGCGCCCGATCATCGAGTTTATGACCTGGAATTTCTCGCTGGTGGCCTACGACCAGATCATCAATTCAGCAGCGCGTATCTACCAGATGAGCGCGGGCACCTACAAGATGCCCATGGTTTTTCGCGGCGCCAACGGCCACGCCGAAAACCTGGGCTCCCAGCACTCCACCGCTGTAGATAGCCTCTACGCCCATTTTCCCGGCCTCAAGGTGGTGAGTCCCAGTACTCCCTACGACGCCAAGGGTCTTTTGAAGAGCGCCATCCGCGACGACAACCCGGTGATCTTCCTGGAGTCCGAGCTGATGTACGGCTTCAAGGGTGAAGTTCCCGAGGAAGAATATCTGATTCCCATCGGCAAAGCGGATATCAAACGCGACGGAACCGATCTTGTGATCGTCTGCTGGGGCAAGCACGTACACACCTGCCTCCGTGCGGCGGAGGAGCTGGCTAAGCAGGGGATCTCCGCGTTGGTCCTGGATCTTCGGACCATCCGGCCCCTGGATCACGAGGCTCTCTTTGCGGCGGTCGCCAAAACCCACCGGGTGGTGGTGGTGCAGGAGGGTTTCCCCTATGCCGGAGTGGGCGCTGAGATCATCGCACGCATCCAAGAGTCCTGCTTTGACCTCCTGGATGGCCCTATCGTGCGTGTGACCAATCGCGACGTTCCCCAGCCCTATGCTACCAACCTGGAAAAGCTGGTCATCATCACCGCCGAGCGGGTGATCGATGCTGCTCTCACCGTCGTAGGGAGGAAGTAGAATGCCCTCTTTCTTTCTGATGCCTCAGGCAACACCCACCATGACTTCCGGTGTGTTGGGTCGCTGGGTGGTGGCGGAAGGGGCTGCCGTCAGTCCCCAGACCGTCCTGGCCCAGGTCGAGACCGACAAGGCCACGATGGACGTGGAGATTTTTGATAAGACCGTCATCCTGAAGCTGCTGGCCAAGGAGGGGGACGAGGTACCCGCCAGCTTCCCCATCGCGATTGTGGGCGATGCTGGGGAGGATATCTCTGGCTTACTGGCGGACTATGCGAAGATGAAAGCGGGCGCGGATGCTGGAGCCGCTCCTTCCGCTGCGGCCTCGCCAGCGGCGCCCGTGGCTGCAGCCCCCGTTCCGGTGGCTGCGGCCCCCGTGGTTGTGCCGCCCGTGGCCGCGACCCCCGCGGTCGCGCCGGTCGTTGCCGGTCCGGCGCCCGCCCCGAGTGTCCCGTCGGCGCCCGCCGGTGAGGTAGCCCCCGTCCAATGGATGGGGAAGAAGCTGGATCCTTCGGTGATGGAGATCCGGGGCCGCTATACCGTGGCCGGTCCGCGCATCGTGGCCTCGCCGCTGGCCAAGGCCATGGCCACCGACCAGGGTGTGGACCTGCGCAAGGTCAAAGGCAGTGGGCCGGGTGGCCGGATCGTGGCGGAGGACGTGGAGAAAGTGGCGAAGGCCCCCGCGGCCCCTAGCTCCAGCCGCCCGGTGGACAGCAGTGTTCGGGTCACGCAGATGCGCAAGACCATCGCGCGGCGGCTGACCGAGGTGCACCAGCAGGTTCCTGTATTCTATCTCACCGTTTCCCTCGATGCGGCTGGACTGGTAGCCCTCAAAGATCAGGCCGGCGCACGGGGATCCAAGATCTCCTACAACGATCTGGTGCTCAAGGCCGTGGCCCGCGCCCTGCGCGACGTACCCGAGTGCAACGCCGCCTGGCAGGGCGACAGCATCCTGCGGCGTGCAACGGTGGACATCGGCGTTGCAGTTGCACTTCCTGAGGGGCTGATCACCCCGGTGGTACGTGACGCCGACCGCAAGGGGGTGGCCGAGATTGCCGCCGAAGTGCGGGCCCTGGCCGCCAAGGCCAAAGAGGGCAAGCTCCTGCCCGAGGAGTATACCGGTGGCAGCTTCACCGTCTCCAACCTGGGCATGTTCGGGATTGAGTCCTTTACGGCGATCCTGAACCCACCGGAGGCAGGCATTCTGGCCGTGGGCGGTGTGGAGCAGGTTCCTGTGGTGGAAGCTGGGAAACTGACGGTGGGCTGGCGGATGAAGGCCACGATGACCTGCGACCATCGGGTGATCGACGGGGCGCTGGGTGCCCGCTTCCTCCAGGCCTTCCGCGCCTATATCGAAAGTCCCGCCCTTCTGGTGCTTTGATGGCTGAGATCTTTGATGTGGCGGTGATCGGCTCCGGTCCCGGCGGCTATGTGGCGGCGATCCGCGCCCAGCTCAACGGTCTGCGTGCGGTCTGTATCGAAAAAGAGAAGCTTGGAGGCGTCTGTTTGAACTGGGGCTGTATCCCCAGCAAGGCGCTTTTGAAGGCGGCCGAACACTACCTCTTTCTGCAGGAAGAAGCGGCAGAGTTTGGCCTGCGGGTGGATGGCTACGGCTTCGACTGGGCCAAGGTGATCGCCCGCTCCCGGAAGATCGCCGACCAGTCGGAAAAGGGCGTGCGCTTCCTCTTCAAAAAGTATGGGGTGACCCAGCTTTCGGGCACGGCGACGATCACGGGACCGGGTCAGCTCCGGGTGGGCGATCAGGTCGTCCAGGCGAAGAACATCGTGGTGGCCACCGGTGCACGTGCCCGTACTTTTCCCGGCATTCAACCGGATGGAGAGCGGATTCTGACCTACCGCGAGGCCATCGTGCTGGCGCAGCAGCCCCGCTCGATTGTGATCCTGGGATCCGGAGCCATCGGCTGTGAGTTCGCCTGGTTCTATTCGGCCTTTGGCACCAAGGTCACCGTGGTGGAGGGTATGGACCGCCTCGTCCCCGTGGAGGATGCAGAGATCTCCACCGAGCTGGCCAAAGCCTTCAAAAAGCGTGGGATCGAGGTCATCACCGGAAAGCTCTGCAAGGGGGTGGAGCGGGTCGGGGATGGGGTCCGGGTATTGTTGGCGGACGGCACTGAGTTGAAAGCCGACTATTGTCTGGTGGCCCTGGGCATCGCGCCAAACTCCGAGGGGCTGGGTCTGGAGACGGTGGGCGCGAAGATTGGAAAAGGTGGCTTTGTGGACCATGATGCCAACTTCCGCTGCGGGGAAGGCACCTATGTGGTCGGCGACGTGGCGGGGCCTCCGGCGCTGGCCCACACCGCCTACATGGAGGCGCATGTGTGCATCGACCGTCTTGCCGGAAAACATTCGGCCGATGTGGACTATGCCAACATGCCTGCGGCCACCTACTGCCAGCCACAGATCGCGTCCGTCGGCTTGACTGAGGCGCAGGCCAAGGCCAAGGGTCTGGAGATTCGGGTGGGTCGTTTTCCCTTTTCCGCCAATGGAAAGGCGCGCGGGGTGGGGCACACCGAAGGTCTGGTCAAGGTGGTGCTGGGCGCAAAATACGGCGAGATCCTGGGAGCCCACATCATCGGCCACGATGCGGCGGAGCTGCTGCCTAATTTTGTTATGGCCCGTAGCGCCGAGGTCACCGCCGAACATTTCCTGCACGGCACCG
>CAITDR010000154.1 GCA_903891165.1 uncultured Pseudomonadota bacterium
AGCCAAGGTGGAGGCGGCGGCGCGCCACGCACCACCCAACACCCTCTTGCTCCGTGCGGATGCCCGTGCCGCGCTTGCGGGGCTGGTACCACCGGGCCGTCTGGACGCTGTCTACATCCTCTTTCCCAGTCCTTCCGAAAAAGCCTCCCATATCCTGGTGACTCCAGCACTGGTGGAGTTGTTGGAAGGGGCCCTTCGCCCGGGGGGCCTGGTCCACCTGCGCAGCGATGTGCCGGGGATGGTTCCTGTTATTGAAAGCGCCTTTTTGGGCTGGGAGCCGCAAGAACACCCCACCCTTCCGGTTCTGTCGCGAAGAGAGCGGGTGTGCCGCCGGGATGGACGGCGGGTGTGGAGCTGGAGCTTTTCTCCCCGGCAAAGGGGCGCATGATGGGCTACCCTGGGGCCATGTTCTGGCTGCTGTCCTGTACCTCCTCGGAGCTGGTGGTCCCCAAAGAGTCGTCGCCGCCGGTGACCGACTCGAAGCCAGCCGATCCCGACGATTCGGGGGATTCCACGCCCTGGATCGACCCGGTCGAGCAGCTGCCCGGAGACTGCTCTGCCCTCTACAGCTCGGACGAATTGTTGGACCTGCAGCTCGATTTTCTGCCCGACGACTGGGCCGGCATCCTCCAGGACAAGCAGACCGGGCAGAAGGACTACCATCCCGCCACCTTCACGTACAAAAACGACAGCCTCCCGGTGATGGTGCGACTGAAGGGCAACCCCAGCTTCTCCTGGCTGCAGGACAAGCTGCAATTTGTGGTATCCTTCAATACAGAAGATCCCGATGCCCGCTACGAGGGTCAGCGAAAAATCGCCTTGGACGCCACCTGGTACGAGCCCACCTACCTCAAGGATCGGCTGTCCTGGTGGGTGATGCGGCGGGTGGAGGATCTGCCCTCGGCCTGTGCAAACAATGCGACTCTGACCATAAATGGTGACTTCTACGGGCTCTACACCAACATCGAGTACTTCGATCGGGAGTGGCAGGAGCGCAATTTTGGGGAGGCCGGCGCTACCGGCAGCCTGTGGAAGTACGGCAGCGAGGTGAAGACCAACGAAGAGACCGCGGATGCGACGCGGATCCGCGCCTTCTTCCGCACCGACAACCCGCGCGAGCTGGAGGATCTCGGCGATACCCGAGAGTGGTTGCGCGCGTGGGCCGCGGAAGTGGTGTTGGGCAGTGACGACGGCTTCTGGTGCTGCGCGCACAATTTTTATATGTACGACCATCCCCAGCGCGGGGTACTTTTTGTACCCTGGGACTTCGATGACAATTTCGAGGTGATGCAGTACGACGCCGATCCGCTCTATGGCTACTACGACGGGCTTTTTCACCAGCCGCAATTTGATGCCCTGGTGGAGGATGCCACCTGGGGCCCGGTCTACCGCGAGGAATTGCGGAAGGTGAACGCGGCGATGGACCCGGTGGAAGTCTCCGCTCAGATCGACCTGTACACGGCCCAAATCCACACGGCCCTGGAGGCCGACCCCAACCGCCCCACCGGCTGGGAGGAGGCGCTCCAGACCACGGAGCGCCTGCGCGGCTGGGTCTGGGACCGGCACGCCTTTTTGGAGAGCTGGCTGGACTGCGAAGAGGGCCGCAGCGATCAGGATGGAGATGGCTACGGACCCTGCGAAGATCGTAATGATTCCGATGCTGCCTTCCATCCCGGTGCGCCCGAGCTGTGCAACTGGCGTGACGACGATGGCAACGGCAAGGTAGACGACAACGCCGCCTGCGACGACTGCATCCGCCACGACTTCCAAGACGACCACCGCCTCTATTGCACCGTTCCCCGAAGCTGGGAAGATGCACAACAGAATTGCGAATCACACGGTGGAAAACTCGCCACGATCGCCTATGAAAGCGAGGCCATCTACCCGGTGTGGTTCCAGACCTGGCCGATCCTGGATCCCTGGTGGCTGGGGCTCAACGATCAGGCCCGCGACGGGAGCTGGGTGGACCTGGACGGCAATACCGCGGGGCGTTCGGGCTGGGCCGGTGGGGAGCCCAACGGGGGCAGCGCCCAGAATTGTGGGGCGTGGAACCAGGCCTATCAGGCATGGAGCAGCGAAGACTGCGCCACCCCCTCCCCTTCCATCTGTATGTTGCCCTGATGGCCGAGAATCTGAAAAACCTTCTCTCCCCCTCCCTGGTCCGCGAGCTGGCTACCGCTCTTCACCGGGTCTGGCCCGCGCTCAACATCGAGACCTTCTATCGGGACGCAACGATCGGCCTGGAAGAACGGGAGTTGCTGGATCGTGGCCGCCAGATCGGCGGCGCCCTGGATGCCGCCCTGCCCGCTGACCCCGAGGGCCTGCGGATCCTGATCCGCAGCCTGGGACCTCCCCTTTCGGAGCCTCTCGCCCAGCCGGTCAGCGGCTTCTTCTACCTCCCCCACTCCGATCTGCTGATCCGGCGGGGGCCCAAGGCCGACCCCGATCTCGCCTGGGAGGCCAACGAGGCGCTGACCCGACGCTTCACGGCCGAATTCTCTTTGCGCCCCCTGCTGGATCAGGATCCGGAGGGCAGCCTGCGGCGGCTGGAACGTTGGGCACGGCACCCCGATCAGCATGTACGCCGGGCCGCCTCCGAAGCCACCCGCCCGCGCCTGCCCTGGGCACCGCGGATGAAAGTTTTTCCGAAGTATGTACACGATACATTGAAAATACTTGCAACCTTGCGGGACGATCCGGAGCTCTATGTGCGGCGGTCGGTGGCCAACCACCTCAACGATATCGGGAGGGATAACCCAGAACTTCTGCTCTCGGTCTGCACCGAATGGCGTCGGGATGCACCTGCGACCAGGCTGGCCTTGTTGCGCCACGCCCTGCGCGATCGACTGAAGAAGGGCGACGCAAAAGCACTGGCGTTGGTGGGGGCCGAAGGTGGTGAAGGACTAAAGGCCAGCGGGACCCTGAGCCAACAGAGCCTACAAATCGGCGAAAAAGTCCAGGTAGAAGTTTCTGTGTTCAACCCCGGAGCGGAGGTGGTCCAGGCCGAGGTGGACATCGTGGTCCACTTCATCAAAGCCAATGGAAAATCAGCTCCCAAAGTATTCAAAGGCGCTCAGCTTTCCATCGAGCCGGGGACAGAACAAAAATTCCGGCGGACCCTCTCCTTTGCCGTCCACTCCACCCGCCAGCCCTACCCCGGCACCCACCGGCTGGAGATCCAGGTCAATGGCCGCCTTCTCCCCCTGGGCAGCCTGGAGCTGCGCGGGGATTAGCCCTCATGCACAGTGCATCACCCTGTGCATCGCCGCCGCCGCCTGCTGGCGGTGTGCACGGATCTGCTCGGCGATGGGCAGGGCCACCGGCCCCTCAATGCGGATGACCAAGCCGTCCAGAAGGGCAACATTCAGCACCGGATGCTGCTTTTCTTCGCTGACCCGGTAAGAAGTGAACTCTCCCCAGCTGATGGCCACCGGTGCACAGCCCAGCCCCAGCGCACCGCGGACCGCGAGGGCAATGCCCCGGTCGGTCAGCACGAGGTTGGTATAGGTAGGAGCACCTACTTCCACCCAAACACCCAGCCAGATCTCTCCCTCAGGCAGCTTGGATAGGCGACGATCGGTGGAGAGACGGCTCCACTCCCGCCCCAAGAGGCTCCACAGGGGCCAGAGCAGGAGAAAGAGAGGAAGAAGGAGCAATCCTACCGCAAGCGGCCGCCCGGCTACCACTTCGCGAAGGTCGAGGCTGGGTTGAAGGAGCAGGGCCACCATCGCCGCTCCGATACCGGCCAAGGCCAGAAGCAGCCGAAGAGCCTCCCCCATTTTGTACTTGGACCAAGCTTTTTTGAAGCCCGCCTCCGAGCGGATGGCGTCCAAACCAAGGCGGAGGGAGAGAAAGAGGAGAGCCAGAGGCCCGAGGCTGGGGAGGAGCTTTTCCATAGCAGGGTCGAATGCAAAGATCGTGCCAACCCGAGCCCCTCACTTTGGAGTACAATGGCACAATGCTCCTCTTCCTCCTCGCCTGCAGCGAAACCGGGCTCAGCAACCAGGTCAAAACCCCGGAAGGGGACACTGGAATCGCCTGCCCCGATCCCGGTGCTTTTCGTGCTCAGGCCGATACCGACTGCAAAGTGGATCCCCCCACCGGTGGTTTTGCGCCCACTGTGGAGTGGCAGTGGAACAGCCAGGCCAGCGGCTACGACGACATCATGTCCACCCCCGTGGTCGGCAACCTGAACGATGACAATGGGGATGGCAGCATCAACGCGGAGGACATCCCCGACATCGTCTTCTCCAGCTTTGCCGGAGGTGCCTACACCCTGGCCGGTGCACTGACCGCCACCAGCGGCGACGGCAGCGGCGACCACTGGTCCATCCTGGATGCCGGGGGCTACCATCCCCACGGCTCGGCGGGGGTGGCCATCGGCGATTTTGAGGCCGACGGACAACCCGAAATCTGCCTTGCAGGCTTGGAAGTAGCGGTGATCTGCCTGAATGCCGACGCAAGCCTACGCTGGGCGTCGGGGACCGGGGTCTACGGCTATGGCTTCCCCGCCTTTGCCGATCTGGACGAAGATGGGCGCTCCGAGCTGATCTTTGGCAACCAGGTCTACGACGCGGACGGCAACCTGCTGTGGACCGGAGCGGGCGGCGCCGGGCGATGGACCAGCTTTGCCATGGACGTGGACCAGGACGGCAGCCAGGAAGTTGTAGCGGGGGATACAATCTACAATGCGGACGGGAGCATCCGCATCCAGGACGGCAGCCCCGACGGACCCTGCGCCGCCGCCGACTTCGACCTGGACGGCAGCCCGGAGTGGGTACACGTCAGCAGCGGCATGGTCTACCTGAGCGACCTGAGCGGAACCGTACGCTGGGCATCCGCCGTGCCGCAGGGGGGCGGCGGGCCACCCACGGTCGCCGACTTCGACGCCGACGGCTACCCGGAAGTAGGGGTCGCCGGTGCCTATTTTTATGTGGTCTTCGACAACGACGGCAGCATCCTGTGGCAGAACCCCGTACAGGACTACTCCTCCTCGGTCACCGGCTCCTCGGTCTTCGACTTTGAGGGAGATGGGAAGGCGGACGTGGTCTATGGCGACGAAGTGATCCTCTGGGTTTTTGACGGGGCCACCGGCGCGGTGAAGCTGCAAGAGGACTCCCACGCCTCGGGCACGCTGTACGAGTACCCACTGATCGTGGATGTAGACAACGACGGCGCAACCGAGATTGTGCTCGCCTCCAACAACTACGGCTTCCCCGGCTGGAATGGCATCAGCGTGATCGGCGACATGAACGGCTCATGGCGGCCCTCGCGCCCCATCTGGAACCAGTACGCCTACAATATCCGCAACGTGGACGATGACGGAACTATCCCCCGCCACCCCGATCCCTTCTGGAAGTCTTTCAATAACTTCCGTACCGGCGGCACCAGCCTGGGGCTGGGCTCGGAGCTGGCCGATCTGGAGCCGGGGCCGCCGGAGATCTGCTGCGGGCAGAGCGAGGTGGAGCTGTGGATCCCCGTGTCCAACCTGGGCCTTGCCGCATCGGGCACCGTAGAAGTGCGGATGACCGCCGGTGGGCAGCGGCTGTACTCGGAAGACATCACGCTGAACCCCGGCGCCGGACGCTACGTGGGACCGATCACCGTACAAAGGAGCGAGTGGTCCGACCCGGTGCGGGTGTGGGTGGACCGTGAAGAGACCATCGAAGAGTGTGTGGAAGACAACAATATGATCGAGCTGGGATCCTGGCCTTGTGACTAGGGCTCAGCCCCCCGTGACCGAGAGCCAGTCCACCTTTGCCACCCCGGTCGCTTCTACAAAACGTACACAAAGCCGAGAGGCCGCAGCCTCTTCCGGCGGGATGACATCCTTGGCAAAATCAAACCACTCCAGAACCGTCTGTGCGGTAAAGAGGCGCTGGAAGCGGACGTTGGCCTTGGTGACCAGCTTGCCGTCTGCATCAAAATTGCGAAGCTCCACCACAAAGGCACTGTTTTTCTTGCCGCTGCTCTGGTAGGACTCCAAGGACACCCGCCCCTTCACGATCAAGCGCTGACCGGAAACAAAACGATCCGAGCAGGTGGCCGCGCCGTCTACGGCCGTGGTCTTCACAAAAAGGGACTGGCCAGCGTCCACACCGACCGCCGTGGCCGGATTTTCCTTGGCCGGGATCAGCTCCCAGCCTGCCGCCGCACCGTTCTTGCCGCCGGTGCTGTTCAGATCCCAGGTGATCGGAAGGGGGAAAATCTGCGGTCCTTTCCGGGTTTTTGGCTGGGTGGGGGCTACTGGGGAAGCCGGCACCAGAGCGGCTGCATCCCCAGCACAGGGACAGCAGCCCGCGGGACAGGTCGGCCCCTCGGCCGGAGCCACGGAAGCAGGAGCAGCCTCGGTGGCCGGCGGAGTCGGCAGAAGATCCAGGCTGTCCACCTCCACCGCACCGGTGGAGCGGACAAAGCGAAAACAGAGCTCTCCCGTCACGGATCCCGCCGGAGGAACGACGGCAGCATCCAGCTCCTGCCAATCGGAAACGTCGCGAAAGGTCTGAACGGTGGTGTAGCGACCGGTGGGGGGAAACACCAGCGCCCCCGTCGCATCGCGGCTGCGTAGCTCCAACTGTAGACCCATAAACTTCTGCGGACCCGGCGTCACCGCTTCCATCTTCAGGCGTACATGCACGCCACGTGGCTCGGCGATGGGCAACGCCGCCGTGCAGACGACAGAAGTTCCCTCCTCCGCCACCGCAAAACGAAAGCCAGAGGAGCCATCGGAAAGGGGACCGGTCTGGGACTCCACCTTGGCACCCGGCGTGAAGAGAAAGGCCATGCCCTGGGGCGCACCCTTCTCGCCGCCTGGTTCATCCATGGTGAAACGAACGATCCCCTGCTCATCTGGCTCAGGTGCTCCCGCCTTTTTGACTGGAGTCGGCGAAGGGGTAGGTGGCGGCGGCTCGCCGGTGCAGGAGAGGAGGAAGAGAAGAGAGGCCAGCATCGCCTACGAATGTATACACCGGGGCGAGCCGGGGCCGCGCTTCACAAGCGGCTGACCGGAAAAGCTTGCAAAACGCGTCAACTGAGCACATGATACGGTCATGATCAGCCTTCTGTGCGCACTTGCCCTCGCCGAGCCTGTACTGTTGTGGTCCTACGACTCTTTTCCTGCCAACGAGTACATCGATGGCGTGGACGAGTGGAAGAGCGGCTACGATGCCGACCCATGGGCCGGCTACGTGGACCAGTACAACTACGCCTACCCATTGACCGACGACACCGCCGCCGCCCCCTGTGACGACACATGGAGCGATATCTGCAATAACTACCTGGTCAATCCAGCAGTTCCGGTCAACGACGGCATCTTCGAAGCCAACCTGTACAGTGGCGACGACGATGGCATGGGTTTTGTGTTCGGTTTCAAAAATAAAAACGACTACTTCCTGCTGGTGACCTGTCCGGGCGTGGCGCAGTCCTCCTCCTGCCCGCTGGCGCAGCTGTCCGGCACCTACACCGCGCTGCTGCATCTGTCAGGAGGACAGGTAGAAATCCTGGAAACCAGCGATCAAAGCGTCCGGCTGAACCAGGAAGTGGCCGTGCGTATCCGCACAAACGACGGCGCTATCGACGCCAAAATCGGAGATGTGGAGCTGCAAGGCCAGATGCCGGAGGGACGAGCACTGTCCGGCGTTGGCTTCTACGCCTACGACGCCGGGGCAGCGGACCAGAGCTACCTGTTGTTCTACGATCCGGCCCTGTACGCATTGGACAGCGACAACGACGGCATCATCGACGACGATGACAACTGCGAAGACGACGCCAACCCCGGACAGGAGGACAAGGACAAGGACGGGCTGGGAAGTGCCTGTGACGACGACGAAGGTGGCAGCAGTGGCGACGATACCGGCCCAGATGTGGTGGATGACAGCGGCGATGTCGGCAACGACTCCGGCGGCGTGGTGATCAGCGCCCCCGGAAGCTGCGCCTGCAGCCAGGGGAGTGCCGCCTCGGGCTTCGGACTGCTGCTTGGCCTGAGCGCGCTGATCCGACGCCGTCGATAGGCCGCAACGACCGGCTCTTCCGCAATGAATGAGTCCTCATTCAGTGGTAAATAAGCCTGGTTCTCTCAAAATCTTCCCAGGCAGGTGCGCCAGAGGTGCAGCTGCCTTTTCGAGACATCCCCATCGTCACGCAGCCCTGCAGGCGGCTCAGGGATCCAGGCGGATTTTGACTTCACGGCGCTGGGCCGCAAAGACCTCGCCCCCCTCGCCAAAGGCCTCATCCAAGACACCGGCACGACGACGTTCAACCGTCAGAGTGCCCTCGCAGGACTCCGCCTCGCTGCCATCGGCCACCTCATAAGAGCCCACTTCAAAAGTGGTTGTTCCGGGATCCCCGGCCACATCCTGCGTCGTCTCCAGGGTGCAGTCCGACGACAGGCGAACCGTCATGCCATCCGAAGCCCCGGAGGGCTCCCAGGTCACCGTGATCGGGTCTGAAGCCCGGGAAAAGGCCGTCGCCTCCGCCGGGGCGGTCAGATCAAAGGGAGCCGGAAGCGTCGCGGTGCTCGACGGTGCGCCATCATCCAGGGAGCGCACCAAGGCCACCGCGAAATTCGTGTCCGCCGCTGCCACCGAAAAATCGGCGATATAGGTCCAGTAGTCCCCGATGCTCAGGTAGGACATCTCGATGGGACCGGTGCCGTCATCGGCGGTGAGCTGATCATCCCCGGTCAGCTGCACATAGGTATTGGAGGTCAGTCCGCCCACACGGAGTGTCGTATTTACCCTTGTCGAAGCCCCATCTGCACTGATCACCTCGATCTGGGCGGACATCGCATCGGTGCCGACGTCCTTGGACTCCACCGACTCACAGGCCACCAGCGGTAACAACGTCAAAAACCAAAGGCTACGCATGATCTCTCCTCTCCCTTCAACCTAAGGACACCGGAGAGGGGCGGCATGGAAAGATTTTTGGAGCCTGCGGGAGATCAGTTTTGCGGGGAGAGGTGGGCACGCAGGGTGGTCCAGAAGGGGCGCAGATCTCCACCGGTGTCGGTCCCCAGGTACTCCACCATCATCTGGCGGCGAAGAGCATCCTCTTTCTCCCGATCTCCCTCCCCTTTTTCCAGAAGCTCCTGGTCTAACTGGGTGATCACCGCAAGGCGGAAATCCCGGAGCACAGGGGCGTTGAGGCAAAGCTTCGTCACCGTCTCCTTGGCCATTCCCACCGAGCAACCCGCAGCCTCGATCGCCACCTCATCCGGCTCCAGTGACCCATCACGCGGGCTGATCCGCCAAAGGCAAGGGCTTTCCGGAATTTTTCGTGGATCGAAGAGCAGATCCACCGAGGATGCGACCGCCGGGTCGGCATACCAAAGCGCGTTCCCTTTTACTGAACCACAATGCCGATTTTTTCGAGAGGGTGGCGGGGATCGAAGCCGGCCGGTGCTCTCATCCTTCAACCAGTCCTTGGTACCCCCTTCGCAGGCTGCCAGAAAATTCCCGAAGTCCAAACCATAATTATAGGCAGGATGGCAGCGCTCCTTGAGGTAGACATGCTCCACCTCCGCGCCAAGGGGCGCTTGCAGCTTCATTTCGCAGTAGGCGCAGATGCCACCCTGGGCCCGTTCCAGGGCGTGCCACACCTGGTTCTTGATGCCTCCTTCCCCATGGCATTCGTCGCAGAACTTCTTCCACGTTTCCTGCGGGTGATCGGCCCTCCAGGCGGTAAATTCCGGGGGCTCCGTCGCCCGCTCAACCCGCTTCATGGACGGGGTCGCCGACGGCGCAGCTCCAGATCCAGGCGCGCCAGATCGGGCTCCTCTCCGCGAAAACGCTCTTCCAACCAGCGGCGCAGCTCCAGCCCCTCCTCGCCCTCCCCCTGTCCGGCAAGCACCAGATCCCAGTATCTCCGCAATTTTGCGGAGATTTCGGGGGGACGCGCATCTTCGAGACCCATGATGTCCTTCAGGATCCGCTCAGGAAGTGCCCCTTCGGAGCTTTCGGGGCGCTCGGCGTGGATGCCGTCGGCATCGCGGATCAGGCAGATCAGGCTCTCCGGCGGGACGGTGGCGATCACCGGCGCGGCATGGGTGGTGACGATGAACTGGATATTCGGAAAAGTGCGTACCAGGCCAGGAAGTACCTGCTGCTGCCAGCGGGGGTGCAGGTGCAGGTCCACTTCGTCGATCAGCACCACCCCCTCGGAATTCAGGCCCTGGTGCGGGTTTACGGTGATCAGGCGCCTTGCCATGTCCGCCACCAGCCCCAACATCAGTCGATAGCCGTCGGACAGTTCCTCAAAATCGAACTCTTCGGCGGCTTCTCCCTCGGGCTCCATCAACACCCGCAGCCGGGCTGGAGCACCCTCCATCCAGATGCGCTTGCAGCCGGGGATCATGGAGAGGACAGCTTGACGGACGGCGGTCAGACCCGGGAGTTGAAAATTGAAGTCACGGCGTTTGACAATTTCGAGGGCTTCGGCGGTGCTTTGTTGTTCAAACCACTCCACCAGAAGATCAAAGCGATGCGAGGAGGAATGGGCGGCCACGAGCCCACGCAGACGCCCCCGCAACTCGTCCATCACAACATCCCCGGTTGTCCTTCCCTCCACCTCCAGTCGCCCCCGACCGGTATCGTATTGGATCAGGGCGGGGATTTCGTCCTCAACTGAGACCGGTCGATCCCAAACGGCAGTAGGAACCGATACTGGCTGGTCCCTCCCGTCCCAAGTTGCCCTAACGCTCCAGCGGTCACCACCTGAAAGTCCAACCCTAACGGTGCCTTGTTGGCCCCCGACCGCGCGCCGTACATCCCGCAGCTGAAACTCCGGCAGGGGTGTCCATGTCAGTTCCGGCCATACCAGGTTCATCCACTTCGTAAATTCCAAATCAAACGCCCGCACAATCGCATCCAACACCGAAGTCTTTCCCGACGCATTCACCCCCACCAACACATTCATGTGCCGATGCAGATCCAGCTTCAGGTGACCGATGGCACGGAAATTCTCGATCTCAACGCTGCGGAACCACATGCCGCCAGCCTAAGCGCCCCAAAGCCCCCTTGCCACCCGGCGCTCCCTCGCCTATGCTCTGCCCATGCCCGATCCCCAGCCGCCCAAGCCTTCCGATACCCCCCATAAGAACGAGACACCGGCCAAAATCCAGCCCAAGGCGCCTCCCCAGAAAGCCCCTCCCAAGCCCGATTTTGCGACACCTTCTCGGCGTCCGTGGAAGCGAGGAAGGCGCTAACCAAGCCGCCCTCCGCTCCAACCGGATCACGCTGCTTAGCCCCGCAAAAGCCCCGCCGCCGAGGCCAACATCGCGGGAACCCCGGCCGGATCCTTGCCACCCGCCTGTGCAAAATCGGGGCGACCACCGCCACGTCCGCCGACCTGCGCCGCAAGGGCTGCGACCAGCTTGCCCGCATTAAAGCGTTTGCCCGCCAGATCTTTGGAGACGGAGACGACGATTTTCACCTCCTCGCCCGAACGGGCGGCCAGCACCACCACGGCACCGGCACCCAGCTGATCGCGCCAGCGGTCGGACTCGTCCCGGAGCCCGTCGAGGTCGATCTCCAGCTCGGCAGCCAGCAATTTCACCCCGTCGATGTCCTGGATGCGGCTGGTCAAGTCCCCCGCCGCCGCCCGTGCGATCTCCCGCTTGGCCTGCTCCAGCTCTTTTTGGAGGCGCGCCCGGTCCGCCATCAGGCGCTGCACACTCTCCAACAGCTTGTCATGGGGTGCTTTCAGCTCGTCCGCCGCCGCTTTTGTGGTGGTCTCCAGATCGCGGAGCCACGCGAAGGCGCCGGGACCGGTCTGAGCTTCGATACGACGTACACCCGCTGCAACCCCACTTTCCGACAGGATCTTCAGCAGCCCGATGTCGCCCGAGCGGCGTGCATGGGTGCCACCACACAGCTCCTTTGAGAAGGCATCCACGCTGACCACCCGCACATTGTCCGCGTACTTCTCCCCAAATAACGCCATTGCTCCCGCTTTGCGGGCATCTTCCAGGCTCTGCAGCTCCGTCTGCACCGGAAAATTCCCCAGGATCTCCCGATTCACGAGGTCTTCCACCTGCCGAAGCTCCTCCTCGGTCATGCCCTTGTGGTGGGTGAAGTCGAAGCGCAGCCGATCCGGCCCGACCAAGGAGCCTTTTTGGCCTACATGCGCGCCCAACACCTGACGCAGGGCGGCGTGGAGCAGGTGAGTACCGGTGTGGTTCAGACGGGTACGGTTGCGACGGACTGCGTCCACTTCCAGGCTTACCAGTGACTCTTTCCGCAGTACACCCTTCTTTACACGTACGGCATGTACATGCAGATCGCCCACCGGCTTCCGGGTGTCCAGCACCTCGGCCTCCCCCTGCTCCCACAGGATCCGCCCGCTGTCCCCCACCTGTCCACCACTCTCGGCGTAGAAGGGGGTGAGATCGCAGACCACCTCTCCCTCTTGCCCCTCAAAAAGGGCTGCCACGTCGGTGCCTTCCGAGAGGATCACCGTGACCGTACCCCGGTCATGGTCCTTCTCGTAGCCCGAGAAAAAGACCGGGTTGGTCTCGCCAAGCTGGTGCCAGAGTGCGGAGACCGCTTCCTCCCCGGAACCCTTCCAGTTCGCGCGGCCTTTGGCGCGTTGCTCCTCATAGAGACGCTCGAACTCCACCTCGTCCACCCCCAGACCGTGCTCCGCCGCAATCAGACGGGTCAGGTCCACCGGGAAGCCATATGTATCCGCCAATACAAAGGCGGTACGCCCGGAGATCTGGGCGGGCTTCGCCGTAAACTCGCGCTCCAGCAGCGCCAAGCCCCGCTCCAGGGTCGTCGCAAAGCGTTGCTCTTCGGTCAGCACCACCTCACGGACGAACTCGGCACGCTCCACCAGCTCAGGGTAGGCTTCGCCGAAGTGTTGGATCACCGCTTCCACGGTATGAACCATAAAGGGGGTGGGCAGGCCCAGCTTGACGCCGTAGCGAATCCCGCGCCGCATGATCCGACGCAGCACGTAGCCGCGCTCCTCGTTGGAGGGCATCACGCCGTCGGCAATCAGGAAGGCAGCGGCCCGGGAGTGATCGGCAATCACCTTCAGTGCGATGTCCTTCTGAGCGTCGTCTCCGTAGCGGATGTTGGCCAGGGCCGCGGCGCGCTGCACCACCACCTGGAAAAGGTCGGTGTCGTAGTTGGAATAGACACCCTGCACCACCGCAGCGAGGCGCTCCAGGCCCATGCCGGTGTCGATGGAGGGGCGCGGCAGTGGGGTCAGGACGCCGTCCGCGGAGCGGTCGTACTGCATAAAGACCAGGTTCCAGATCTCCACGTAGCGGGGAGATCCGCCGCCTGGACCATTCAAATCGTCGGAGACAGCCGGGCCGTGGTCGTAGTGGATCTCGGTGCAGGGACCGCAGGGACCGGTGTCGCCCATGGACCAGAAGTTGTCGGCTTCGCCAAGGCGTTGGATCCGCGCTTCGGGCACGCCAATCAGGTCGCGCCACATGCCGTAGGCTTCGTCGTCTTTTTCATAGACGGTCACCCACAGGCGGTTGGCGTCGATCTTCATCTCCTCGGTCAGAAATTCCCAGGCAAAGCGGATCGCCTCTGCCTTGAAATAGTCCCCGAAGCTGAAATTACCCAGCATCTCAAACAGGGTGTGGTGCCGCGCAGTGTGCCCCACATTTTCGAGATCATTGTGCTTGCCAGAGACCCGCAGACACTTCTGCACCGTGGTAGCACGCTTGTAGTCCCGACGCTCACGCCCCAGAAAAGTGTCCTTAAACTGGACCATTCCGGCATTGGTAAAGAAGAGGGTGGGGTCGTTCTGCGGCACCAAGGCAGAAGATGCGACCACGGCATGCCCGTGACGACGGAAGTAGTCCAGGAAGCGGGCGCGGATTTCGGAGGAGTGCATGGCAGTACCCTGAGCAGGCCGCGGTCTAACCCGCTGGTGCCGGGCGCGCATGGCATTCGGTTGGGCCCGACCCCTCAGAAAATTGTGCGCACCCTCTTGCCGGGCGTCCACTGACGAAAGCCTGACGAAGCCTGTCGAACGGCCGACAGGTCGCCGGGAATTCTGGGGATTCCGTCGTCTTCTCCATTGGCACCGTTCTTGCACAAAGGCGGCCGTGCCCAGCGTCACCCACCAGTCCCTGCTCTATCTTTTCCAGACCCGGCCCGACTTCCTGGGCGAGCTGCTGGAGGAGCGCCTACGTTGTCCACGCTCGGGACCGGGTGTCATTAAAGACAGCGATTTAAGCCAGCTCTCCGTGAGCGAGCTGCGGGTGGATCTGGTGATCGAAGAGCCGGAGCGGCTCTTGTTTCTGGAGGTTCAGCTTCAGCCGGACGCTAAAAAACATTGGAGCTGGCCTGCCTATCTGGCGGTGGCCCGACAGAAGTACAAGAAGCCGGTGAACCTGGTGGTTCTCGCGGGCAATGCCCGCACCGAGAAGTGGGCGCACCAACGGCTGGAGCTGGGCCAGGGTTTTCACCTGCGGTCTGGGACCGGGAACCCTGCCCCTGCGCAGCCTGATCGACCGGACGCTGGAGCGTTTGAGCCTGGGAAGTATCCTCCACAGCGGTCGCCGGGAAGGAAAGCGCCTGCTGCAAGCCGCGCTTCCCTGGCTGCGCCTGGACACTCCTGGGGAACGGACTTACCTTGACGTGACCGCCTACCACCTGCAGCGTGCGGGCCTGCTGCCCGTCGGAGCTCCTATGAAAGCCCCCTTTCCGCCTCGTATGCAATTCGTAACGGACATCCTTCGTATGCAGGAAGTAGCCAAAGAGGAAGGTCTGGCGGAAGGCATCGAAAAGGGAATCGAAAAGGGAATCGAAAAGGGAATCGAAAAGGGCATCGGCCGTGGGCGCGCCGAAGGTGAGGCTCTTGCCCTCCTCACCATCTTGCGTAGCCGCAACCTCCCTCTTTCGCCGGAACTCAGCAACCGGATCAGGAGCTGTACCGACACAGAGCAGCTCACTCGCTGGTTGGAGCGCTCGGTCACTGTGACCTCGCCAGAGCAACTCCTGGAGGACTGAGCCGCTCAGTCCTCGTCCGCCACCCCCGCGAAGCGCAGCTGAAGTTCGTCCGGGTTATTTGCCGCTTTCATCGCATCCTCGGCCTTGATCCGTCCCGCCTGCACCAGATCGTAGAGGTGCTGGTCGAAGCTCTGGGAGCCATACTGCGCCCGCCCGCTCCGGATCAAGTCACGAATCTCCCGTGTCCGTTTTTCATCGATCATACATTCATAAACGGCAGCCGTGTTCACCATTACTTCGATCGCAGCCGCCCGCCCCCCGCCTATCGCCGCCACCAGCCGCTGTGACAGCACCCCACGCAGCGATGCGGCCAGGCGCAGGCGCACCTGTTGCTGTGCATGCGGCTCGTAGAAGCCCAGCACACGATTGATGGTCTCGATGGCGTCGATGGTATGCAAGGTTCCCAGTACCAGATGCCCGGTCTCGGCCGCTGCCAGCGCGATGTCCACCGTCTCCTTGTCCCGCAGCTCGCCGATCAGGATCACATCCGGATCCTGCCGCAGAGCCGCCCGTAGGGCATGGTGGAAATTCGTAGAATCGACGCCCACCTCTCGCTGGTTCACTACTGCCTTTTTGTCTTGAAACAAAAACTCAACCGGATCTTCGATGGTGAGGATATGGTGGGGCAGGTTCCGGTTCACCTCCTCAATCATCGCTGCCAGCGTGGTACTTTTGCCAGATCCGGTGGCACCCGTGACCAGGATCATCCCCCGGTGCATCATGGCCAACTTCCGCAGGATAGGCGGCAGACTAAGCTCTTCGATGCTGCGCACCGTCGAAGGAATGGTACGAAGGACCATTCCAATCTTGCCCTGCTGCCGGAACACATTGACGCGGAAGCGCCCCACGCCTAAGACCGTCCAGGCCAGATCGCAGTCGTTGGTCGTCTTAAAACGCTCACGCTGGATGGGATTCATGATGTCCCACGCGGTCAGTCCCAGGGCCTCCTGGGTGACCACAGGGAATTCATTCACGGGCCGCAGGTCGCCGTGTACCCGGAACACCGGGGGCAACCCTACCTTCATATGCACATCGCTGGCGCCCGCACGCACGGCAAGGCGACAGATTTGTGCAAGGTCCATCCTTGGCTTTTCTTCGGTACTCATGAAAGGCCGTACTCCGCTGGAGGCATTGTACCGTAGCCCCCGCCAGATGGGAAGACAAACACCTGCCACTTCCGATGTAATCCCGATCTTACTACTTTCTCACCAGGATTTCTCGTCGCGTACCCACCTTCTCCACCACCGTCTCACTGCCGTCGGTCCAGTGCACACTCAGCCGATCCACCTCGTCCACGGCCCCAAAACCGAAATGCACTTGCGATGGACTCTGCCCAAATCCCCGCAACGGAAGAACCTGACGGCTCCACTTCTGCTCACCGACCTCCACCTCCACCACTGCGCCGATAGCCTCCCGGTTTCCGACATCACCCACCAGATCGATGGTCAGCCAGGCCCCCTCCCCGCAGTGGTTCTGCCAAAAGGCAGGTCCTTTGCCCTGGGGCTGCAGCACCATCTCCAGCCATCCATCCCCATCAAAGTCCGCAGCGGCCCCACCGTAGTGGTATTCAGGAAGATCAAAGACAATCTCTGCCGCACGGTCCACAAAGTTCCCGTCGGCGGAACCCCACAGCAGCGTGTCGTGGTGGTAGGCCTCACGGTCGTCCGGCGGCTTGTCACCCTGCGACCAGGGCTCCCAGAACAGCCGCGGATGCACCTCATCCCCAGCGCCCAAAAAAGCATCCCAATAGCCGTCGTGGTCATAGTCCTGGATTTCAATGGTCCAACCCGACCACTGCAGGTTCGGGTCCCAGCCCTCAGGAATCATCCCGCGTGTAAGGCCCACATCGTAGTAGGCGCCCTGCCCGTCGTTCAACATACACAGCACCGGACCGGTGTCGCTGAAGCAGTAGTCCAGCCGCCCATCTCCGTTCAAATCCAGAACATCTCCGCCCATCGCCGAAATAGAGAGGTCCATGGCGGTGACGACGGCATCGTTATGCCATCCGTCGGGATCGTTGCGGTAGAAGGCCTGCGGCGCAAGACGCTCCAGAAAGCCTAATTGTACCGAGGATACGAGCAGGTCCTGATCTCCGTCCCCCTCCCGATCCGAGAAGAGGGCATACATTGAAAAGCCAGCCGTGCCCTCGGGGGTCAACTGCCCGTCGGCGACAAAGGTGCCACCGTCGTTACGAAGGAGCTGCACCGGGCTGCCCAGAAAGCCCAGCTCCGGATCTGGAGCGGCATAGATGTTGCGCGGCAGCGTATCCAGCGCAGGCAGAGCCACGTCCAGATCGCCATCGCCGTCCATGTCGCCCAGTCCGTACGAGATGTAGAAGGGCACCTGATCCCCTTCGTGCATCCACAGGATCTCCGCTTCAGAAAAGTTCAGGTTGCCCTTGTTCCAGGCCACCATCATGCCGCCCAGACCCACCATCAAAATCTCCGGCAGCCCATCCCCATCCAGATCGGTGGCCCCGGTGGTGGCGATCGCCGGAAACCGGTCCAGCACATCGCCAAACAGGCGATCCATCTTGGTGAAATGACCCGTTCCGTCATTCAGAAAGCCGTCGGGAGCTCCCTCTACACGCCCCAGAAGCAGGTCCGGATCCCCGTCTCCCTCCAGGTCGGTTGCGACGAGGCTCCCATCAAAGCTGGTGTAGTCACCCCAAAATGCCGGGCGATCGATGCTGAGCCCCCGCGCCGCCCCCTCCTCGGTAAAACGCCCTGGTCCCTCCGGGACTGGTGCGGCACAGCTCTTCTGCTCCCCCAGCACCACCGCCTCAGAACTTTCAACTACTGAGCTTTCATCCTGCTCATTTTTGCAGCCAAGCACTATCAACCAGAGGACCTTCACGGCGCGGCCGGGGTCGGAACCGGTGGCTGTACCGCCCACCAGCCATCCCCTTCAGGCGGACCGGAAACTTTGACCTCCCCCGCTTTCATCACGGCGGAGCGGCCCCAGAAGCCCACCTCGTCCTCCTCCCCCCAACGATCTGCCGCCAGCAACCAACCATTCCATCCGCGCAATTGCCCAGCCCAATAACGATGGATATCGTCGCGGCCTTCATCGACCCAATTGGTGGGAAAACAGACGATATCCGGCCGGTGACGCCGCACATGGGTCACAAAGCGCGGGTCGTTGATGTCCATACAGATGGCGACGGTGGCGATGCCATAGGGCGTCTTGAAGGAGGGATAGGGCAGATCACCAGGATTTGCCCAGGTATGATCGTCACTATACAGCATCCGTTTGCGGTAGCTGCACTCGATCTTGCCGTCCGGGTTGATCACCAGCGCGGCGTTGAAGAGCCTTCCCTCGAAGTCCTCGACAAAACCCACGACGATATAGGCTTTGTGGGCTTTGGCCAACGGCGCAAAGGCGCGGAAAGTGGGGCCTTTGAGGCCCTCCGCCAGCGGGCGTATCACCTCCGCATTCGGAAAACGGTAGCCTGTAGCCGCCATTTCCGGGAGCACCACCAGTTTTGCCCCCCCTTCCAGTGCCGCTGTCACCAGCTTCACGAGGGCTTCCAGGTTCGCATTGCGCGCCCCGCGACGCGGCTTGTACTGTACAACAGCAAGCATCCCTCTCAGCTTAACCGAAATTTCTTGGCAGGGCGAAGGTGACGGGCTACACGCGAATTCTTTTCCGGAGCGGCACATCGGGGTGCCGGGGCTACACATTCCTGTACAGGTGGCTGGACGACAGCTGTACAGGGGATTAAATCGGCGCCCCATGGACCCCATCTCTATACGCGGCGCCCGGGAGCACAACCTCCAGGGGGTAGACCTCGATCTTCCTCGCAATTCGCTGACCGTTATCACCGGGGTCAGTGGCTCAGGAAAGTCCTCTTTGGCCTTTGATACTCTGTATCAGGAGGGTCAACGCCGGTTTTTGGAGAGCCTCTCCGCCTATGCCCGCCAGTTCCTGGGCCAGATGGAGCGCCCCAAGGTGGACCGGATCGAGGGCATCACCCCCACCCTCTCCATCGACCAGAAGACGGTGAACCGGAACCCCCGCTCCACCGTTGGCACCGTCACCGAGCTCTACGACCACTTCCGTCTGCTCTACGCCCGCCTGGGAGAGCCACACTGCCCGGTTTGTGATCGTAAAATTTCCCGTAGCTCTCCTACTGATCTGGCCGATCGTCTACTGCACGATCACGATGGCAAACGTCTCCACATCCTGGCGCCTTTGGTGCGCGATCGCAAGGGAGAGTACCGGAAGGAACTCGAAGAGTGGCTTGCACAAGGCTGGCTGCGCGCCCGGATCGACGGAGAGATCTGCTCCCTGGAGGAGCCGATCACCCTGGCGCGCTACGAAAAACATACCATCGAGCTGGTGAT
>CAITDR010000155.1 GCA_903891165.1 uncultured Pseudomonadota bacterium
AAGATCACCGCGTTGGTATGAAGCTTAAAGCTGCGGAAGAGTCGATTGCCGCGGTTGATGGCGAAGGCATACTCCACCAGCTGGTCAAATTGCGGATGCAACGTGGGCTCGCCCAGCCAGTGTGGGCAGAGATGTACCTCTTCCCCGGCCTTCTCCAGCCCTAAAAGAGCGTGGCGCCATGCCGAAAAGCTCATAAAGCGCATCGGCACTCCGTGCGCTTCGTCCCGCAGGGACTGGCTGCACATCCGGCAGCGCAGGTTGCAGTGGTCGGTGAGCTCCAGGTTCAGGTTCACAGCCACTCCCGGATGGCACGTTCGTGGGCGAGAATGTTTTCTGAGCACTCCGCGCAGCGTCCGGTGGGCTTTCCCCGCCGCATTCCGCCCCGCACGGCCTCCAGCATGGGAGAGGAATGCCAGTGCTCAGCCAGACTGCCGGAGGCTAGGGACTCCCCCTCCCCCGCCAGGACACAGCAGGGCGAAAGCCGGCCATCAGCCTGGATCGTCAGATGGTGCCAGGCTTTCAGGCAAGGGGCCGCCCGCAGGCCGGAGCCAGAGAGGGGAGGAGCCGGAGGCGCCAGCCCGCGCTCCAGAGCGCGCTCCCCGAGAAAAAGAGGCAACGTCGTCGGGAGAGAGAGGGCATCTGATAGGGCGATCCAGTCAGGTAAACTCTCCTGAAAGGATACTTTTTCTGCGGCTGAGAGCGCCAGAGAATGCTGCTCGGGTCGATAGGCCACCAGTGCATCCACGTCCACCCGAAAGGCCCCCAAAGCCGCCGCGAGCCGCAAAATATCCCCTGTTTCTCGCCAATTCTCCCGCGTGAGGACCATGTGCAATGCGATCCGGGGGAGACGACGCTCGCCGCGCAGGCGCCGCAGCTGACAGGCCGCACGGATGGTCTTGCGAAAGGCGCCCGGCCGCCCCCGCAGCCGATCATGGGTAGCTGGAGAGGCTCCATCCACCGAAAAGTGAACCTCATCCCAGCCGATATCCACCAGGTCCTGAAGCAGGGCCCCGGGCATCAAGGTGCCATTGGTGGTCAGCATACCCTCCAGCCCAAGGGCCTTGGCCCGTCGCATGAGAGGCATGGTGGAGAGTGAAATCATCGGCTCTCCTCCACCCAGAACCATCAAACGCCGTGCTCCAAGATGAGCCGCCTCCTCCAGCAGCGCCAGCCAACGCTCGGTCGGCAGTTCGCCCCGGGCCGGCTGGTGGCGTTCGGTGGTATCGCAAAAGCTGCAGTCCAGGTTGCAGCGCAGCGTGGGGTAGACCTCCAGCGTCCAGGGCCCCACCGGAGCCCCGGCCTCACGCGCCCGCACCCGCTCCGCGATAGCCGCTCGCTCGTCCACGTCAGAAGCGTAGCGCGGCCCTGCCCTCTGCGCCTTGCCCCTGGCGTGCTGGGCGTACCTTCTGCTACCATCTGCCCTATGAACCTGCTCGCCCTCTTCTTCCTCGCCTGCACCTCTTCCACCGGCTCCAAGGAGAGCCTGGACTCCAGCACGCCCGGCTTCTGCGAAAAAGTCTCCGATGGAGGCAGCTATGAAGCGGCAGACCGCGCCGGAAGCAGCTCCTCGGGGGATCTGGTGGTGAAGGTGATCACCGTTGAAGATGTGGACATTCGCAATCCTCTCTACATCGCTTTTAAGGACTACACCCTGGAGAATACCGATACGGGTGGCATCCAGCAGACCGGCCAGACCAGCGGCGACGGCATCGCCACGATTACCGGCCTGGGCCCAGGGAATTGGTCTTTCCAGGCATCCTTTGCACGCGGCAGCCGCATCTGTACGGCGGAGCTGTCCGTACCGGTGACCGCCGGACAGCTGACCACGGGCTGCGTGGTCATGTCCTGTCCGGACTGACTATTCGTCGTAGCTGTGGTGCTGCTCGGGCGGCGGGGGCGGCGCCCGGACGGCAGCCTCGGGCACCCAATAGCCTGGGATCCACGAGCCTTCTTCGGAGTAGTAGCCCTCCATCCATACCCAGCCTGAGCGCACATCTTCACGCCAGTAGCCCTCTACCCAGGAAGAACCTACCCAATGGCCGGCCACCCACTGGTAGCCCCCGCGCCGTTCCTCGGGTTCCCAGTGACCGGGCAGCCAGCGCCCATAGGGATCATAGTGGCCTTCGACCCAGTACCAGCCCGGACGATGATCAGGGATATAGGTGGGAATCCAGGGATTGACCCGCACCACCACCACCGGGCGCGGGGGAACAAAAACCGGGCGAGGAGGGTGATAGTGAGGCCGCGGTCGGGCGTCCGCCGTGGAGAACAGGGCAAGCAGGATCAGCGCGAGGTGCATGGAGAGCTCCAAAGAAAAATGCGGGGCACCTCCCTTGGACGCTGGAGATAGCCGGTTCATTCGACTTCGGGATAGGGGTGGCCCCGATGGCAACCCTGCTGCTCCTCCTGGCCTGCAGCGCTCCCGCGCCTGAGGTACAGGCGCGCGGAAGTACCCGCACGCTCCATGTGGAAAGTACGATCCCCTTTGACGAAGTGCGCTTGCTCAGTCCCGACGGCAGCCTGCGTCTTCTCCGGCACCTGCCCGCGCCCACACGGCTGCTGGAGTTGCCCGTCGAGCTGCCTGCCGGGGAGTGGGTGGCGGAAGTAGATGGGATAAAAGCACCTTTTCAGGTATTGCCATCGTCTCCGGTGGCGCTTCAGGTACAACCGCAGCCGGGAAGCCCCTGGGAGGATGCACCGCCACGGATGACAGTGCCCGTCCTGCAGGGCAACACAACCGAGGTGGTTCTCGGACTTTTGTCTGGCCCTGGCGCCCCTTCTTCGGTGGAGCTGCAGCCGCTGGGGACAATTCCGCTGGTGAGCGGGCGCGAGCTGAAGACGATCCAGTTGGGTGCAGAGCCGGTCCAGTTGATCTTGGATCCCGGCGGGCCCCTGGAGCGCCCCCTGCGCCTGGAGCCACGGTTGTTGGAGCTGGGAGTTCTCCAAAAAAACATCTCCTTGGACCAACATTTTTTTCCGGCGGACGCAGAAGGGGACATCGATCCAGCGCGACCGGCCTTCCAGGTAAACCTGGGGGCAGCGCGGTGGGAGCCGCTGCGCGCGCGGCTGCGTACGGGGAGGCGCTCGGACCTGGAGGCGGCCTGGGCATGGTGGTCTTTTTTACTGTCGAACCACGGGGATCTTCCTCTGGATCTGGTAGTCACACTGGACTTCAAAGACGATGCTTTCCGCAGCCGCAGTCGCGATGGAGGAAGGCCCCAGGTGTCCGCGCTGGTACGTGTGCCCGCAGGGGGGGATAGTCGTGTAGCAATTCCGGTCCATGTGGACAAGGAGAAGGTTGAAAGTGATCACTATCCGGTAGACCTGAGCATCCGCCTGCCAGGCAGCGATCAGCGACTCCTCCATCAGGAGCTGGAACTGTTTGTAAGTCGGTCGGATGGATGGTCAGGGGCTGGTTTTTTATCAATGGTCCTGGCGGCGACGGCGGGAAGCCTTTGGGCGGCCCTGCGCCTGCGGCACTGGCTGAACAGCATCCCCACCGCAGAGCTGATGATGATCTCCATGGTGGGAAGTGCACTTTTTGTGGTCGGGGCCGTGGCCGATCTGGTTACGGTGTCCATCTCCGCCCTGTCAGGACCTTTTTCCATCTTTCTTGCTGGACTTCCCAGCGAGGCCGCCCGTGTACTCCTCCTGGGCAGCCTGCTGAGCCTGCGCCCGCAGCCGGGAACCCTGAGCCTGGCGATTTTGGTGGGCTGGCTGATGCGGGGCTTGGCCCTGGGGGCCTTCACCCCCGTGGACCCACTTTTTGTCGGATCTTCCATATTTTTTGGAGAGCTGTGTGCTTGGGCGGCAGGGCTTACCCGCGGGCGGCCTTGGGCGGGACAACCGGGAAGCTGGATCCGCCTTTCTGCCGCCTTCTGCCTCCCTTCTCTGGCCTCGGCCTTGGGCGGCTTGACGGTCCATGCGGTGTTGTACCGGCTGTACTATGCGCCATGGTATCTGGTGCTGGTGGGAATCTTTCCAGGTCTACTCTATCCTTTTTTGTCGTCGCTCCTGGCTGCGCGCTTGGTGAACCGCCTGCGGCAGGTGGCGCCATGATCCGGCTGCGCCAAGCGAGCTACCGCTATTTGACCGGGGATTTTCAGGTTGGACCTTTAGATTTGACGGTGGAGCCTGGCGAACGCCTGCTGATCACCGGGGCTTCGGGTTCTGGGAAGTCCACACTCCTTCGACTGATGGCGGGTCTCCTGCAGCGCCATGGAAAGGGGGAAGTGGGGGGAGAGACTCGGATTAATTTGGATGATCCTGGACGACTGGAAGCGGCAGCGCGGGTTTCCACGCTGGGTTTTGTCTCCCAGGATCCTGAGGACGCGACGCTATGCGGGACGGTGGAGGATGAAGTCAGCTTCTCCCTGGAGAATCGGGGGGATGCCGCCATAGAAATCGGGAAACGTGTGGAGCAGTTGTTGACTGCGGTGAACCTGCCAGGCAAAAACCTCCAGGATCCTCGGCGTCTTTCTGGAGGTCAGCAGCAACGGATGATGGTGGCGGCGGCACTGGCGGGAGGGGCACCCGTGCTGCTGTTGGACGAACCGCTGGCCCAGCTCGATCCCGTCGGCGCCGAGGAGCTGCTGCTGCTGCTGAAAAATTTGAGCGAAGGCGGGGTAGCGGTGGTGATGGTGGAGCACCGTCTGGAGCTGGCGCTCCCCTGGGCCAGCCGCTGTGTGGTGATGAAGGCGGGCCGGGTGGTGGCCGATCCACTGGCTACATCCATGCAACTTTCTCTGTGGGATCTGCAGGCTCCTACCATCGCTCGGGTGACGATGCTTGTGCCGCCCCCGTGGCGCGCCCGCGTCCACTGGCGTTGGTCCCCCCCAGAGGTGGGTTCTACCGCCTTGACCGCCGAAAATCTCAGCTTCGGCTGGCCCGGCTCCCCTCCACTTTTTTCGCGGCTACAGCTCCACCTTCGGCGGGGGGAGCGGGTTGCGTTGATGGGGGCCAACGGGGTGGGCAAGAGCAGCCTGCTGCGGGTGCTGGCGGGGCATCAGCCGCCGCTAGCCGGTACAATTACCGGGGATCGCCCCATCGCGGTGCCTCAGAATCCCGATCTCTCCCTCTTCTGCGCCACCGTCGAGGAGGAGATCTGCTTTGCGATGGAAGAACGCGGAGTCCCTCGGGCGGACCAACGTGCAAAAGCTGCGATCATCGCGGAAAAGTTTGGGCTGGAGAAGCTCCTGGCCTCCCCTCCGCAGGCTCTTTCACGTGGGCAACGCTTGCGGGTGGCCGTGGCCGCGGCCCTGGGTGCAGAGCCGGGTCTGTTGCTCCTGGACGAGCCCACCGCCGGTCAGGATCTACCGCAGGTGGAGCGGATGTTTCGCGGTCTTCCTACGGAAATTGCACTCCTCTTCGCTTGCCACGATCCGGAAGTGGTGCTGCGAGAGGCCACGCGCCTTTGGGTGCTTTTCCCTGGCGGACTTTTGGACGGGCCGCCGCTGGAAACCCTCCAACGGGCCCTGGCACTGGGCTGCCCGCTGCGTCTTCCTCCGCTGGCGGAGATCGGTCTTCCTCTGGGAATTGACCCAACGAGCCTGGATGTAAGCCGCTTTGCGGCATTGCTTGAGTCTGACTCTTGACCCGTAAAGACCTCACTACCTGATCATCGAGCCACAGCTTCCGACTGGTCGGTACATTTTCGGCATTTGCGCGCGAAAATCTTGAGGTTATACATCGCTGGCTTGGAGGAGCCATGCTCAGCGCAACCCCCGAATCCCCCCCGATGTTCGAGAACAAGCTTATCGACTTTTTCTCTCGGGTTCCCTGGTTTGCGGTCCCCATCGTCTTTCTGCCCCTGATCGGGGGTAGCTTTGCCTGGGGCCTTCTGCGCGCGGGGGCTACCCTGGTCCCCAGCATCGGTGCCTTTGCCATCGGGGTTTTTGTGTGGACCCTGACGGAATACTGGCTTCACCGGACCCTCTTCCACTGGACGCCCAACACTTCTTGGGGGCCCCGCTTTCACTTCATCCTGCACGGCGTCCACCACGATCTGGTGAACGACCGCTACCGTCTGGTGATGCCGCCCGCAGCAAGTCTCGGCCTTGGTGTTCTCTTCTTTGGTCTTTGGTACCTGATCCTCGGGCCGGTCTGGGTCTACCCCTTCTTCGCAGGCAAAATGTTCGGCTATCTCGCCTACGACATGACCCACTACTACGTCCACCATGGTAAGGTCTATGGGAAGTGGTTCAAGCGCCTCCGCGCGCACCATATGAACCACCACCACAACAAAGAAGGAAGGAAATTTGGGGTCAGCACCACGCTTTGGGATCACGTCTTCGGCACCTGCTGATGCGCTGGCCTCGTAGGCTTCTTTTCAGCCTTCTTCCCCTGCTGCTCCTGGTTTTTGGGGCGGAAGGGGCCTTGAGGGCATTGGGCTGGCCCAAGAAGGACAGTGGGCGCGAATTCACCCACTCCGAAATCTACTGGGTCGAAGACGCCTCGCTGCGAAAGCAGGCTTTTCCCCACAAAGAAACGGGCGGATCCTTCCGGGTCAGCACCGACGCCAACGGTCTCCGTTTCCCCTTGCACGCCGAGGAAAAGACGCCCGGCACCTTCCGGGTGATGACCTTGGGCTGCTCCACCACTTTCGGCTGGGGCGTGGACGATGAGGCAAGCTGGCCTGCGCGAGTCGAGGCGATCCTCCAGGAAGGTGGCCATAAAGTGGAGGTCATCAACGGCGGCCAGCCCGGCTACTCCTCCTTCCAGGGGCTCTGGCTCTGGGAGCAGACCCTCCACCGCTACCAGCCCGATCTGGTGATCTTCAGCTACATCGTCCAGGATTCGCGGAAGGTATCCTATTCCGACCAGTCCCAAGCAATCCTGCAGTCCAATGCTGACTTTCTCAAGCAGAACCTGCTCTATCGATCGGTTCTCTATCAGTGGTCCCTGAACCAGATCAACGGCTGGCGTATCGAGTCCAAGGACCGCAGCCAGACCGACTTCCGCGTACCCCTGGTGGAGTACAAGGACAACATCCGGGCGATGCTCAAAAATACCCAGGAAGTCGGTGCGAAGATGATGTTGTTCGGCTTTCCGCTGGAGCGGGAGGGCTACACCGGCGAACACCGCCGTATCATGCACGCGGCCGCAGATGTGCTGGCGCTGCCCATCTACGATCCGCAGCCGGAATTCGAACGAATTACATCCCAGCAGGTCCTGTATTTTCCGCAGGACCGCGGGCACGCAAATGCAGAAGGAAACAACTTGATCGCCCAGGGTATGGCCCAATTCCTGGTGGCGCAGAAGCTGGTTCCCTAAGTCCGGCCCTTTTCAACGGCCCCCCCGTGTTTATCCACTCGCCCCGGAGTCTCCGCACATGATGTTCGTCATTCTGCTTGAGCTGAATGCCCGCAAAGAAGACCAGTACGCCGACCTGGAGCGGGCGATCAAGGCCCTGGGCGACTGGTCCAACCGGGTGAAGGGCCAGTGGCTGGTACAGTCCCGCTTCCCGGCCGCTCAGATCCGTGACCTGCTAAAGCCCCATATTGAGGCGGGTGACCGCCTGTTTGTGGCACGCCTGACTGGATCCTGGTCGGCCACCAACATGGGGACCGGCTTCCAGGAATGGATGAACCGCCGCAGCTACGAGACGCCTCCCGGCCGTAGCGGCGCTCGCTGAAGCAGCAATCCGGCACCTCACCTTGCGCGGAGCGACCCTACAGGATAGTCGCGCCGCCCGCAGCGGCTTTCGTCTGCGTGCCCCAAGGGGCACACGAACGGCGGCCGGTTTTTTCCTGTAAGCATCGGATGGAACGCGAATGATCTCGAACCTCAAGCTGATCCGCAACATCGGTATCAGCGCCCACATCGACTCTGGCAAAACCACCCTCACCGAACGTATCCTCTTCTACACCAACCGGATCCACCAGATCCACGAGGTGAAAGGCAAGGACGGCGTGGGCGCCACCATGGACTTTATGGAGCTGGAGCGCGAGCGCGGTATCACCATCCAGTCCGCAGCTACCCATGCCTTCTGGTCGGGCTCACACAAGTCCCCCACCACGGAAGGGCAGTACCCCGAGCACTTCATCAACATCATCGACACCCCCGGACACGTGGACTTCACCATCGAAGTCGAACGCTCCCTGCGCGTGCTCGATGGCGCGATCCTGGTGCTTTGTGGTGTGGCGGGTGTGCAGTCCCAGTCCATCACTGTGGACCGGCAGATGCGCCGCTACCGCGTTCCCCGCCTCGCATTTGTGAACAAGTGCGACCGCCAGGGTGCAAACCCCGTGCGCGCGCGGAACATGTTGGAGGAGAAGCTCCGCCTCAACGCCGTGATGATCCAGTTGCCCTGGGGCCTGGAAGAGAAGCACAAGGGCCATGTGGATCTGGTGACCATGAAGGCCTACCTCTTTGATGGGGACAACGGCCAGTTCATCACCGAGCACCCCATCCCTGAAGAGATGGCGGAAGAAGTAGCGAAGTATCGCGAAATCCTGCTGGACAAGGTCTCGATGTACAGCGACGAGCTGACCGAGCAGATCCTGGAAGGCGAAGAACATGTGAAGGAAGAGACGGTAAAAGCCGCTATCCGCGCCGGCACCATCTCCCTGAAGCTGGTTCCCGTGCTCTGCGGCTCCGCCTACAAGAACAAGGGTGTTCAGCGGCTCCTGGATGCGGTCATCGACCTGCTCCCCTGCCCCACCGATGTGCCCAACGAAGCGGTGGATCCCACCAACAACGACGCCAAGGTCGAGATCCCCTGTGACCCCAACGGCCCCATGCTCTCTCTGGCCTTTAAGCTGGAAGATGGTCGCTACGGTCAGCTCACCTACCTCCGCATCTACTCCGGCTCCGTGAAAAAGGGCGACACCATCTACAACCAGCGTACCAAGCAGCGGATCCGCGTGGGCCGTCTGGTGCGTATGCACGCCAACGAGATGGAAGAGATCGAGGATGCAGGTGCGGGTGACATCGTTGCGCTGTTCGGCGTGGACTGTGCCTCCGGCGACACCTTCTCCGACGGCAATACCGAGCTGGCCATGTCCTCGATCCACGTTCCTTCGGCGGTCATCTCCTTGACCATCAAGCCCAAGAACGCTGCTTCGACCTCGAATATGTCCAAAGCGCTCAACCGCTTCTCCAAGGAAGACCCCACCTTCCGCGTCAGCTCGGATCCCGACACCGGCGATACCATCATCTCCGGCATGGGCGAGCTGCACCTGGAAGTGTACGTCGAGCGTATGAAGCGCGAGTACAATAGCGAGGTGCTCACCTCCCCGCCGCGCGTCGCCTACCGCGAGACCATCACCCAGCGGGCCGACTTCAACTACACCCACAAGAAGCAGACGGGTGGTTCCGGTCAGTACGGCCGGGTCGCTGGCTTTATGGAGCCCATCGAGACGGTGGACTACGAGTTCCTGGACGATATCGTCGGTGGCTCCATCCCCCGCGAGTACATTCCTTCTTGCGACAAGGGCTTCAAGAAGTGCCTGGAGAAGGGCGAGCTGATTGGCGCTCCTATCGTGAACATCCGCTGTGCCATCAACGACGGCCAGTACCACGCGGTGGACTCCAGCGATATCGCCTTCCAGCTTGCTGCGATCGGCGGCTTCAAAGAAGGGTATGCCAAGGCCAAGCCGGTGGTGTTGGAGCCCATCATGCGCGTGGGTATCGAAGGACCTGGGGAATTCCATGGCTCGATGGTCGGTACCCTGATGCAGCGCCGTGGCATCATCATCTCCACTTCGGAAGGTAGCGGGGTTTCCCAGATTGAAGCCCATGTTCCGCTGGCGGAAATGTTCGGCTACTCCACCACCCTGCGTTCTGCAACTCAGGGCAAGGCCGAGTTCCAGATGACCTTCTCTCACTACGATCAAGCACCCCAGATGGTCATTGATCAGCTCGTGAAGAAGTACCAGGCCGAGAAGAAGAACGCCTGAGGATGCTTCCACAGCCCCCCAGCGAACGCTCCCCCCTCCGCGCGCTCAATTCGGCGCTCGGAGGGGGGTTGCGTTTAGGAGAAGTCGGCCTCGTCTCTGGTAAAGCCGGAGTCGGGAAGAGTGCTCTTTTGGTGCAGCTTGCGCTGGAGCGCCTGCTGCGTCAGGAGCCGGTGCTGCACGTGGCCCTGCGCTACGGTGTGCAGCATGTGCGCGACCAGTACGAGAGTATCCTGGAGGGCAGCCTGCGCTCCATGCGGCCCCTGGATCGGGCCGAGGCCCTGCTACAGGTGGAACGTTGTCGCATCATTCATGCCGCACGGGATGGCGCTTTTTCGGCGGAGCGGCTCTATACCTTGCTGGCAACCCTGGCAGATGTGGTGGAGTTCCGACCGGTGCTGGTGGTCATCGATGGCTGGGATCCCCAGCCAGCCGACATTGAGGCCCTCCGAGGGAGTCGCTCTCGGAATTTCGCTTCATGGGTAGCTTTTACCCCCGTAGATATTGCTTTCCCGCTGAACTTCCCAGGCGATGTGTTGATCGAGGTGGTGCCCGAGCGCACCCACCTGCGTCTGGTACCGCACCGCGTGCGGGAACAAACGGGCATGTTGCCGCTGCGTCTGGACGGTGCCCAATATGTGGCCCCCGCCGAAGAACGGACGGAGCGCCAAATCAAGCCGGAGGAATGTACACTTTTTACGGGTGGTGCGGCCGGTGCCGAGGCGACCTTCGGTCAGCTGGCCGAGCGTTGGGGGGTGAAGGAGGTCAACTTCACCTTCCGGGGCCACGTGCAGGCCCACAGCCGCGGAGCTGTGCCACTTACGGAGGCTGAGCTGGCCGCGGGTGACGTCTCGCTGGCCTATGTGGCCCGCAAATTGCGGCGTTCCTTTGGGGAGAATACCATGCTGCGCCGGGTACTCCAAAGCCTCTGGCATCAGGTCAGCCGCGCCGAGCAGATTTTTGTCATCGGTACCATCCAGGAGGACGGCACCGTGACGGGAGGCACCGGCTGGGGGGTGGAGCTGGCGCGGATGTGGAACAAGCGCCTTTGGGTCTTTGACCAGGAAAAAGACGCTTGGTACCTCTGGAATGGAGAGGACTGGGTAGTTGGCCTCCCCACGGTGGATGCCACCAACTACTGTGGGACCGGCTCCCGCAACCTGACCGAAGGCGCCATCCGTGCACTGGAAAGCCTCATGGAGCGCAGCTTTGGAGCCCGTGACTCATCGTAGAGTCACGTCGCAAGCCAGAGCCGTACTACTCCGCCCATACCGCACAGAAGAGCAGATCTGTCCCATCTTTTTCCATCAGCACCGGTGTGGTGCAGTTGGGGAAGGGGGCGGTCTCCACATCGTAGATCGGACTGGGATCCACCTGCCCGCCGTTCTCACGCAGAAGTGTGCGGGTGACCGGAAGCAGCCCGTCGGGACGCTGGCCATAGAGGGCCAGCATGCCCTCCTCCTCCCGGCAGAAGGGAACGGAAGCCCGATCCCATAGGAAGGACTTGGAAAAATTCTCCGGCCCCTCGGCGGTAGCTGCCTCGATCTGCAGCTCGGCAGTGGTGGCAAACAGCCACCAGCCCTGCCCGCCCGGATAGGGACAGATCACCGGATCCAGCAGGTTGTCCGCGGTATACACTACCGCTTCCTCCTCAAAGCAGCCCCCTGCCCACCGCGCAGTGGCGATGGGATGTGGCCCGGCCGGGATTCCGTTGTTCTCACCTTCAACGCGGAGAAAGCGGTAATAGACCGCCTGTAGATTTCCGTCGGCGTCCAGCCAAAGCGACTGGTCGGTGGGCAAGACCTCCTCCTCCACCATCAGACGGTACCGGTGACTTCCCCAATTCTCCAGGTCCTTGGTGGAGAAAAATGCCAGCTCCCGTGTAATGGGCACCGTTACGCCCATGGCCTCCGCGGGCAGTGCGTCGATGCTCACGCTCAAGAGCAGCCCATCTTCTGCAGGAAGAATGCCGAAGGAGGACACATGGATCGCCAGTACCCGGGGATCCGCCTCCCAGGTCCGCTCCCCCACCTTGCGCGCCATTCGCAGCTCCCAGTGGGGCGTGCTGGGCAGCTCCGTCGGCAGCAGCAGTGCAGCATAGGGACCCGCATCTTCCCAGAAAGAGGCTTCCTCCCACGGGAAACCAGCCACCTCCCGGTCGCAGACCCAGTCCTCCTTGGTGGGCAGCTCGCTGTCCACCGAACCGGGCTCACTCTCCTGAACCGGCGGCTCTTCCACTTCCTTGCCTGGCTTCTCGGTGTTCCGACAAGCCAGCAGCAGGAGCAGTAGACCTACTGGCCCCACGGCGAAGGCTGAGCGGGCTGCCCCGGAGGAACGGCCGGCACCACCGCGCCGGGACCGCCGGACACGATGTTGAACTCCACCCGCCGGTTGTTCTGCCGACCCTCGTCGGTGCGGTTGGTGTCGATGGGGCGGGTCTCGCCGTAGCCCATGGTCACCATCCGGCTCGGCGCGATGCCACGCTGCACGAGATACTCAAAAACCGCGTCTGCACGGGCTTTGGAGAGGCGCTGGTTGAGCGCATCGTCGCCGACGTTGTCGGTGTGGCCAGCAATCTCAATGCGCACCGAAGGGTAGTCCTTCAGCACCTGGGTCACATCGTCCAGCACGCCGAAGCTGTCGGACAGGATCGTAGCTTTGCCGGTGGCAAAGTTGATGCGCTGCTTGATCACAATCTGGTTGGCGGTGATCTCAACCCGGGTGGGCTTGCTGTCGGGGCAGCCATCCTCGTCCAGGTACTGGTTCACCGTCTCCGGCTGATCTACGCAGGTATCCTTGTCGTCGGTAACGCCGTCGCCATCGCGATCATAGACCGGACAGCCGTTCCGCTCGGGCAGACCGCGCTCGTTGGGGCACTGGTCCACGGTATCGGCGATGGTGTCCAGGTCGTTGTCCAGCTCGGGGCAACCATCGGCATCGTTGTAGCCGTCGCGATCTTCGGGGTCACGAGGGCATGCATCCAACGTGTCCACCACTCCGTCCGCGTCATCGTCCAGATCAGGACAACCATCGCCGTCTTTGAAGCCGTCCAGGTCCTCCATGTCCCGTGGACACTGATCGTCGGTGTCCACCACACCATCCTTGTCGGAGTCTCCCGGGGTCACCACGATGGGGCCGGGCGGCGGCTCCACGTAGACCGGCTCGGGAGGAGCGACCGGCACGGCTCCACAAGCAGCCGCGATCCGGGCATTCTCCAGGGAGACATCCATGTGCTGGCTGGCGCGACGCAGGTTAGCCTGCTGCATCTCCAGCTCGGCAAAAGCGAGGTTCGCCTCTGCGATTGCCCGCTCGCGAGGAGCACACTGCGTAAGGGTAGCGGCCTGAGCGAGCGCTTCTTTGGTGGCGCTGTGGTTGCTGCTCAACGCGGCCGATGAAACACAGCCAGGGAGCAGGAGCACCAGACCGAGAATGGAGAAACGAGACATCTTACGGCTCATCCAGGTCGATCACAGGTTCGTTCGTTGGCGGAGTGGTGGGCTGGGCCGGCGTCGGCAGCCGCTCCTCGGGCACCACTTCGCCCGCATCGGGGATCTGGATGCCATCCGTAGACTTTTTGTAGGCGGCCTGAGACCAGGACAGGCTGGTACGACAGAGCTGATCCACAGCGCCATAAGAGGAATAGCCATCCTCTTCCTTGGCTTTTTGCAGATACTCGCGTGCCAGCGTAATCTCGTAGAGGGCGCGCTCTTCGGCCCCCTCAGAGACTGCAGCTTGATACTCACGCTGGGCATTCACCAGCATAAAAGTAGAACGTCCGGCAGTACAGCCGGTCAGGAACAACAGAGGCAACAGCAGGCGCATCGGCGCTTCTCCCACGGAACCGCGGCGGACCACGGACCATCCCGGTATGTAACCGATCCCGTCTGCTTAAGAATAGCCTGAATTCGGCTCTTGTGCATGGGGATTGACAAGGAGAGCTGCTTTCCGCATCCGCCCACTCGGATATATGCAGGCACTTTCGGAGCTTCGATGGATCTTCTTGCCCAACTTCTGGCCCTGCCTCCCGGCGATGCCATTTTTGATCTGGATGGAACGCTGATCCGCGGCGATATTGGAGATTCGGTTTTCCGTCGACTGTTGGGCCGCCTTCCCCCTTCCGTTCGGGCGGTGCTGGGCACCCAAAACCCATGGGCCCGCTATGAGGAGATCGTCCGCGCCGACTTTTGTGCCGCTGGGGATCTGGCGGGAAAAGGACTTGCGGGAAGCACCATTTCCGAGGTGGAGGCACTTGTGGACGACGCCTTTGCCACCGGCGATGTCGTGGAGAATACACCCGTGGTGCAGCTCGCCCGGGCGCTGAGCAGCCACCACCGTGTATGGATCCTTACCGGAAGTGCCGAAGTGCTGGGCCGGGCGGTGGGCCGTCGTTTGGGGATCAGCCGCGTGGTGGGGCTACGCCTGCGGATGGAGGGCGATCGCTTTACGGACGAACTCCTCCCCCCTTGTACCTGCGGAGAAGGAAAGGTCAAAGCTGCCAGGCTCTGGATCGCCGAGCATCCTGTATTCGCGATTGGAGACTCACCCACCGACCTGCCCGTGCTGCGGATCGCGACGGTGGCGCGCGGACTTGGCCGCATCGCCGACCAGGAATTTCCTGGTTTTTCCTGACTAGTCTTCCAGACTCTCCAGGCCGAGCTTCAGATCCTTCAGCTCGGCAAGGGTCTTCCCATCGCCACTCCGGCTGGTGGCGACCAAACCACGCTCGATCAGGGCCAGGGCACCCGGCAGATCCTCGCTCTCCTGCCTTGCCTTGGCATAGTGGTAATATCCAGGCCCATTTTCCGGGTACAGCTCAAGCAAGCGGTCGAAGGTGGCGAAGCACTCCTCCCAGGCCTGCGCCTTCCGCAATTCCATGCCCAGTGTATAGAGACCGAAGCGATCGGTGGGCTTCTTCGCTACATAGTCGCGCGCCGCGCTGAGACGATCCGCCATAGCTCCTCCGCCTCCTCCCTAACGCCCCGCGGATGATTCTGAGGGTGTCGTCACCACCCGCTCAGAAATTTGCGCGCTTGAGCAGACAAGGCATTCCGAATGGACAGGAATGGGGTATCCTGTCATCGCTCGGAGGTTCCTTGAGGTACGCAATCCCGTTCACATTGTATCTGGTCGCTTGTGGAGGCGGTGTCAACACTGGGGGCAACAAGCTGCCGGAGTCCAAGCCCGAGGAGCTGGATAAGCCCGAGATCGAGCTGGAAGTGACCGCACTGGACTTTGGCCATGTGGACTACGGCCAGCTGATCCCCGGCTCGGTGACCGTGACCAACCTCGGCGAACAAGACCTTGTGGTGGAGTCCATCTCCACCGAAGCCCCCTTCTACGTCTCGCCCTCCAACATGACCTTGCAGGGCGGCGCCAGCGGCCGCATCACCGTGAACGTGCAGCTGGTGGCCTACGGGGCCTTTGAAAGTGCCGTCACCATCGTCAGCAACGACGAAGACGAGGGTACACTGACGGTGGATCTGTCCGCCGCCGCCATCGACGACGTGGACCAGGACGGCCACGCCCTGTTGGCCGCCGGGGGCGATGACTGCAACGACAACGACGCCGATGTCTATCCCGGTGCCGACGAGGTCTGGTACAACGGCGTGGACGAAAATTGCGACGGCGCCAACGACTACGATCAAGACAACGACGGCTACGAGACCGACGCCTACAACGCCGATCCCCAGTTTGGAGGCGGCGATTGCCAAGATGTCAACACCGAGTACCATCCTGGCGCTCCCGATGTCCCCTACGACAATCGGGATACCAATTGCCTCGGCGATGACGACTGGGACTACGACGGAGACGGCTACCAGACCGAGCAGTACGGCGTCGGCTCGGACTGCGACGACAATGATGCAGCCGTGAACCGCGATGGCATCGAAATCTTCAATGGGAAAGATGAGAATTGCGACGACAAGATCGACAATGACTCTTCCCCCGAAGTGGCGGAGATCGTCTACACCGCCGCTGGCGCCACCGACCACACGGGCTACGCGGTGGCAACGGGCGACCTGAATGCAGATGGCAACGCCGAAATCGTGATCGGCTCCTACACCGCAGATACGACCCGAGGAACGGTCGCTATCTTCGACGGCACCAGCCCCAGCTCCGACGATGTGGACTATGCCGATGGCTACATCAGCGGCAACACCAACAGCGATCGTATCGGCGACTATGTGACCGTGGTTGGCGACTACGACGGCAACGGAGTCAACGATCTGGCGATTGGCGGCTCTAATGTCAGCAGCGGTGCAGGTGCCGTGTACCTGATCGATGGCGATGATTCTCTGCGCAGCCGCACTACCCTGGCCGACTCCCTGGTGACCATCACTGGATCTTCGGGGAACTACCTGGGCCGTGGCATCGCCACCTCCATCGACCTGGACGGTGATGGTCTGGACGAGCTGATGCCCATGTATGTGACGGGCGGGGTGAACGCCGTCGCGCTTTCCTACGGGACTGCCACGGTAAATCCTACCCTTTCCACCAGCACCGTGGACGCGCTCTTCCTCACCACCGGCACCGAGATGGCCTTCTACCGGAATGCTCCGGTAGGCACCGATATGGACGGCGACGGCTACGAGGACCTGCTCTTCTCCGACGGCATGGCCGATCAGGGCTTCTCCAACAATGGCGCCGCCTGGATTTTGTGGGGTCGCTCCCAGCACTATGGCAGTGGCAATGGCCTGACCACCAACCTGACCGACGTCGCCACCACGGTGCTGTTGGGCACCAGCGACAGCGACTACGCTGCCTGGTGTACCCAAGCAGGGGACGACTGGGATGGCGACGGCGATGCCGAAATCTGGGCCTACTACCAGGGAGAAGGGCTCTACGTCTTTGAAGGTCGCCCGCGTGCCCAGCTCACAAGTCTGAGCACCAGCGATGCAGCGGTCTTCTACGACTGGGCCAGCTCCAGCACCGATGCCGAGCAGATTCGCCAAATGGGTGATTGGAGCGGCGACGGCTACACCGACATGCTGGTCTTCTTCGAGGACAGCTCCAGCACCAACGGTGTGAGCGAGGTCTTCGTCTCCGACAACCGCTCCGGCACGATCACCCAGAAGAACGGCCGGGTGGGCACCTTTGAAGGGGACTCCGACTACACCAGCGGGAATGTTGGCTTTGGGCTCTCACCCTCCCCGGCAGACATCCAGGGGGACGGGGATCCTGATCTTGTGATCGGCGATCCTGACTTCAACGGGAGCGTAGGAGAGGCATACGTCTTGGTGAATCGCCAGATCGACTAAGGATGTGCCCTTACGACGTGACTCTGATCAGAGTCACGTCGTTGCTTTTTTGTAAACCGCCAGCGGCGGCCTAGCGAAGCCTGTAAAGCACCCCGCTGGGGAAGACCTCTCCGGGCCCACAAAGCAGCTCCAGCAGCTCCAGCACCGCAGCCGCCTTACCGGGTGGATAGAGTTCCGGGTGGACCACCACAAAGGCCAGCCCTTGCGCCTTCAATAGCCGACGCCCCAGCTCCAGCTCCAAGAGCGGTAGGGTGGGATCCAGGCTGCGCACCGGGCTCCGCTCCAGGATCAAGAGCCGCAGAAGCAGTGGATTCTTCAGGAAGATTGTGGGGGTGGGGTCGTTGAGACCATAGGGGATGGCCCGGCCGTGGTGCAGCTGTGCGAGGTCGTAGCGACTCCGGTCCAGCATCGCCAATGACGCTGGCAGGTCCAGCACGGCCCCCTCCTCCTCCCGCTGACCCAGCGCAAGGCTCACTTCGTCCGCACGCGTGTCCATCGTTGGTAGAGGATAAGGAGCAGGAGAAGCTACCAAAAATTCAGTTACAACGACCGCCGTGGCCAGTGCCGCTACCCCTCCCCGCCTGGCCTGCGGTACCCTCCGAAGAGCGCGGGCGGCCAGCACGACGAGGCAGAGGGTGCAGAGGATCACAAAACGATAGGGGTGCGAGATGCGCGCCAAAGCGGGCACTACATCGTAGAGCGCCAAAAAAGGAAGGGGAAGAAAGCTGTCTTCTCCCAACTTCACATAGCGACCATTCAGGTAGAGGAAGGGCCCCAGCGCCAGCACCCACGCGCTCGTCGCACCCAGAAGCCAGCCTTTCCCCTCACGAATCCCGAAGGCAGCCAGTGCCAGCAGGCCCGCGCCCAGGTAGACCACGACCACCATGTCATCGTCAAAAAGTACCTTCAGATCAGGAGAATACCAGCGGCCTGGATGAAAAAAGGCGAGGATGTCCACCATGTTGTGGCCCACCAGGCTGGCGTAGACAAATTCCGGATCGCGACCCACCATCGCATCCGCGGCTTCTAAGCTCTGCCGAAAAAAGGAAGGCAAAAGGGAGTACAATGGCCGTTGCCACCGCTGCTGCTATCACCCATAGCTCGCCGATCTGCCTCAGCCGCCTGCCCCGCAGGCCGACGAGCGTCCAGAGCCCCAGTCCCAGCGCCATCCCGGCGGACAACAGACCATAATAGGGATTCATCCAGGTACAAAGACCTAAAAATATGCCCACCCACAGCGCCGTTTTGTGGTTGGGCTCCCGCTGCAGCACGATCAGCTCACTGAGCACCAGCGCCATGGGCCCCACGGCCAGCGTCTCTGAAATCCCGTTGTAGACCTGTCCCCATAGATGAGGTTGAAGCTGAAAAATGACGCCCGCGCCCAGCGCACCAGCGGCCGGTGCACCCGCCCTCAAGGCCAGCCGCCAGGCAGCAAAACCCGCCAGCCAGAAGTTGAGGAGGATGCCCAGGTTATAGGCCGCGGTGGCCCCAAAAATCCAGGTGACCGGCGCAAGCAGCGCCGCCATGGGCAGATCGATGAACCACAGGCTGCCCCCCTCCGGCCAGGCCTTTTCCTGGACCAACCAGGGAGGACGCAGCTCGGCCAGGGCACCCGCCACCTCGCCGTAGCCCCACAGGTGGTTGCCGGTATCCGCCCCCGGATGCCCGAGGGCTGCTTCCAGAGGAGACAGGCCAGTTAACGCAAAACACAGCCCCAGCAGAAGCAGGGGCACAGCAAGCGTCAGGAGCAGAGGGCGCACCACATCTCCAGCTATCCAGTTAGACGTCTCCATGCGTCGCGCCTTCCGCCGGCCGATCTACGGCCTTGCCTTTGCCCTGGGGCTGTTGGCCCTTCTGGAGGGGGCCGCGCGCCTGTTTCCCGAGTCCAAGGCCCCCGAAGTTGTGGTCTTCAAGCCGCATCCGACACGGATCTGGGCGTTGGAGGAGGGTGACGATATGGCGGCAATGGTCCGGGTGCACATCGACGCCGATGGCCTCCGCAAGCCCGCTCGGCCCGGAAAGGAGGACGCTCCCGTTATTTTGACCGTCGGTGATTCCTCCATCTTCGGTCACGGGGTGCCCGATGGGGAGACACTGCATGATCATCTGCAGCAACAGCTGGAGGATGGAGGGCTTTCTACAAGGGTTCTTTGCGGTGCGGTGCCGGGCTATTCTACACTGCAGTCCGAACGCCTCCTGGAGGAAGTAGGCTGGGCCCGCAATCCTAAAATGTTGGTGGTAGCGAATCTGTGGAGCGACAACAATATCGATGGCTTCACCGACGCGGCGCTGATGGCCGCCCTTCAAAGTCCGACCGCTCAGGTCGAGCGAATGATGTCCATGAGCGCGCTGTTCCGGCAAACCCGGCAGCAGCTGAACCTGGCCCTGGGACGCCCCACCCGATGGAAGGTAAGCTGGCCCACCGCAAGTCGGCAGGGTGTACGCCGGGTTCCTCTCCCTGACTATGCTGCTGCTCTGGGTAGGATTTTTGAAGCAGCCCGAGAGCGGAAGGTGGCCGTGGTGGTTGTGGCGCTGTCCAACACCTGGCTTTTTGCCCATGGCCGCGACGCCGCCACCAGCTGGAAACCTTATTTTGAAGCTCAAAAAACGATGGCTGACGCATGGCAGGTTCCCATCCTGGACAGCCTGACCGCGCTCCATAAGACCGGCGCACCCGCGGGGGAGCTTTTTGTAGACGAGCTGCATCCTACCGGTAAGGGACATGCCGCGATCGCTGCTTTGATCGCGGATCTGCTGCTGAAACAGGGCTGGCCCCCTCCCCCGGTTCCGCCTGCCGCCCCCCCCTTCCTACCGCAGGATCCTGGCGGAGGCCAGCTGGAGCCCGACTCTCTTCAAGGCCGGATGATGATGGCCCAACCATGAAGCTGGATCCTCGGCTTTCTCTGGGCTTGGTGGTCACCTGGGGGATCGCAGGACTCTGCCTGGAGGGGCCGCTGCCGCTGGGGATGTTGGCGCTACTGCCGGTGGCTGCCCTTCTCCTGCAGTCCGCCACCGCAGCCTGGAGGGGCCGCATTTTTGTAGGAATTGGGATACTGTTGTGGTCCACATTGCTGTCTCAGGGCCTGTTCTGGGCTGGCTGGCCACGGACACCGCTGCTGTCGCTGGGACCCCTTCGCCTGTACCGGGAGGGGGTGGAGCACGGCTTGGTGCAGGGTCTGCGCTTTGTGGCCGGCCTCGCGGCGGGGGGCCTGCTGGCCGCCACAACGGCTCCCGACCGGTTGGTGCAGGCGCTTTTGGCGCTGCGGCTGCCTTTCGGCTTGGCTCTGATGGCCTCCACGGCGCTACGCTTTGTGCCCCTGGTTGCCGAAGAGTGGGCGGTAATCCGCCAGGCTCGGGCTGCCCGTGGACGCCCCCTATGGCGACGCTCGCCCTGGCGTTGGCTACGGGCAGAGCTGGAGCTGCTGGCCCCGCTCAGTGCCCGTGCGTTGCGTCGGGCACAGGTTCTTGCGGAAACCTTGGACTGTCGCGGTTTTCACCCGACGGCTCCCCGACGGGCAAGAGTACCACTCCAATTCCGAGGGCCGGATCTACTGGTTCTAAGCTGTGTCCTGCCCACCCTCTCCTTGCTGGTGGGGGCACGTCTTCTCTATTCCCTGTACCGCTGGGAGCTGTACTACCACCCCAGTCTCCGGCCACTCTACAGCTGGGTCCGCAACTGGATGTAATATAGATTACGGATTTTTCTGGTTCCGGGGGCCGACCCAACGAGAACGGGAAAGGTTCAAGAGCATGTCTCGCTGTGTGCTGGTGGTGGGCTTTGGACCCTTCGGGGAGGTGCGGGAGAACCCGGCCTCCGCCTTGGCGCGTGCGGTGGACGGCTATGAGGCTCGGGGAATCCGCCTGGTGGGGCGGGAAATCCCCGTAGAGTATGCGGCCGGCCCTGCTCAAACCTTGGCCTGGGTCCAGGAGCTGCGGCCGGTGGCGGTGGTGGGCATCGGCGTGGCCACCGGTCGTCCCTTTGCCCAATGGGAGCGCCGGGGGCGACGCCGTGGAGATTCCCGCATCTCCGATAACACCTCGCTGTTCCTGGAAGATTTGGAGCCAGGCGGACCGGAAACGGTTGAAGCCACCGCACCGGTCGAGGCGCTGGCACATGCAAGCGGACTGGGAATTTCCGAGGATGCCGGCGGCTATGTCTGCAATGCCTGGCTGTATCGGAGCCTGCGTAGCCTGGCACCGCTGCCGGTCGCCTTCCTCCACATCCCGGCCGAGGGATTGTCTCCCTCGGCCCTGTTGGATGGTCTCGTGGCGGCCTGGGGAGACCGCCAAAAAGCTACTTCTTCTTAGGCTTGTAGCTGTAGTCGAAGCTGACCCACAAGAGCTCGTCCAGCGCCAGGGTCTTCTCGAAGTAGCGCACATTTCCCGAGAGCGGAACGGTCACATTGACCGGATCCACGCCCTGGCCCAGGGTGGCGGCCTGCGCGTTCCCGGTCACGTTCATCTCCATCTGTGCCCGCTGGGCAACTTCAGGAGCAAGCTGGGGAATCTGGGGAGAGGCGGAGAACCAGTCCACATGCCGCAGGCTGCCCTCGTCGGACTTCTTCTTCACCACCAGATCCAGCGGCGTATACACGGTAAGCTGGACCATGGAAGAAGGTGCGTTCACCTTGGGGAGTTCCACCTTCAGCTCGCCGGTACCTACCGCCAGCTCACTCCCGCCCTCTACATAGACCAGATCCACGAGGAAGCCGGACAATGCACCGCTGGAGGCATCCGAACGCACCAGAGGCAGCAACACCCCCGCTTCCGAACGGCCCACCTTCACCGGACGTCCGGCGACGGTAGCACTCCAGATCTCCGCCCCCTCGGGCATCTGCAGCTTCAGAAACTGGTTCCGGTTGTTACGGACGGCGTATTGCAGATGTACCATCCGGCGCCCTTCGGGGGTCACCAGCACATCTGCCATGGCAGCGTCTACCAGGGTTACCAACATGGCTACATCGGGATGCGTCTTTACTTCCAAAGGCAGGCGTACATCCCCACCCCGCGCCTTGTAGGCCAACAGCACCGGGAAGTCGGTGAGCCCCAGGATTGCCGGGGGCAATTCGCGCACGTCGATGGGCACCGCACCGGTCGCCGTCCCCGCCACCAGCTCGACCGCCGACCGGGCATCCACCCCCACATAGGTTTTTTCGCGGGCAACACCGAGAACTTTCGGCAGAGGCACTTCTCCGGTCAGGGCACGTTCGTACTCAATCGTGAGGCGGTAGGCGCCCTCAGCGGCATAGTTCAGGGCCACCGCCACCGTGCCATCGGCCTCCATACTCCAGTCGCGTAGACCCGCTCCCTTCACGTCCACCACGGTCACATCTTTGGGAAGTTGAACGCGGAAGCTGTCCACACCCTGGTGCAACACCGTGTAGTTGATGGTAGCGACGCACTGCATCACCCCCTCGCCCACCCCGGCCAGCACCTGGCTCTCCGCATAGATGCGGGCAGCCTGGGCGACGGCCTGGTTGGTCTCGGTCACCTGCCGCTTCCAGGAGATCACCAGCGCATTGTTGGCGGGGATCGCCGCATCTAAGCGATAGACGTTGTTGGTCTTGGTGACCACCTGACCGCGGGCATTGGGTACGTCGAAGGTGACCGGATCGGCCGAGTTTACGGTAAAAGACAGCTCGGTGGCACCGCTGGGCGCCAATTTCAGCGACATCCCGGTCTCGCCATCGGCACTCTGGACCGAAACGCCGAATTCCAGCTCGATGGTGAAGGCGCCGGGCGTGCTGGTGAGCAGGTTGTAGCTGTCGGATTGGATGAAGAGCGGCGCATCTTTGCCGTTGTAGGTCGCCTTCTTCAGCGCGGCGGAGGTGTTGAGCAGGGGGATGGTGGTCCAGCCCTTCTGCTTCAGGACCTGGCCCTTGATCACCACCTTGAAGGTGGCAAAAGCGTCGTCCCCTTCACCGACGGCGGTGCCGGTGTAGACAGCCCGATCCAGGGTGTAGTCCCGGGGTGCCACGGGGGGTGTCTCGGGGGGAGGTTTGGTCGCTTTATTGTACAGATCCTGGTATTGCTGAAGAGGCAGGGTGACCTCCCCGGGATCGGCGGCGAAGGCGGTGAGCACCAGAAGGAGGAGGTTCATTTTTTTGCCTCAGTACGGTAGGTAAAGGTGATGGAAGGGTATTCGCCCGCTTTCAGCAGTGCTTGCGTGGCGTAAAAGGCTGGTGTATCGAGAGGAAGGGCCAGAGTGACCGGCGTGGGGGTCTGCGCAAAAGAGACGGTGCGTGGTGCGGGCTTCAAGCCCGGGGCACGACCGCGCGCGGGGGCAGGGCCGGCCGCTGACCGGGGGGCCTCTTCCTTGTTTTTGGAGGCGCTTCTTTCGGATTCTCCCTTCTTGGCGGGGGCAGCGGAGCGGGAGCGGGTGGAGCCGGGAACCTGCTGGACCACCTGCTGGTAGCTGCGGCCGGAGACCACACGCACTTCCTGGACCAGATCTTCCGTCTGAATCGTCTCCTCGTCGTCCATCGCAACGGCACCGGTGTCCGGTTGGTTGGCATCCAAAAGGACTTCTTCGCCCCCGTAGGCTTCTTCGGCTACGGGAGTGGAGGTGCTGCGGGTGGTGCCAGGCAAACGGGAAAGTGCGCGTACCGGGTCCGCAGGAGGAGCCACGGCGGGAGGAGGAGGCGGCGGCGCGGGGGCCGGGCTGGGTGCATAGGCCGGCACCTTCGGGCTCGCCATGGGCTCCTCGGGTGCGAAGGAGTCGCGCAGCTGCACCAGGGGAGACAGGGTGGGCTCCTTCCGGTCCATGACCGTGCTCCCCTGCGGAGCGGCCAAATCACCGGAGACATCCAAGGACTCAAAGTCGATCTCGGTGCTTTCCTTGTAGCGGACCGTGGGTTTGTCCTCGGCCTTGGCGCCCGCAGCGGCCCTGTCGTCCCGCTCCTTACTCCGGGTACCGACGCCTCCTCCCATACCTTCCGCCGTTCCACCGCCTCCAATTCCGGTGCCCCGCATGCCCAGTCCCCCCGCACCATTCACCGCTCCGCCCAGGGAGCCATTCAGAACGCCGCCCAGCACCCCGGCAACTTCTCCCTCTTCCACCCCATCAAAAACGCCGTCCGCGTCTACATCGGCGGTGATTGGCTCCTCCGGCGGTGCAACCAGTGCATCCCCAATGGTCACATCGGTAGGGATAAGGTTGACTATTTCAGGTTCGTAGTAGTGGAGATCGTCTTCCACCACCATCTCCGGTTCCGGTGACGGCACTTCTATCGGAGCATCCCAGTCGTCCGCGATGATCAGCTCCGACTCCGTCACCACGATCAGCTGGGGCTTCGAGGGCTCGGGCGCCTGAGCGACTGCCTCCTCCTCCTGCTTCTTCGCCTTGGCCTTTTTCACTTCTGCGAGAGTAGAGCTGGCCGATCCGTAGACCGCACGCTGCTCTTCTGAGCCCGCCTGCTCCATCCGCTGCAGGATCTCGGCGCTCCGGGTGACGTTCTCCAGCTCGCGCTCGGCGGTGTCGTAGTCTCCACGCTTCAGGGCTTCATCCGCCTTCTTTTCGGACTCCACCTGCTGATCGCGCATGTCGAAGCTGCGGGCGTTGGCCATCTCCCGCACCCGCCGGGCCTGAGCGTCGTCTTTGCCACTGTTGCTGGAGCTGATGGTGTTGTCCAGGAGCAGATCGATATTCGACTGGAGACGATTGGCATTTTCATCGTCGCCGCTCAGCTCCTCCACCTGATGCAGCCACACTTCGGCCTGCTCAAAGTCGTTGCGGCGGTAGGCGTCCACCGCCTGGCGGAAGGCGTCCTGGGCCTGCTCGCGCTCGGGATCCCAGATCGGCACCGCCCCCGCCGGAGAAGGCTGGCGGGGCTGGAAGCCGCGCGGCAGGTGGACCTCCCAGACTGCCTGCTCCACCGGCGCATCGGCCGCCGGAAATACCAGATCATAGCTCCCTTTCTTCGTCTCCTCCCAGGCCAGCCCACGGCCGATCCAGGTCACCTCCACCGGCAGGGCCAACATCCCCTGCACCGTCTCCAGAGAGCGCTCCAGGGTCACGTAGACCCCACCCTCTCCGTCGGAAAGCAGCTGCATCGCCGCGGATCCACGACGGGCGGTCATCGGGACAAAACCCGGCGAAGGCTTCAGGTGCAAATACTGACTACGCTCATTTCTGACGTAAAAGGTAGAACGAAGCAGGACAACACCGTCCTGGTTGGCCACCGCAAGGTACTCGGCCCGCTCGATCACCGTATCTGGGCCACGATCCGGCGCAAATCGCTCCACCCGCAGCGTCGGCACGCCCCCCTGCCACCAGGCCAGCGGCGCCGTTTGAAGGAGCCCGGTCACCCACTCCGGAACGGAACGCCCCGATACCGTGCGCCCCGCAGAGGGCACCAGCTCGATCTCCGAGGATTTACCAAGGGTATGCCACTGTTCCACCCGACGTACATCCAAGGGCTGCGGCACCGGTGCCTGGAACTCCCCGATCGGCAGGGGGCTGCGCCCCTCGACCAGTACCTCAAAGGCACCTTTGACAGCCTCTTTTGCCTCCAGCCGGAGGACGGAGCCTTCCTGCTTCCAGCTCGCCAGCGAGCTTCCTTGGACCTGAACCTCTTCCATGTAGGGCGGAAGTTGGACGGAAAAACTGCTTCTCTGGCCGCGCATCACCACAAAACGGATGCGCGTACGGCTACGCAGCTCGCCGTCCTCCTCCCAGAAGGCGCTGCCCAGCTCGGCACGGGCCAGCGGCGGCTGGTTGGGCGGCGGGCCGGTGCGCGTCGGCACCGTGCGCACGTTCAGGACCGGAGAAGCGCGCAGGACACCATCGATCTCGCCATCCACGACCACATCCTGTCCGGGGGCAGCGACCACCACACGTTGCACGGCCGCCGGGTAGACGGGAAGGGAGAAGGCGCCGGACGACGTAGAGACGGTGCCAACAACGGTGACCGTTCGCTCGGTTGTCCCTGGGGAAAGGGTCAACAGGAGCCCTCCATCCACCGCGCTGACCGGCCCTTCCACCTGCAGTGGCACCAGCCCACCGCCCACCAGCCGCACCTCGGACCAGCCCGGCACCAGGGGCTGGAAGTGGTAGGTCACCGTGAGGTCGGCCAGCGGCTCGTCGGCCCGGAAGGCCACATTGTACTCAGCGCGCGCCGCGATCCAGGGTTGCGGAGGCAGCTCTTCGGCCAGTACCAATGGGGGGAGCAGGAGCATGGGTTCCTTAACGTGGAACAAGTGGGAAGCTTACAGGCGACCGATGGTCACAATCGGTCACGCCGGGGGCTCTTCCCACTTTTTGCCGGGCTCCCAGCCCGGGTTGGTCTCGTCCCAGCCGGGGTCGGCCTGTTCGCCCTTCAGGTACCAGGGAGTGCCCTCGGTCGCTTCATTCGGCGGGGCGTAGCCGGGGTCTTTGGTGGAGGGGGCCGAGGCGGAGGGAGGAGGAGGAGGCTGTGCGGCCGCCCGGGCACGCGCAGCGGCGGCTTCGGGCACCTCGTAGAGCGGATGGTCCGCAGCCTTAAAACCCGGCGGACGACCGGGATGATTGGCCTCCTCACGCGCCGAACGTATACCCTGCACCACCTTCTTCGCCATATTCCGGATCAGGCCCATCTGCCCTCCAGACCCGAATATAGCGCGTCTGAGGCGGAAAGGCCGCTCAGCAGGGCGGATTCATCTCGCCTGGCGTGCCCTGGAGACCCTCTGAACCGTATTCCGGCACTCCCTTGCACCACACATCCCCGTCGTCATTGTCGCCCGCATCAAAAGCAGAGGGATCCAGCGAAATCGATTCTCCCGTTGGATGCGGGAAACTACCTTTGCTGAAGTCCACATCGTCAAGAAGATCACCATCCACGCGCAGCTTCAACAGCTCTCCGGTGTCGTTCAACTGCACGAGGTCGCCGTCGTAGAGCAGATCCGGTTGCACACCCCCATTGACAGAGAGATCGTCGCCAGTGCCCAGCAACACTACTTCGCCGGGAAGCAACACCGTTCCCCCCGGAAGCTCCGCTTCGGTCGTGCCATCGTCCAGGCTGATGCCATCCAGAAGCAACGGGACCGTGCCGATGTTGGTCAGCTCGATCCACTCCCCCTCCGGGTCGGACACCGGATCCGCATCCACCATCACCTCCGTGAAGATCAGATCTCCGGGCTGGGGCAGGCGCTCGTCTACCAGACCGTCGCAGTCCTGATCGATGCCATCCTCCTCCACTTCCTCGGCGCCGGGGTAGACATCGGGATCATCGTCGTTACAGTCGTCGCTATCAAAACCGTCCCCATCAAAATCCGCCGCACAACTCCCAAAATCCTGGCCTGGGGTGCCGTAGTCCCCCGAAGTCATCTCGGTGGCCTCCGAACACCAGGCTGTCGCGACATCGTTGGTGTCGGGATCGGCAGCGATGGCCAGCCCCAAACTGTGGCCCTTCTTCAAGGGAAAGCTGAGATCATAGGTCAAGGCATCGACCAGACGATCTCCCCAGATCAACTGGATGCTGGCCCCGTCGTTGCTCAGAGAAAAGGCCCCGCGATCGTAGACATGATCGGCCTGGATCCCGCCGTTCAGCTCGGCCGCGGCCGCTGCCAGCACCACCCGTGCGCCGGGCTCCACCCGCAGGCTGGCGGGGAGGGTATAGCCCTCGTTCTCCCCATCCTGCAAGACCATACCCTGAAGATCCACAGGAAGATCGCCGATATTGAGTAGCTCCAGCCACTCCCCCTGCTCGTCCTGGACAATGTCGCTATCGATCATCAGCTCGGTGAGGACGATATTCCCAGGGGCTTCGCCGAGATCTTCCTTGCTGTCCGCACCCGAGTCGTCGCCACCACCGCTGTCGTCGGTGTTGGTCCCCACACTGTCATCGAATTTGCCACCGTTAAGGCCCGGCTCCAGGCCGCAGGCCAGAATGATCCAGATCATGGCTTCTCCCACCGCAGATCCACGTCCAATTGTACATAAAAGACATTCATATCCGTTGAGTCCCCCGCTCCTGCCGCCACGGCAACGTCCTCCCCGGCCCAGCGGTACTCCCAGCCTCCCAGCAGCCGTGCAGGTCCAAAAGCCACACCGCCCCCTACCCGCAGGCTACCGGAGGTGGCCTTCTCCTCGCCCAGCTCCTCGCTGGCCAGATCTCCGCGTGCAAAGACCTGTAGCGGCCCCCAGGGTGCGCCGACCGCCCACAGACTGCCGCCCAGGGGCTCCCGACGCTCCTCCCCGTCCACCCCCCACGCTTTCAGGACTTCCAACCCCAATTGTACGCCGTTCTCCTCCCCCAAAAAGGCATGTACCTGGCCACCAACCCGATGGCTGGAAACCGCCTGGAGCCCGGTGAAGCCCTGCCGCCCATAGACGGCGAAGGCCAGGGCGGGAATCGGCCGGAGCCACAGACTACCGGAGAGGTTTTTTTCTTCGTTACGCTCCCGTAGAAATGAACCTTCACCCGAGCTAAGGTCAGCGCGGACCACGAGCGGGCCGCGCCGGTAGCCGACCCACAGTCCCAGATCGGAGCGGTTCATCCAGCCCGCCTCCTCCCCGAAGCTTGGTGCCACGGCCCGTAGCCAGCCACGTTCGGCGGCCACAATCCAGGGATCGTCCACCAGCCCCACGCCAGCCAGAAAACCCCGGTGCTCAACCCGCAGCTCGATCAACTGAAAGGCAGGAACAATGGCCTCTCCGGCGATACCGATGTAGCCTTCCTCGCCGCCACTACGCACTGCTGTCGTCGCCACGTGGATCTGTGCGATGCTATAGCCACCGGCCAATTCCAACCGCGCGCGTGGCAGAGAAAAGCTGCGAGAAATGCCAAGATCGGGAAGCTGCTGAGAGAAGCGTCCCGCAAGCTCGGCACGCGCCGCGATGCAGTCTTCCGCGACCGTCTCCGTATAGGGCGCCAAGCAGCTCATCGCGGGAGGTCCTCAGCCGCGGCGGCGCCCAAGAGGGGCCCGTAGCGCTCAAGGGCCATCAAAAAGAGGGAATAGTCGTTGGCTAAAGCGGCATAATCGTTCTGAGCGTCACGGACCCGCTCCTCCACAAAGGCCTGCTCCCGCCCCCCAATCTCGCCTTCGAGGATGTCGATGGGTGCGCTCCCCTCCATACTGCCGCCCCGCAGGTGACAGCCCGCCAGCGCCGTGCCCAAAAAGCCAGCCAGACCCTCCAGATCCGCCTGCCCGATCAGGTGCTCCTCCCACAGCTTGGCGCTATCGTCGTGGTCAAAATTGTGCGACCATCCACTTAGCGATCCCTGCTTAAAGCTGATGCTACCCAAATCCATGCCGTCCAGCCAGGGATCGGCGTCCGGTCGGGTCCAGAGCCGCTGAGAGAGCTGGACCAGCCGGTCCGAGGGAGAGTCAAAAAGTTGGAAACCCAGCCGGGGCAGCAGCGGCGGATCCACAAGCTCGCGCAGATTCAGGAGCACATCGTCCTCCGGACCCGTCGATCCCGTATCGGCCAATACAGTATAGCGGATGGCGGGGAAGGAGGCGATGCCGGTGCCGTAGCGCCGGACGGCATCCAGGATCCGGTAGCGACCTCCCACATTCAGCGCTTGGAGCTGCTCCTCCTCCTCTTCAGTCAGCCCCCGTGTGCCTTCACCGTGGTCGATGCCCTCCCGGACCAGGCGACCCGCCACCACCTCTTCCTCCATCCTCAGGTTCAGGCGCCCCTCGGTCCAGGACTCCTGGAGCAGCCGCAGAACGATGCCCCCCCAGACTGGATCACTTGCAACAAAGCCCGGATCTCGCAGCTCGGCCACATAGGCCTCGGCCTGGATCCGGGCGAGCTTCTCCCGGCAGTCTTCACCGCAGCCCTGCATCTTCCAGGTGAAGACCTGCATTCCCAAAATAGAACGCCGGAGATCATAGAGCCAGGTGCCGTAGCCACCGGCATCCAGGTCCACCACTTCGATACTGGGGCCCGCAAGCACATCGTCGCCGGGCGGCAGGGTGCCGAAGTTCTCCGGGTGGGGATCTCCGATCACCAGCAGGCCAAAACTGCGGGGATCCCGAAGGAACTCCGTGCTTTGGCGCTGGGTATCCGGCTGGGTCAGGTCCTGATAGTACAGGCTGGCGGTACCGCGCATGAAGTCGTAGGGATCCGCGGCCATCCGGTCAAATTTCTCCTCCACCTGCTCGGGATCCCGACCCAGCCAGATCTGGTTGTCGGCCACGATCACGTCCCGGAGCCGCGCCAGCCGCGCTTCATCCACCTCTGCTGCACAAGCCAGGAGCCACCACATGCGCCTGGACTATCCGCGCTGCGTGACGGTCCGGTGTCGGGGCCGCCACAAGGGCGTGCCCTACTGGCTGATCATCTTGGTCAGCGACCCGTACTGACGCACCTTGAACCAGGTCAGCTCGCCGCGCTGGAAATACTTAAGCGCAACCTTGAACATCCGTGCGTAGTTCGCAGCCCAGGCCAGGTAGAAGACCACCTCCACATGCTGCTTCCAGAACTCTCGCTCATCGATCAGCTTGCGGATCAACTTCTTTGGCACAGCGTTTTTGGAGGCAAGACTGTACAGCGCCAGATAGAAACGATCTTCGTCACTGCGTGGCCAGTCCATGGACACCCGGAACTGGTACCAGGCTTTGTTGTTGTGGCCCTCCACCTGATCCTGGGTAATGATGCCTTCGTTCAGCATCTTTTTGGTCAGCGCGGTGCCGGGGAAGAAATTAAGCGAGTAGAAGTAGATGGAGTAGGGGCGCGGCAGCTCCAGAAGGAACTCTGCGGTTTCCAGCTTCATCTCTTCCGTGGCGAAGGGGTTGTCGATGATGACGTCGTAGACCACATCCAGCTTCATCTCGCGGTTGGCCTCGGCGAACTTCAGGATCGCCGTGTTGCCGGGGGAGCGATTGTGCAGCTCCTTACTCTCTTTACTGGAACCGGACTCGATGCCGGTCTGCACCCGGATCAGCCCGGCATGCATCAGGCGTTTGAGCATGTCTGGCCGCATCATCGGCGGGATAAGCAGACATTCAAAGGGTACTCCGATCTGGGTCGGGTAGTCCTTCAGAAACTGCTCCATCCACTCTTCGCCAAAGGCAAAGGAGGTGTCGTCGTCGATCTTTACCCGCGCAACTTTGGGGAAGCGCTCCTTCATATACAGAAGCTCGCCCAGGATGTGCGACACCGATCGGGCTCGATAAAACTGCTTTCCCTTCTCGTCGTAGACGTCACGTAGAATCGACACGTAGCAGTAGGAACAATTGTAGGGACAGCCGCGCGAGAAGTAGATCCGGTACTCCGCCGTCCGCTTCCACGGTTCCTCGATTTTGACTTTTCCCTTCTCGATATAGAACTTATTCTCGTCCTCCACATCGGGATAGGGCAGCCAGTCCAGGTTTTGAATCAGGGGCCGAGGGTTATTTTTGTAGACCTCCCCGCCCTTGTTGGCCCAGATGTTAGGGATTTTTGTTGTATCCCCACCCTTGGAAAGGGCCGTGGCCAGATCCACCGCCGCAGGCTCTCCCTCGCCTACACAGAGATAGTCCACATGGGGAATACATTCATCGGGAGAGGAGGTGGGGTGGATGCCGCCCCAGAGCACCGGCAACGTCGGAAAGCGCGCTTTGATGCGGTCGGTCACCTCTTTTGCCATCGGGAAGAGGCTGGACATAAAACCGATGCCCACCAGATCCGCTTCCTTGTCGCGGATAATGTCGAGCGCCTGCCCGATCTCCTTGTCCGATGGCATCTCCAGGCGATTGTGAACCCAATCGCGCAGGAAAATAATGTAGGTACGGAAACCCGCACGCTGGAGCGCGGAGGAGATGTAGCGGATACCCGCGTTCTCCACGCTGTAGATGGTCATCAGCACGACCGTAAAGGGCTTCCTGCCACCCTCGGCGGTCTGGGGGTTCTGGGGCCGGAGCCAGCTATTCTCTGCAACCATTTCGGCACCTATCTCGATTCAGCGTGCTGCGCGGGGGTGGAGCGGGGAACATCGGGCTTCAACATGCGTAAGCCGGCGTTGGCCTTCCGCAAAAAGTCCTGGGGGTTCCGGATCTGGAGGAGGTTTCGCGCCACAAAGGTGGGACGCCAGTAAAAACGTCGGTAGGCATGATTGAGCATATCGCGCAATTCAGCGCGGGAAAAGTGCTCGTCCCAAACCTGGGCTTTGAAATCTTCGCGCGGCGCGCGCATAAATTCCAACCAGGGATTCAGGTCCAACACCCCGTCGCGAAGACCCTCGTCGTAGAGGGTGGTCCCGGGAAAAGGAGTCAGAACGTTGAACATCACAAAGTCGGGGTCCAGCTGGATGGAGTAGCGGATGGTGTCCATCACGTCCTGCCGGCTGCGCTCGGTGGGGGTCCCGATCATAAAGTAGGCCACCGTGCGGATGCCCACCTTCCGGCAGAGCTTGAAGGCATGCTCGATCTCCCGGACGGTTACGTCCTTCTTCAGCCGCAAAAGCCCCTCTTCGGTGCCCTGCTCTACCCCGAACTGGATACGTCCACAGCCCGCTGCGTGCATCTTCCGCAGCAGCTCCTCGTTCATCCCCTTCACGCGAAAACGCACCGTCCACGAAAATTTCAGCCCGCGCTTCAGGATTTCGTCGCAGAGGTCCATCACCCGCTGGTTGGTGATGTTGAAGGTGTCATCTACAAAATAGATTTCTGTGATACCCAGCTTGATGCAGGCTTCGATCTCGTCGCAGGCCCGCGAGGGCGACATCACGCGGTAGCGATGCCGCGGGGTATTGCAGAAGGTGCAGCGATAGGGGCAGCCACGCGAGCTGATCATCGTCGTGAAGATGCCGCCGCCGCCCATGACATCGTAGTAGCGCTGATAGTCCACCAGCGTACGATCGGTGAGCGGGTAGTCATCCAGGTTGTTCGAGAAATAGACGTCCTGCTCCGGCACCGGATCGTCGGGATGCGCCATCACGCCGGGGATACCCCGGGCCTCGCCACCCTGTTCCCAGATGTTGCACAGGTCCAGAAGGGGTTTCTGCCCCTCTCCCTTTACGGCTGCATCTACACCCGGCAAGGCCACACACTCGCGTGGAAAGTCCGAAACATGGGGCCCACCGATCACCACTTTTTTGACCGAGGGTACCCGGCGTGAGGCCTGTACCGTCTTTAACACATCCACCAACTGGACCGTAAAGGCGGTGATACCAATCACCTCCGGCTGGAAAGCAGCAATCCGCCGCTCCAGCTCGTCGTAGGCCAGATTATCCAGCTGCGCATCCAAAATAGCGACTTCGTGATGGCTCTTTTCCTTCAAAAAGGTAGCGATCGCCATCAGCGCCAGCGGAGGGTAGGAAAGGTTCTCCGCGGAGACCGCCTCGGGGACCTCGCTCTCAACGGTATGATGTGCCGGGGGACGGACAAGCATGACGCGCATAGGAAAGCTCCAACTCCCATGATGTCCCCATGAGGGCCCCAGGTCAAACCCGGAGTGCAGGCGAGTGGCAGAGGTGTAGTCTCCGCTTCATCCCGCTAGCAGGGTGCGGACTTCCGCGAGGCGATCCTCCAGCTCCAGGCTGGTCACCGGCCACACCCTCGGCAGGCGCCCCTTCGGATCCGGCTGGCGCAAAACGCCCTCGATCAAAAGCTGCAGGTGTAGCTGCACGTAGCGGTCGGCGGTGCGAACGCCGTCGGCGACCAGAGGAATCTGTCCCCAGGGGAGGAGGAAAATGTGGTCATAGCGCAGGGGATCCAGGGTGATGGCCAAGTGCTGCCGGGTAGCCTCGTCGTCGCGGGCAAAGCGGTAGTAGAGCCAGAAAGCAGCATGATCGTAGGAGCAGCGGTCGGAGACAAATCCGTTGGTCGCCCGCGCCTCCGCCTCCGAACGGTCCTCCCACAGCTGCAGGACCAGGTTCCGCAGCCCATCTGCACCCAGCGCATGCAAGTCCAAGCCAGTTCTCTCCAAAAACTCCCGCATTCCTTCGCCAATCAATGGCAAACCTAACTCATCGGCAAGACGCCGAGCGAGGGTGGACTTTCCTGTACCTGCCGAGCCGGTGATCGCCAGACGCATGGAGTTGCTATATCCCGGAATCTCCCGCCACCGGGCAACCGTCTGGAGCCCCGCAGGGCACAGGATTATGATATAGCCGCCGGGCGAAGGCGAAGGAGCAGCTATGTCGGAATGGGGTGACATCATCTCCCGGATTTTCTCCACCGGTCGGACCCAGGGTCTGTCCGGGAGCGCAGAAGCGGTACTTGATCCGGATCCCGCCAGCGGTTTTTATGCCTCCCGGCTCCGCAAACACCGCACCGACGGGGATCTGGTCGCGGACCCCAACCTCCTGTGGACCACTCCCTCCTTTGGCGGTCGGAAGGGCAGGCTTTTGGCCCACGTGGCCAGCGAACGCAGCGAAGGTGTAGCCTCCTATACCGATATTTTGGTGGTGGTGAACCAGGACGACGCCAAACGGGCCGCGGCCTGGAACGGGGGGGAGCCCTGGGCGGAGCGCGCCGGAGGGGTGGTGTCGGCCGCCTTCGATCGCTTTTGTGTTAAAGAGGGCTTTCATCTTCCCTTTCAGCTTCGTCCTCTGCGCTTCTGGTTTGTAGCGGACGGCAGCCGGGACATGCTCTCCCAGTCTTTTGGCTTGGAGCCTGGAGAATTTGCTACGGGACTGCTACCCAACCTCTACATCGGGCCTGCCTCCACCAGTCGTCCGGTGTTGTCCATCCACCTCAACCTACCTGGCGTTTGGGATGGTTATAAGGAAGTGGGGCGGCTCCATAACGACCAGCTTCTCTACACACTCGGTCGTCACTGGCTCGACAACTACCACCATGCCGCCCTAAAGGAACCCGGCATCTACCGGCTGCAGCAGTTTGCCAACGGCACCCTGGTTCACGAAGTGAGCCCTGAGCTGCAGGACCGCTACATGGTCCGCTCCGATAAGGTCGATGGCGCCTCGGTAATTACCGTCGCCGAGCGCACAGGGCGCCCTGTGGCCTACCTGGTGCTTGCAGTGATCGAGGCGGGCGAGACCACCACGCCGGGTGGCCCTCTTGGCCCCAATGCCCAGGCCTCCGCCGAATTTGCGGCGAAGATGCCTAAGGCCAGCAGCCTTCCCGAGACCCGCTCCGACACCAGCCGCAAGACGGTGGTGCCCACCGAGAGCCAGCAGCGGGTCTTGACGCTGCAAGAGCGGGGCGCGCTGCTGCAGAAGGTACATTTCGGCGGGGTGATGGAGGGCTATGACGTCTACATCGGCTCGAACGGGCAGATGGCCACGCTCATGCCGTCGCCACGCGCAACCATTCAGGTGCGTGGGCGCCGTGTGCAGTTGCTGTCGCAAAGCGAAGGTGTACGGGTGGGTGATCGCGTGATCCCCGTGGGAACAGCGGTCCCCATGCAGGGAGAGATGCGCATCGAAGTGGACGGCCACCCGCTGGAATACCGGGATCTGGCCGATGTCAGCACCGAAGGCTGGCCCTACCTCGCAGAGGTGCGGCGTCCCGGTGCCGGCACCTACCTGGAGTTCGGGGAAGCGGTGCAGATCGGACGGGATCGCCGGTGTAAAGTCCGCCTTCCCGACGAGCCCCACAACGACAACATCTCCTGGTTGCCGTCGGTGGACAACGGAACCACGATCACGTCGCGGAACGGGCAAATCCCCAAGTCCCGCTTCTATACGGACTCGATCATGGTGGCCTCTGAGCACCTGGAGATCGATCTGGCCGCCGAGCCGCTGGCCCGCTCCAAAGCACGGCAATGCTACAGCTATGTGCGGCGGGGAACGCGGATTCTGGCGCTGTTCCCACGCGAGGGTAATCCGGGTGTGAAGGAGCTGCCGCTGGAGCCTGGCGACGAATTAATGGTGGGGAACTGCCTTTTTCAAGCCACCTGGCCCCCCCGTGCAGAGGCCCCGGTGCGCACCGCGCCTGCCCCGCCCCCCAACTTCCTGGCCGCCATCGAGCTGCCCAGCGCGAAGATGCTGGGCGAAAAAGGGCCTCCTCCCAAGCGGATGCAGCTCGACACCCTGTCGCAGGACTCGATCAGCTTTATGGGCTCCCGCCCGGTGCAGCCCAAAAAGTTGGAGCCGGTGCCCCCTCCCCCCGCACTTCTGGACATTTCCATCGAGGAGGATCCGGTGGTTGCGGTGGAAGAAGCCTGGTGCAAGACGGAATCCAGCCGCCCCGGACGGCTGGTACAGGTGGGCTGGGTGATCGGCCCCGAGCTGGTGGTGGGCAACAACCGCGAGGCGGGAGCGGTGATCCCTGAGCTGGCTACTGTTCCCGATCAACCTTTTATGAAGCTGGACTACTTCAAAATCCGAGTCAGTCCGTCGGTCCATGTGGAGCTGCTACAGCCCGGCGAGGCCCGGTTGACCGAAGGGGGTGCAGAGGTGCAGAGCAGCCGGCAACCGCTGGCCTGTCGGATGTGGGTGACCCGTCGGGATGCCAACTTTGAGCCTGATTTTGACGTAGAGCTGATGATGGCGTCGATGGCCGGGCTGCCCACGGGGCGCTCCTGGGTCCTGCAAGTGGACCTGTCGCGGCCCCGGGTGGCAGCCCTCTTCACCACGGGGGTGGCGTTGGGTCAGACTCGGCAGGTACGCCTCAACAACCTGGATTGTACCCTGGACTTTGACGGAAAGAGCCTCACGCTTGGCAAGTACACCGGCTCACTCGCCGATGTGGAGGGGGGCATCATGGGTCTCGCCCTGGGCGATGGCAAGGGTCCCATGAAGGCTTTTCCGGGCGATGGAAGTAGTGTTGTGCTGAATCCCGGGAACCTCTTGCTGGTGGCCGGGCACCTGTTCCGCTTTCAGGTGGGCGGATGATCTTTCGGGTGGGGGTGGAGAGCAGCGTCGGGATCGGCGCAGCGCATGGTGGACGTTCACGGAACGAAGATAACTACCTTGTTGCTACCGAAGGCCAGGTACGCTGGCGCGAGGAAAGCCCCCTACCCGCCCAGCCCTGGAATGGCCCCGGCCTGATGATCGCCGTGGCCGACGGGATGGGTGGTCATGCCGATGGCCACCTCGCCTCCCTGCACGCGGTGCGGGCGGTTGCAGCCTGGCCGGTGGACCAGGTGGATGGCGGCCTGGAAAGCCTACTTCAACGCTGGATCATCGAGAGCCACCACGAGATCCGCGCGACCATGATCTGGCCCATCCAGATGGGGACGACCCTGGTGGTCGGTTGGATCAAGGATCATGCACTCTCCTGGTGCCATGTGGGTGATTCGCGGATGTACGTGCTGCGCCAGGGGCTGCTGCACCTGATCACCCGGGATCATACGCGGGCAGAGTTCGCCGAGCGGGACAAGCGCCCGAGCCCGCCGCACCCGCAATTGCTCTCCCAGAATTTCATCTTTGGAAGCCGAGGACTGGGCAACGATGCGGGGCTGCGTATCGACAAGGGTGTGGACACCGGCACCATCCGCCTGGAGGCCGGGGACCGCATCCTGCTATGCTCGGATGGGGTGAGCAGCTGGGTGGAGGAGGCCGAGCTGGGCCTGGTGTTGGCCCAGGCCGGGGACCCGCAGCTGGCGGCGGCAACCGTCGTGCAGCAGGCCATGGCCGCCCAGTCCGACGACAACCTGACGGCGGTGGTGGTTTTTGCAGAGCATGGTGGAATGAAACCCGGGGCCACCATCATCCCCACCTGACGACGTGACTCTGATCAGAGTCACTATTTCAGGACACCGCGGCGTACTCCTCACCCGTCGCCAGACCGCGTGCTTCTGCCTCCTCCGGCGGCACCCAGTGGATACAGGTGACCGGGCACTCATCAATGGCATCCTGGATTAGATCCATAGGTCCATCCTGGGCAATTGGGGTCGCCTTGTCGCCATCGGGCAGATAAAACACCTTGTCGGTCTGCTCCACACAGGTGCCGCAGGCGATACACTCGATCTGGTCCACCGTGAGGACCCGTTTAGCTGCTTTGGCCCTGGAGGATTCGTTATCCACCGGCCCCCAATAGGCAGCCCCATCGGGGGCCACATTCAGCCCTTCCCCACCGGAGAGGCTCTGGAGGCTGCGGCCCGCCGCACGCGCCCGCGCCGCATAGCCGGCCATGTCGGTGGAGCCGGTGTCGGCGTGCACCATCCGCCCCCCCTGAAGGGCCAGCCGCACTGCATCCGCCATGGACGGAGTTTTTTCTTCGTGCGTATCGGCAGCGGCCATATGTTCGACCGGAGCTGAGGGAGGAGATGCAGCCCCGGCGGGAGACAACATCACCTCGGCGAGAGTATCGACAAGTCCGGCCACTTCGGAGAGTAAAACCGGGCTGTCTACCAGGGGAGGCAGGGCAGTGACTGAAGACTCTGCGGCCAAGCTGGCGGCTCCGGTGGGGCTGCCACTAGAGGCCGCCGAAGATCCGCCCCCCGCCGAAGAAGCTCCCCCTGAGCCCGACGACTGGCGAAGTGCAGCCACCTCCTCCTTCAACCCCTGCACCTCCTTCCGCAGCTCGCGCAGGCCAACCATTTCGTCGCGCAGGCCACGCAGATCACCGGCCAGATCGCGCACCCGATCCTCTACCGTCGTCAAGAGATCCCGAAACTTCTTCAGGTCAGCTGCGGGATTTTCGGCACCGGTGGCCCGCCCCAGACTCTGTTTGAGAGAGGACAACATCGGTTTTTCCTAGGCTTCGCGGAGCATCAAGCGCTCCACCGGCACACCGTTTACAAAATGGGAGGTCACCAACTCCTGCACATCCGCAGGCCGAAGGCCAGCATACCAGACCCCCTCGGGGTAGACCACCAGCGTCGGCCCCTGCTGGCAGGGCCCAAGGCAGGAGGAAGTATTCACCTTCACCGCCTCAAAAAGCTCCTGCCGCTCGATCTCCTCGCCCAGGGCCAGGAGCAGATCATTACAGCCGCGCTCCCCACAGCTACCCTTGGGGTGGCCGGGTGGACGCTTATTGTTACAAACGAAGAGGTGGTACTTCCAGCTAGGCATCCACGTCATGATAGCCGCCGCGCGGCTTGCTTGTCGGTAGTGCAACCCTCATTTTGCGGTGCCTTCTTCCCAGGCCGCAGCGATCACCCGCGCGACCAGCACCCGGGCCACGCTGCTCAACCCAGACCCAGCTTCTGCAACCATCCCAGCGCCGCTGTCGCCACCTCTTCCCACCCGGCTTGGCCCACAATCCAGTGTGTACGCCCTGGAAAGGCAATCAACTCGGTAGCCGAAGGCGAGCGGGACTGGAGCTTGTAGGTGGAGCGCACCATGTCGGCCGTAACGGTCCGGTCCTCCTCTCCCGCAATCAAAAGTAAGGGAGGACGTTTGGGATTCCCGAAATTGATCTCCATGGTACTGGTGAACGGAGCCACCGCCCCCTGCATGTAGGGCTTGCCAGGTGTGGGGACACAAAACTCCTCGTAGACCCGACGTTGCTCCGGCTCAGGAAGATTGTGTACCCAGCCCCAGGCAAAATCCGCAAAGGACATTGTGATCACCTTGTTCTGCGCACCCCAGGTGGAGACCACCGGAAAGGCCGCTTTCAGAGCATTCACCGAGGGAAATACCCCCTTTGGTGGTGCCGGATCGATGGCCACCCCGGCCGATCCCAACCCCCGATCCAGGAGCATCTGCACAAAAAGTCCACCAAAAGAATGGCCGATCAGAATCGGCGGCTCCGGCTGAGCACGGACAATCGCCTCGTAGTGCGCCAGGATCTCGCTCACTCCCACCCCGGCCAGCTCCGGCACCGAGGAGGCCTGGAGTTGTTTGACCGGTCGGTCCTGAAAAGGCCAGGAAGGTACGAGAACCTTGTAGCCCTTCGCCTCCAAAAAGGTCTTCCAGGGCTCCCAAGAGGCGGGGGTCATCCACGCACCGTGGATCAGAACAATGGTCTTCATTCAAACCTTCTAACCTCAGACATAGCCGCCTGTGACGGGTTATTTCCCGAACCGTGGAGATCGGGAATGTCGCGTTGGCGCTGGTTGCTGCCCCCCCTGCTCCTGGTTGCAGGCATCGCCGCTCTGCCGCTGGGCCTGCCCACCCTGGCCCAGAGCCGCGGGGTGGCGCTGGAGCGGGCCTTCTGGTGCGGGCAAGGCCTGTGCTTCCAGGGTATCAAAAGGGGCGCTATCACCGCTGACTATGCGTGGATCGGTGTGGACCGAAGGTTGGTACTGTTGCGACCCTTGCTGAGCCTGAAGGAAGGGGGCGGCGAACAGGCCCCGCCGGTACCAAACACGGCCTCTTTTCTGACTGGTGTGGAGGTACGGGACGCGCGGGTGAGCGGAATCCCCTTCGATATTCCACCTCTTTCGGGGATGGTCCTGCCCGAGCGGCACTTGGAGGGTGATCAAATCCGCATCGACGGTGACCGGGTGACCGCCGCGCTCCAGAGCCCCTACGGGCCGGTGAGGCTGCAGGTAGAGAAGGTGGGCGGCGAGCTGGTGATCGAGGCCAGCTGCAGTCCCTTTCGCTATCAACACCCCCGCCTGTCCGAATATGCGCTGGAATTAGAGAGCGTTCATCTACAAGGAAAACTGAATGAGGCCTCATTCAGTGGCGAGGTCCAGTCGGGAGGAGTACATGTACGGTTGGAGGTAGAACGTCCGGAGAGCTTCGAACAACGGATCCTGCAGGGCAACTTTCAGCTCCAGGCTACCCCGGTGCAGGATCTCTATGACCTCCTGGGCTCGGTGGTACCAGAAGCAAAACATGCGGTGATCCGCGGAAACTTCAGCGCGGAGGGTACTTTTCGCTGGCCGCTCGGAGAGGGAGACCCGGAAGTGGAGTTGCGCCCCTCCCTGTCCGATCTGGCAGTGGACGGCCTGATTGACCGCCGCTTCCTCCACGGATCCTTCACCTTCCAAGCTCGGAATGCGGCAGGCAAGCCCATCGAGGTGGAAAAGGGAGAGGGCAGCCCGGGCTGGTTGTCACTGGCCGAGCTGGGTGAGGTCCTTCCTGCGGCGGTGATCGCTGCGGAAGACGCCAGCTTCTACCGCCATCCTGGCTACGATCTGGAGGGGATGGTCGCCGCGGCTGAAGAGAACCAGAAAGCCGGTACGATCCGCAAAGGTGGGAGCACGCTCACGCAACAATTGGCGAAGAACCTGTTTTTAGATGGAGAGCGCACCTACAGCCGGAAGCTGCGCGAGCTGCTCTATGCGGTGGAGCTGGAGCGGGAGCTGGGAAAAGGCAGGATCCTGGAGCTATATCTGAATGTGGTGGAGTGGGGGATGGACCTGAGAGGGGCCACGGCCGCCGCACGGACCTACTTTTTGAAGTCTCCCAAAGGACTGTTGCCGGAGGAGGCAGCCTGGATGGCAGCCATTTTGCGCGAACCGAAAACAGCCTGGAAAGAGCAATACCTTCCGCTCCGCCCAAACATGAAGCGCACACAATTGATATTGCAGAACATGGTGACGCTGAGTGCAGAAGAGCGCGGCGCCGCGCTGGGGCGGGAGGTACATCTGGTGCCGCCGGAATAGGCTGCCGCACGAGGAGCCGATGCTGCTGAACCTGCTGTGGGCCCTGGGGCGCCCGATCCTGTTCCAGATGGATGCGGAAGAAGCCCACGAATTGACGCTGCGATGGTTGCCTACACTCACGCCGTTGCTGAAGCTGCTCTCCTCCCCTCCCCGGCAGCCCTGTAAGGTGGGGCCGCTGCAATGGGGCAATCGGGTCGGTCTTGCCGCCGGTCTGGACAAAAATGGCGTCGGTATTGAAGGGTGGGAGGCGCTGGGCTTTGGCGCCATCGAAGTGGGGACGGTGACCGCGATTCCCCAGCCCGGAAACCCCAAACCGCGCCTGTTCCGGCTGAAGGAGGAGCGCGCCATCATCAACCGGATGGGCTTTAATAACCTGGGTGCCGAGCATTTGGCGCTGCGGCTGAAAGGGCTACGGGATCGGGACGCTTGGCCATCCGTTCCTGTAGGGGCAAACATCGGAAAGTCAAAAATTGTTCCCAATGAGGATGCCGCGCAGGACTACAAAAAAAGCCTGGCATGGCTACGGGGGATGGCGGACTATTTCACCATCAATGTCTCCTCGCCGAACACACCGGGACTGCGGGCGCTCCAGGATCGGGAGCCACTGGCAAGGCTGCTGGAGGCCATCGTCCCCGATGCCCATGGAACACCGGTTTTCCTGAAAATTGCCCCCGACCTGGAGCCGGAAGCCCTGGCCGATGCCGTGGAAGTGGCGATCACGACGGGCTGCGCGGGGATCATCGCAACCAATACAACGTTATCCAGGCCAGGAAGCTGCGGAAGAGTAGAGGAAGCGGGTGGACTCTCTGGCGACCCGTTGTGGCCGCTGGCACGCGAAAAGATCGGTGGGCTACTCCAGGTGGCGAACGGGAGGTTGCCGGTGGTGGGGGTGGGCGGGATCCACAGCCCCGCACAGGTACAGGAACTGCTATGGCTTGGCTGTGCGGCCGTTCAGATCTACAGCGGGATGATCTACGAAGGCCCCGGCCTGCCCGCCCGGCTGGGGGCGGCAGGTTACAAGTAGGAGATGCGTCTGGCTCTGCTGCTCTTGGTTGTTGGCGGGTGCAAAAACCCGCTGAAGGACTCCGCCATCCCGCGCCCTTGCGATGCGCGGCAGGTCTACTATGCGGACCAGGATGGGGATGGAATAGGCACGGATCAGACTCCCTATATAGGCTGTGATGCGCCGCAGGGTTTTGTGGAGACTGCAGGCGACTGCAACGATCAGGATGCCAGCGTAGGGGAAAACTGCGGGGACTCCGGCGGGGACAGCAGCGGGGATAGCGGCGCGGACAGCGGCGCATGAAGGAGGAGGCTCTACCCTCAGATCGATTTGGTGCGGGGATGAACCAGCGCTTTGGTCTGCTCTACCACCTGTCCGGTTTTTCAGTTGCCTTGCGACGGATGCGGATGGAGCAACACTCTGCCGAGCGCATCCGCAAGGCAGCGCAGGAGGGCAGCATCGTCTATGCGCTGCACACGCCCTCGCTGGTAGACTGGGTCGCGCTGAACCAGGTATTGGTCAACCAGGGGCTTCCCCTGCCGATCTATACGCACGGCATTAAAGGCAGCTGGCTGGGTCCCCTGGGCGAGTGGCTCCAGCGGGCCTGGGGACGCTTCCAGAGTGGCCCTGCGGAGGATCCCGTCCGATCGGGCTGGCTGGCCCAGCGTATCGCGGAGGGCAAGCCCAGCTGCGTCTTCCTGGCGCGGCGACCCGAGCTGCACCTGCCTTTCACGGAGCCCGCCGAAGACCCGCTGGAGGCCCTGGAGCAGGCACAGGCGCGCACGGAGCGCCCTGTCCTGGTGCTGCCAGTGGTGGTGCTGTGGGAGAAGGCGCGGCCGCAGGGGGTGGTCGGGGAATTTGTGGCAGGGCTGGAGGAGCTTCCCGGTCCTTTTTCGCAGCTGTGGTCCCTGTCCAACGCCAGCGACCCCCTGGTTCAGGTGGGCGAGCCGGTGTCTCTGGCGGAGATCCGGGAACGTTTTGGAACGGAGACGCCGTCGCGGCAGAGACGGAGGCTGCGGCTGCTGCTCCGCCGCTACCTGTACCGGGAGGCCCAGGTGGTTTTGGGACCACGGACCCGGGCTTGGGGAGAGGTACGGCGCCAGGTGCTGCAGTCACCGGAGTTAACGACGCTGGTCAGCCAGCAGGCTCGGGCTACAGGCGCCCCACCGGCCACCATCGCCGCGCAGATTGGGCGCACCTACGACCGGATGGCCGCACGCTTCTCGGGCTCTTACCTCCGGCTGGCAGCCTGGATCACCCGGCAGATCTGGCAGCGGATCTACTCCGGGATCGACATCCGCCCCGAGGATCTGGAGCGGGTGCGCGAGGCGATGCGGAAGGGGACGCCGGTGCTGGTGCCTTGCCACCGTTCACACCTGGACTATATGTTGCTGTCCAGTATTCTCTACGATCACGACATCGCCGTGCCCCATGTAGTGGCAGGAGACAACCTCGCCTTCTGGCCGTTGGGCGCAGTGTTCCGTCGTATGGGCGCCTTTTTCATCCGGCGCAATTTTGCGGGGGATACGGTCTTTCCGGTGTTGTTCGCACGGTACCTGAAGGAGCTGCTACGGATGGAGGTGCCGGTCGAATTTTTTATCGAGGGCGGACGCTCTCGAACCGGAAAATTGCTCCCTCCCAAGCTCGGGGTGCTGCGAATGGTGGTGGAGGCCGCCGTGCAGAGCCAGAGTGGCCGAGAAGTCAGCCTGCTGCCCGTCTACATCGGCTACGCACGAATTGCCGAGGAAAAAGTCTTTGAACGGGAGCTTTCTGGCTCCAGCAAGGAGCCGGAGAGCATCCAGGGTGTAATGAAGGCTACACGTGTACTGAGGGAGCGCTACGGGCGCGTCTACGTACGTGTGGGCGAGGCGATCTCTGCAAAAGAGGCTGCGGGAAGTTGGGCGACTCTCTCGTCTGAAGAGCGCCTTAACCGCCTACAACACACCGGAGACCGGCTGTTAGCACGGATCGACGAAGAGACATTGATCCTCCCGGTGGCTCTAACCAGTCTGGCTATTCTTGCACATGGAAGGCGGGGAATTCGTCATGAAGACATCGTGGATCGCACGACGCGCTTCCTGGGCTACTTGCGCTCGCTGGGGGTGAAAGAGCCGAGGGGATTGCGTCGTGTCGCTGATCTGGTGGACGAATCGACAAGAGTGCTGGTAGCAAGCCGGATGTTGGAGGCTCACGAGGGGGATGGCACCCGGGTGTACGCGATTCCGCCGCACGGAAGAATCCGTATGGAGTACTACAAAAATACCCTGTTGGCACCGCTGGCCACACTCTCTTGGTACTGCAGTGGCATCCGGGCCTTGGGCCAGGATCTTCCTGACTTCAACGAGGTGGACCGGCTCTTCGATCGGCAGGCCGAGGTCTTCAACCGGGAGTTCATCTTTGACCCAGACCTGAGTGTGGCACAGCTACGGCAGCGGGCGCGGGAAAAGCTGGTGGAATGGGAGCTGGTGGTGGCGGAGGGAGAGGACCTGCGCGTGCGGGATCGCAGCCGAATCGGGGAGCTTGCCAACCTGAGCACGAATCTGCTGGAGTCCTATCTACTGGTGCTACGGGTACTGGAAAAAGGGGCGACAGACATTCCCAAAGCAGCGCTAACCCTCGGAAAAACGCTGCTGGCGGTGGACGAACTCCAGCGGCCGGAGGCGCTCAACCTCCAGAACCTGCAGCACGCTGCCAAAACCATGGGAAGGCACCCCAACCCTGAAGCGGTCCGGAAGGATCTTTCCATACTTCTGGATGGAAAGGCGTGAAGGCGGACCAGCTCTTTGACGGAGAGGCACCTCCGCCTCCTCCGCCTGACCCGACCGTGGCCATCCAGCGGCTACTGTGGATCGCAGTCCCCCTCAACCTGATGGGGCCCTGCCTATTTACGGGCGTTCCCGGCGCCGCACTCTCGCTCTGGGCCTGGTACCGTGCCGACGAGGAGCTGGCGCGGCTGGAGGCGGGAGGGCTCCCGGCCGCTCTGAGGCCAAGATTGGTTCAGATCCGATGGCTCTCCTCGCTCAACCTGGGCCTCTGTGGATCACTCCTGCTGCTCCAACTGGGCCTTTTTGGTATTGGAGCATACCAAAGCCTGCTGGAAGTCCTCGGCGGGATGATCAGCTGACCTCCGTGCTCCCTTCGCGTCCCAAAACCCGCTTCGCCAGGAAGGCCACAGCCCCCAAAGAGAGGAACACGCAGAGCAGCTTCAGGGGGTGGAAGGCATTGTACTTCAAGCCGTGGACCAGCGTTTCTCCGAAGGTATAGGCGGGCTTCCCATTGTCCGGGCCGGACCAAGCGATTGCCGAGAGCGTCTCGTTCAAGGCCGCCTGGAGAGCCTCGCCGCTGCCCGCGGCCCCCAGAACCTTGGCGACCAGCACCTTGTCTTCGTAGGGAATTACCACGGTGCGCATATCATAACCGGCCAGCTCCGGGCTGAAGCCCACCGCGTTGCGGTCCCCGACGGTGAGCAATGCACCGGCCGCCACCTTATCGGCGGCCTTCCCATAGAGGCCCTGCCGAAAAGCGGGCTCACGATCCGGGAAGCTATCCAGATCCAAGGGACCAAAACGCCAATCGCGGGTACAAAGGGTGAGGACGTCGGGCGCACCAATGGGCAGCGGGTGGATCGCGGTCACGCAGCGGGTAGAGTCCGCTTCGCCCGTCAGCTTCGTACGTTCCTCCATCTCTTTCCCCTCCGACGCCAAGGGAAGGCGCCAGCCAGAGGGGAAGGTGACCTTGCCATAAGGAGCGTCCACCGGCCCCGCAGAGGTGGCCGCGGGGGGGTTGATCTGGCGGATTGCGGCCAGGATCTGCTGACGAGCCGCGCGTATTTTTGCCTCAGACTCGGCGGGGCCGTAGACCGCCACATGCACCATCTTGCCATCCCCGGGAAAGGACGCCCCCATCAGGATCCCGCGCGCATTTACACGATCAAAGTTGAAGCGTACCGTGAGGAGAGCCGTTGTTCTCCCCTGCACCTCCTGGATCTGGATGTTCTCCATGCGGATGTTTTTGGCCCGCTCCAGCGCCTCCAGACGGTCGCGGTAGAGTGCGGCCTGAGATCGCCCCACCTCCTCCGTGAGTTCCTGCTGCCAGGGGCTGTACCAGATCTCCATGGCCATGGGGCCAGAGGTGTTGGTGGAGCGGAAATCCCAGTTGGTCCAGCGGGCCGTTTCCCAGCCGGGAAGTTCAAAAACCACACCCGCATCATTCAAATCAAATGGCGCGGCAAGGGCGAGGGAGAGGAAGAGGGAGAACATGGGTGCTCCGGAGGGAGGGGCATCTATCCGGTGTCCCCTCCCCTTCCCCCGTCCCCACACCAGAAAAACGAAAAGGGACGGCGAGGCCGTCCCTTGCTGCGACCGAATCCGCTCAGGCGGAGGCGGTCACATCCGCTTCCGGAGCGGCAGGCTCCGGCTGCGGGGCCACATAGGGCTCCACCAGCTCAATCAGCACCATGGAAGCCTGATCACCAGGCCGGGAGCCCAGCTTCAGGATCCGGGTATAGCCACCGGGGCGGGTCAAAAACCGCTCCGAGTAGTCGCTGAAGATCTTCTGGAGCACATCGCGGTCGGTGATCCAACGGCGGGCCATACGGATCGCGTGGACACGATTTGCGCGTGCTACCCGAAGTTCCTCTCCCTCCAGCCCTTCCAGGCTGCTAAGAGGAATCCGCTTCGAAAGTGTGATGATCCGGTCGGCCACCTTACGAAGCTCTTTTGCGCGAGCCTGGGTGGTCCGAATGCGACCGTGCTGCATGAGCGAAGTCACAAGGTTGTTGATCATCGCATCACGGTGAGCAGAGCCCAAGCCCAGCCGGCGACCAGCTTTTAGATGACGCATCTTCTACTCCATCCCTGTCTTAATCAGGCGTGGTTCTTGGGAAAGTTGTGGAGTTTCATTCCAAGCGACAGCCCAAGCTCGCTCAGAATCTCCTTGATCTCATTCAGGGATTTCCGCCCGAAGTTCTTGGTCTTGAGCATCTCGGCTTCGGTCTTCTCGACCAACTGCCACACAAACTCAATTCCCGCGTTCTGGAGGCAGTTGGCGGAACGGACGGAGAGGTCCAGTTCATCAACGCGCTTGAAGAGCGCCTCGTTGAACTCTTCCCCGGAGGCCGCTTCCTCTCCCTGTACCGGCTCATCTTCTTCGACGAAGTTGATGAAGGGCTGGAGCTGCTCCTTGAGGATTTTGGCGCTGTATGCGACAGAATCCTCGGGCGTCACCGCACCGTTGGTCCAGACTTCCAGGGTCAGCTTGTCGAAGTCGGTACGCTGTCCGACACGCGCGTTGGTCACGGTGTAGCGAACGCGGCGAATCGGAGAGTGAATGGAGTCGATGGGGATGGTGCCCAGGGGCATATCCGGAGACTTGTTACGGTCGGCCGGGACATAACCCTTGCCCATCTTGATGGTGAACTCCGCATGGAGGCGGGCGTGTCCGGTGAGGGTGGCGATGGGGTGCTCAGGATTGAGCACCTCAGCGGCGCCTTCAAAACGGATGTCGCTACCACGAACCACGCGGATTTCCCCAGCAACACCTTCCACATCAATGCTGGCCCGGAAAGGCTCCATCCGATCGGTACGGATGAGCACGCCCTTCAGGTTCAGGATGATGTCGGTGACATCTTCGATCACGCCGGGGATGGCGGAGAACTCGTGGAGCACTCCCTCCATCTTGACGGAGGTGATCGCTGCACCCTGGAGGCTGGACAACAGCACCCGGCGAAGTGCATTCCCTAGGGTGATACCGAAACCACGCTCCAAGGGCTTCACTACGAACTTGCCGTAGGTATCCCCGGAGGAAGAATCCCGTTCGATGCGGCGGGACTTGATTAAGCTCCGCCAATTGCTATACATAAACTCATTCATAATGCACTCCCTGCCGGACTTCTATCGCCATAGCGGCGTTCATCGTCCGGCGTTGATCAGGGACAGCCGAAGGAGCGTTCGCTCAGACGCGACGCCGCTTCGGAGGACGGCAGCCGTTATGAGGGATAGGGGTTACGTCCACGATCATCGTGACCTTCAAGCCCGCGGCCTGAACAGCACGAAGCGCAGACTCCCGGCCTGCGCCAGGCCCCTTGATGACGACGCCAGCGGTCTTCATGCCGTGGTCAATCGCTTTCCGCGCTGCATCTTCCGCGACCAGCTGAGCCGCAAAGGGGGTGGACTTGCGAGAGCCCTTGAAACCCTTCACACCTGCACTGGACCACGCGACGGTATTCCCGGCCGGATCGGTGATGGTGACGATAGTATTGTTGAAGGTTGACTGAATGTGCACCACACCAGAGGGCACATTCTTCTTCGCCTTCTTGACAACTTTCTTTTTATTGACGCTCATGGTTCACCCTACTTCTTCTTCGCGGTGACGGCGCGACGGGGACCTTTGCGGGTCCGTGCGTTGGTATGGGTACGCTGGCCACGGACCGGGAGGCCGCGCTTGTGGCGGCTGCCGCGATAGGTACCCAGGTCAATCAACCGCTTGATGTTCATAGCGACTTCCTTGCGGAGTTCGCCTTCCACGCGGTATTCACGCTGGATAACGTCGCGAATCTTCGCCACGTCCTGTTCAGTGAGATCCTGAGTGCGGGTAGCGAGATCTACCTGAGCCTTCTCAAGGATATCCACTGCGTTCTTCCGACCAACGCCGTAGAGGTAGGAAAGCGCAATATCAATGCGCTTGTTCCGAGGGAGGTCAACACCTTCAATACGTGCCATTGCCTCACCCCTGCCGCTGCTTGTGCTTTGGCGTCTCGCAGATCACCCGAACCACCCCACGGCGGCGAATGACCGTGCACTTGTCACAGATCGCTTTGACGGATGCCTTCACCTTCACCTGAATCTCCTCGCCGGCAATGCCGGTTCAACGGATGGAACCACCTTCATTCAAGGTGGTAAGTATTTCCGGCCCCGAAGGCGTGATGGCAACGGTATGCTCAAAATGGGCAGCCAAGCTGCCGTCTTCTGTTACCACTGTCCACTTGTCTTCGAGAATCCGGGTCTTCCCCTTACCGAGTGTGATCATCGGCTCGATCGCCAACACCATTCCCGGTTTCAACAAATAACCTGTGCCTGCCTTCCCAAAATTGGGAACGCTGGGCTCTTCGTGCAAGTTCCTCCCAATTCCATGCCCAACAAACTGGGTGACTACACCATACCCTCTTGGCTCCACATATCCCTGGATAGCGCAGCCGATATCTCCAATGCGCCCACCCGGGCGCGCCAAACGGACGCCCTCATATAGTGATTGCTCTGTATCGTCAAGCAACTTCTTGGCACGGGCAGAGGCCCCCGGCATCGGCACCGAAAATGCCAGATCCGCATAGTAGCCGCTGGCATCCACGAGGCCGAAGTCCAAGGTGACGATGTCACCCTCCCGAAGAAGTCGTTTCCCCGGAATGCCGTGTACCACCTGCTCGTTGATGGAGATGCAGATCGTTTTCGGGAAAATAGCCTTGCCGACCTTGTAGCCTTTAAAGGCGGGTCGAGCACCCAGCCCCCGGATCGCCTCCTCCGTCAGGCGATCGACCTCATCGGTAGACACCCCCACCTGGACCACCGGGCGCACACGCTCAGCTACTTCTGCGAGCTTTCTTCCCGCCACCCGCATCGCCGCGAGCTCGTGCCAGTCCTTAATAGGGATCATGTAGTCGACCTTCAGGCCCCAAGGGCCTGAAGAATCCGCTGACCCACCTGCTCCACGGCACCCACGCCGTCCACCACATAAACAGGAAATGCAGAGCGGAGAACACCGAGCACGGGAGACGTGTCTCGAGTATACGTTTCCAAGCGAGCGCGCACAACCACCTCCTGGTCGTCCGGCCGCTGCACAATGCTGGCGGTTCCACAAGCACGGCAAAGGGCCGGTGGTGGATCGTAGGTCTCGTGGTAGGTGGCTGAGCACTTTGAACAGACACGGCGTCCAGCAATCCGAGCGATCAAAACTTCCGTGGGAACTTCGATGCTGACCACCTGCGCCGCCTTTCCCTTCGAAGCCCCAATCAGCCAGTGCGCCTGTGCCAGCGACCGCGGGAAACCATCAAAGAGAACCCCGCCTGCACAATCCAGAGCTGCAATCCGGTCAGCGACCATTTCGCAGGTCAACTCGTCCGGCACCAGCTGCCCCTTCTCCATAAATCCCTTCGCCGCCAACCCGAGGGGGGTACCCTCTTTAAGGTTCTTGCGAAAGATGTCACCGGTGGCCACATGGGGCACCCGGAAATGACCCGCCAGGAAAGTAGCTTGTGTTCCCTTCCCGCATCCAGGGGGGCCAAAGAGCATGCTGATCATAGAGCCTCTCGGGAACCTGTGGTGAGGTAGCGACGACGCCCCCCCGTGCGAGGTCCCTGGAGTCCATCATACTGCCGGGTCAGAAGCTGGGCCTCGATCTGCGCGACGGTATCCAGAGCAACGCCCACCACAATGAGAAGCCCCGTGCCCCCGAAGTGGAACGGAATCCCGCCCTGGCTCGTGAGGATCGTAGGGAGTATGCAAACACCCGCGAGATAAAACGCTCCCGCTCCGTTGAGGCGCATCAGAAGACGATCGATGTACTCGGCCGTCTGACGCCCAGGACGAATCCCAGGGATGTAAGCGCCGCTCTTCTTCAGATTGTCCGCAACATCCACCGGATTGAACATAATCGCGGTATAGAAGTACGAGAAGAATACAATAAGAGCAACGTAGGAATAGTTATAGAACCAAGCTCCCGGCTGAAGCAAGGCCGCAAACCCCTGGACGTTCTCGTTCTGCCAGAAGTTCAACACCGTCGCCGGGGCCATGAGAAGGGAGGACGCAAAAATCGGCGGAATGACGCCCGTCGTATTGATCTTCAGCGGCAGGTGGCTCGTCTGGCCACCGTAAACGGTGCGCCCGATCACCCGCTTGGCATAGTGGATGGGAACACGGCGTTGCGCGCGCTCGATCCAGCAAATCGCACCCACGACAGCCACCATCAGAACCAAAAGTCCTGCCGCATCTGTCAGCGCGAGCTCATTCGCCTGTATCTTCTTAACCAGGGTAAAGGCCGACTGCGGGAGCTGGGATACAATCCCTGCTGTAATGATAAGACTGGAACCATTGCCGATGCCACGCTCTGAAATCTGCTCTCCGAGCCACATGACAAAACAACTACCAGCCGTCATCGTCAAGATGGTGATGATGCGGAACTGCCAGCCAGGATTGAGCACCATGTTGTTGGACATCTGTTCCAACTGCATCGCCGCCAGCCCAGACTGAACGACCGCCACAACAATCGTTCCGTAGCGGGTGTACTGGGTGATCTGATTACGGCCCTGCTGACCTTCCTTGGACAAACGCTCCAAAGGAGGGAAGACCACGGTGAGAATCTGCACCATAATACTGGCCGTGATGTACGGCATCACGCCAAGGAAAAACACACTATACTGCTGAAGGGCGCCGCCACTGAACATATCGTAAAGCCCGAACATCGTATCGCTGTTCGAGGTTACAAACTGCTTGAGCGCTTCCCTGTCAACACCCGGCGCCGGTATGTGGACACCCAGTCGGAAAACGGCAAGCATGCCGAGCGTAAATAACACTCGGCTGCGTAAATCCGGCATCTGATAGATAAGAAGGAGCCAGCGGCTCACGAAGCCGCCTCGGCTCCAGCAGAGGCTACCGTGCCACCCGCGGCCTCCACCTTCGCCCGCGCACCGGCGCTGCAAGCAGAGAGGTCCACATGGAGGGAGACCTTCAGCTCACCACGACCAAGCAGCTTGACGCCATCCTTGCCAATGCGGGAGATGATGCCAGCAGCCTTCAGATACGCTGCATCCACCTTCGTCCCGGCAGGAATACCATCGAGCGCACTCACATTGAGCTCGGCGTAGTCCTTCGCGAAAATATTGGTGAAGCCAAACTTCGGAAGGCGCCTACGAAGGGGAATCTGTCCACCCTCAAAGCCCTTACCCTTGGACGCACCAGCACGAGCCTTCTGGCCCTTGGTTCCCTTACCGGCGGTCTTACCCAGACCCGACCCCTGACCTCTTCCGAGCCGCGTCCGCGGCCTGGTGGACCCTGGGACCGGCTTCAGATTGGAAAGTTCATTTGCCATGGAAGCGTCCTCAGCTCTGGATGTTCTCTTCCACCTGCACCAGGTGGAGTACCGACTTGATCATTCCACGCACCGCTGGTGTATTTTCCAGCTCGCGGGAACTTCCGATTTTGCGCAACCCCAACCCACGGACCGTAGCCCGAACGCGTTCGGCGCAACCAATAGTGCTCCGGAGGAGCGTAACTTTGAGATTTGCCATCTCCCCTCCCCTATGCCGGCCGAAGCTGAGAGTGCTTATACCCGGCCACCACGTGATCCACAGAAAGCCCGCGACGAGCAGCAACCTGCTCTGGAGATTCCATCTGGTTAAGGGCTGCAAAAGTGGCCCTCATCACGTTGTGGGGATTTGAACTTCCCAGGCTCTTCGTAAGAATGTTGTGGTAGCCTGCCGCATCCATGATGGCGCGAACCACCGGACCGGCAATAACCCCAGTACCAGAGCTGGCGGGCCGAATCACTACGCGCCCCGCACCGTACTCACCCACGACCTCGTGAGGCACGGTGGAGTTTACGATCGGCACGCTAATCATCTCTTTGCGAGCGCGCTCGGTAGCCTTGCGGACTGCCTCCGGCACTTCGTTAGCTTTGCCGTGGCCGACTCCAACGCGACCCTGGCCATCGCCAACCACAACGAGCGCGCTGAAACCAAACCGACGACCACCCTTCACGACCTTCGCTACGCGATTTACGTGGATGGTCTTCTCAATGAGGGTGACCTCCTCAGAGGCCCTCTTGGGACGAACGTTTTTGTTCACGATACCCTCACCGACAGTTAGAACTCAAGGCCAGCTTCACGAGCAGCGTCAGCAAGTGCCTTCACACGCCCATGGTACAAGAAGCCATTACGATCGAAAACTACCTTCGATACGGACGCAGCCAGAGCTTTCCCTGCTGCCAAGCGACCAACTTCCTGCGCCGCAGAAATATTGCCGCGATGTCCCTCAAAGGATTCCATCTCCGACGACAACGTCGAAGCCGACACCAGTGTGTGCCCCGCATCGTCATCGATGATCTGCACGTACATATGCCCCGCAGCGCGGTATACCGTCATACGAGGACGCTCAGCGGTTCCGTGGACCTTCTTCCGAATGCGCTGCTTACGCCGAGAGCGACCAACCTGACTATTCTTCACACTCATCACAACCTCACTTCTTGGCGGTCTTGCCCTGCTTCAGGCGGACTTTCTCTCCCTCAAAGCGGACACCCTTGCCCTTGTAGCTATCCGGAGGCCGGAGCATCTTCAAGCGCGCAGCCGTCTGCCCCACCGCCTCACGGTCGCAGCCCCGAACAACCAACTTCACACCCTTATCCGCAACCTCAATGGTCACGCCGTCGGGGAACGGGAAGTCGATCTGGTGGCTGTAGCCCAGAGACAGGATCAGGGTCTTGCCCTTCACCTCACTCTTGAACCCGACCCCTTGGATATCGAGCCGCCGCTCAAAGCCTTTGGTCACTCCCACCATCATGTTGTTCACAAGGGCGCGGACCAACCCGTGGTTCGACCTCGCTTGGCGGTCTTCACCAACACGCACCACGACAAGCTCGGCACCGCTACGGTCAATACGAACACCCGAGGCGATGCTGCGAGACAGCTCACCTTTGGGTCCCTTGAGACGAACGGATCCATCTGCGATGGTAACGTCTACAGACGGTGGAACGACCACCGGCAGCTTCCCAATTCGAGACATCGGTAAACTCCCTTTACCAGACGTAACAGAGCACTTCACCACCGACACCCGCCTGACGGGCGGCACGGTCGGTGAGTACTCCGCGAGGGGTAGTGAGGATCGCGACTCCGAGTCCATCCCGGACATACGGAATCTCGTCCTTACCAACATAGGTGCGACGCCCAGGAGTGCTAACGCGCTTCAGGCCCTGGATCACCGCACGGCGTCCCTGGTCGAACCGCAACTGCACACGAAGCGTGCGTCCGTCATCCTGAACGCCACCGATGAAGCCTTCTTGCTCCAGAATCCGAAGAATCTGAACTTTGAGGCCCGAACGGGGCATCGCGACTGTTTCATGACCAACAAGCCCAGCATTTCTAATGCGGGTGAGCATGTCGGCTACAGGATCCGTCATTGCCATAGGAACCTCCGCCTACCAGCTCGCCTTCATTACACCCGGAATCTCGCCCTTCAGGGAGAGGCCACGGAAGCAAATACGGCACATGTTAAAATCACGCAGAAAGGCACGAGGCCGACCGCACAGAGGACACCGATTGCGGCGTCGCACGCTGAACTTCGGCGTGCGCTTGGCCTTTGCCATAGACGATTTCTTCGCCATCGCAGCTATCTCCTACTGCCGGAAAGGCATGCCGAGGTGCTTGAGAAGCGCCTTGGCTTCCCGATCACTCGGCGCCGTGGTCACGAAGGCGATGTTCATCCCAGTCACCTTCTGTACCTTATCATAGTTGATCTCAGGGAAAATGATTTGCTCATTAAGCCCGAGAGAGTAATTGCCACGCCCATCAAAGGCTTTCGGGCTCACACCGCGAAAGTCACGCGTCCGAGGAAGCGCAACATTTACGAGACGATCCAGGAACTCCCACATCCGATCACCCCGGAGGGTAACCCGAGCACCAATGGGCATCCCTTCGCGCAACTTGAAGTTGGCGATACTCATACGGGCACGGCGCATCTGAGGCTTTTGACCCGTGATGGCTGCCAACTCTTCGGCCGCATTCTCCAGCAGCCGAACGTTCTGCGTGGCCTCCTTAATCGAGGTATTCACCACGATTTTCGTGAGACGCGGAACCTGCATTACATTTCCGTAGCTGAACTCGGCCTTCAAGGCCGGCACCACGGTGGAGCGATATTGCTCCAAAAGCCTAGGCGTCATACCACCCTCTCCAGTCTAATCAGATCTTCTCGCCGGACTTGCGATCCACACGAACAAGCCCGTCATCGGTGTGCCGCATCGAAACCTTCCGGGGTTTCTTTGCAACATCATCCCACAACGCGACGTTAGAAACGTGCACCGAAGACTCACGCTCCACAATCCGACCGGGCTGATCGCCCTGGCCCTTCATGTGCCGCTTGATCATCGCCACACCTTCCACCACCACGCGATTTTCGGTAGGACGCACTTCCAGGACTTTCCCGTGGCGTCCCTTGTTCTTCCCGCTGATGACCACCACCTGGTCGTCCTTGCGGATCTTCAGCTTCACCTTCGACATTTTTGCCTCACAGCACTTCTGGCGCGAGCGCCACGATTTTCATGTACTGCCTCGCCCGAAGCTCCCGAGCCACCGGTCCGAAGATACGGGTACCCATGGGCTCGCCCTTCTCATCGAGGAGCACCGCCGCGTTGGCATCGAAGCGGATGTAGGTGCCATCAACGCGACGAACTTCTTTCGCCGTGCGTACAACAACAGCCTTTGCAACCTCTCCCTTCTTGACCTTACCATTGGGAGATGCCTCCTTGACACTCACAACAATAACGTCGCCGAGGGAGGCATACTTGCGCTTCGAACCGCCCAGCACCTTGATGCACTGGACCCGACGCGCTCCTGAATTGTCTGCCACGTCGAGCGTGGTCTGCATCTGAATCATAACCGCCTCCGCTCGTCAGATAGCCACAACACGATCAACCACCACCCAGCGCTTGGTGCGCGAAAGGGGTCGGGACTCTTCGATCACCACGACATCGTTCACGGAACACGCATTCGCCTCATCGTGCGCTGCGAACTTCCGAATCCGAGTGATGTACTTCCGGTACCGGGGGTGCTTGTACTTACGCTCTACAGCCACCACTACCGTCTTGTCCATCTTGTCGGAGACGACACGACCGCGCAGCCGGCGCTTCCCGCCCTGTCCAGTCTCTTCGGACATCAGATTGCCTCCATGTTCTTCAAAATCAGTAGAGCGAGGTCTCCGCAGGGCGGACGCAACACTCCGAAAAGCCTTTTGGCGCCGCAGCCTTAACTAGCCTGCTCGCTTCCGTCAAGAAGGGACTTCAAGAAGTCGGTTCCTTCACCGCCAGAAGCAGCGGGGGATGGCCGAACATAGCTCGCCCGGTACTTCTCCTTGAGAGCGCCCAAGGAAAGGCCCGCTTCGCGCTCCCGAGTGGTAAGCACCGTCTGGGCACGAGCCACAGAGCGTCGCACAACCCGAAGAGAGGCGGTGTTGACCAGCTTGCCGAGACGATGACGTAGGAGTGCCCCGGTCAGTTCGTCCTGCCAGGCCATCTCCTGGTGCACGAGGCTCTCATCAGAAAGAGCATTGATATCGGAGAATTCCATCAAACACCTCCATCACGACGCACAAACCGGGTCTCGAGCGGCAGCTTGTGGCTGGCCAGCCGAAGCGCCTCCCGCGCTACCTCTTCAGGTACACCCTCGATTTCATAGAGAATCCGACCCGGCTCGACCACGGCAACCCAGTACTCAGGGTTGCCTTTGCCCGTTCCCATTCGGGTCTCGGCCGCCTTCTTGGTCACCGGCTTCTGAGGATAGACCCGGATCCAGATCTTCCCACCACGCTTCACATGACGCGTGAGCGCAATACGCCCCGCTTCCAGTTGACGAGAGGTGATCCATCCTGGAGCGAGGGCCTGCAACCCAAAGTCTCCGTAGCTTACATCAGATCCACGGTAGGCCAGGCCGTTCCGACGACCTTTCTGCACTTTCCGGAATTTTACACGCTTGGGGCTCAGCATCACTCACCTCAGAGCGAACGGTCCTCGTCGCCAGGAAGGATCTCACCTTTGAAGATCCATACCTTGACGCCGATGACACCGTAGGTCGTTTTTGCTTCGGCAAAACCATAGTCAACGTCGGCCCGAAGGGTATGAAGAGGCACGCGCCCCTCGCGATACCACTCGGTCCGGCTCATTTCGGCGCCACCGAGACGCCCGGCACACATCACTTTGATCCCCTTGGCACCGGCCTTGCGGGACTGGGTCACGGCTTTCTTCATCGCGCGCCGGAACGAAACCCGCTTCTCAAGCTGGGTAGCGATATTCTCAGCAACGAGCTGCGCATCGGTATCCACCTTGCGCACTTCCATGACGTTCAGGAAGACTTCGGTCTTGACCATCTTCTGCAGCTCAAGGCGCAGTTGGTCCAGACGAACCGCCTTCTTGTCGATAATCACTCCCGGCTTCGCCGCGTGAATATAGACCTTGGCCTTGTTGGCGGCCCGCTCGATTCGGATCCGGCTGACGCCGGCAAGCGCCAGCTTCCCCTTCAAGAAGCGACGAATCTTAATATCTTCATGCAGGAACCGCTGATAGTCGCGTTCGGCATACCAGCGAGAATCCCATGGGCGGGTGATACCTACCCGAAACCCGATAGGGTTGACTTTCTGACCCATCTTTTCCTCCTACCGAGTTCCCACGGTAACCGTAATGTGTGCAGTCTTCTTGACCACCGGGGTGGCCCTTCCCTGCGCGCGTGGACGAAAGCGCCGCATCCCCGGACCTTGATCCACCAGGATGGTCTGAACGCGGAGGGAGTCCACATCCAGGCCCTCGGTCTGCTGCTCTGCATTCGCCACGGCCGACTCAATCAGCTTGCGAATCAGAGGGGCGGACTTCTTGGGAAGGAAGGCAAGAATACGCACGGCCTCCCCAACGGCCTGTCCGCGAACCATGTCGGCGACCAAGCGAGCTTTCTGTGCGGAAATCCGCGCAAAACGAAGAGTAGCTGTTCCTTTCATGGATACTCCAAGCCGTGAACCGGCTCACTTCACCTTGGTCTTGCGGTCCGCCGCATGGCCAAAGAAGGTACGGGTGAGCGCAAACTCACCGAACTTGTGCCCGACCATCTGCTCGGTCACATAGACGGGGTGAAACTTACGCCCATTGTGCACCGCGAAGGTGAGCCCGATAAAATCCGGGATGATGGTAGAACGCCGACTCCAGATCTTGATGAGCCGATTGGCGCTCCCCTTGGCGGCTGCCGCCTTGGAGATGAGGTACTGGTCCACAAAGGGACCCTTTTTGACCGAACGGGCCATAGAAACTCCCTACTTTTCGCGACGCTTGACGATAAACCGGTTGGACGGCTTCTTGCGAGAACGGGTCTTGTAGCCCTTGGTGGGTTTACCCCACGGAGACACAGGATGACGCCCGCCCTTGGTACGCCCTTCACCACCACCGTGGGGATGGTCGATCGGGTTCATCGCAGTGCCGCGGACCTGAGGGCGCCAGCCCATCCAGCGCGCGCGACCAGCCTTTCCAAGAATCTCGTTTTCGTGATCCAGGTTGCCCACCTGTCCGATGGTGGCCCGGCATTGACCCAGGACCTGACGCAGCTCGCCACTGGGGAGGCGGAGGAGGACATACTTGCCTTCCTTGGCCATCACCTGCGCGAAGGCACCGGCCGCCCGGCACATCTGCGCACCAGCTCCAACCTTCAGTTCCACATTGTGGACCTGAACACCCAGAGGAATACTCTCCAGGCGGAGATTGTTCCCGGGGCGGATGTCGGCGGTGTCGCTCGCCACGACCACGTCACCGACGGACAGGCCGTCTGGAGCGAGAATGTAGCGCTTCTCACCATCCGCGTACGAGAGGAGCGCAATCCGGCAGGTGCGGTTGGGATCGTACTCGACCGTCGCAACCTTTGCGGACACGTTCAACTTCTCGCGGCGAAAATCCACCATACGGTAGCGCCGCTTATGGCCGCCGCCCATGTGGCGGCTGGTGCGATGGCCGAGGTTGTTACGCCCGCCAGTCCCCTTGAGGGGACCGGTGAGCGCCCTCAATGGCCGGTCAGTAGTGACTTCGGCAAAGTCGGGCGCGATCTGGAACCGCCGGCCAGGGGTGACCGCGGAAAAACGTTTGGTACCCATAGCTCAGTTCTCCAAGAAGCTGAGGGTGTTACCCTCGGCAAGCCGCACATAGGCCTTCTTCCA
>CAITDR010000156.1 GCA_903891165.1 uncultured Pseudomonadota bacterium
ACCACAGTGGCTCCCTCGATGGGGGAGGGGTTCCGTGCGAGCACCCGCAGCTCGTGCTCCTGTGCCAGCCTGGGCACCAGAAAGCTGCCCAGAAAGCCGGTTCCTCCGGTAACCAGGACTCTCATGCGGCACCCAAGCGGAAGCTCTGTGCAAATTGCATCAGCAGCGGTATGTCGTTGGTTTTGATGGTTCCACCGATAAATTCCGCGGGATCAGGGGCATAGGCCTCTCGGATGATCTTCTCCATCATTCCGGGTGAGGTCTTGACCACGCAAGAGGCAACACCACCGGAGGGTTTTCCGGCTTTCACCTCTACCTTCTCCTTGTCGGCCACCACCGTCCACTTGCTGTGTTCCCCGTCGCCCAGGCTGAAGTACCAGGAAGTGGTCTCCTCCAGGGCCCCCACGATGAAGCGACTGGGAAGCTCCTGGAACAGGGCCACGTTCGGGTCCACCTCCACCCGCTCCTCTAAGAGATCCTCCCGCCGCAGCGTCTCAGGATCCAGAAGACGCCCGTCGCGCAGGGCTGCCACGGCGTCGCGCATTACCCGGGTGACCAGGCGTGCCGCGTCGTTAGGCTTCAGCCCTTCCGTCCAGCTCTGCATCTTTTCCCAGCGGATAGCTGGGCCGATCCGCACCTCCACGCCGCGGCCCTTGGGGAGCGAAGCACCCTTGGGCAGGATGCGGTGCGTGCCGTCCAGGAAGACCGGCAGCACATCGCGGCCGGTTTCCAGGGCCAGCTTGCCGACCATAGGCTTGAAGGGGCCCAGACGCCCGTCCGGCTGCCGGGTACCCTCAGGGAAGATGAGCACCACGTTGCCCTCTTCCACGGCGGTGCGCGCCTGGTTGTAGCTGGCGCGGATGCCCGCCTGGCGATCCAGCGGCCGCAGGTTGGTGAGCTGCTCCCAGTAGGCGACCCACCACTTGTTGCCTTCAAAAAAGTAGTCGGCGGCGGCCATCGAAACCATCTGGCTGCCATAGTCGCCCAGCGCATACTTCACCAGGCCCATATCCAGGTGCGAGCTGTGGTTGCTGACGACCAGGGCCGGACGGTTCTGGGGAATAAAGGCCCGGCCGGTCACCCGTGTGTCCAGCAGGGTGCCGTTGGCGAAAGACTGAACCTGGCCCAAAGCCTCTTTCAACGGTCCGATCAGAAGATCGGGGACGCGGATCTTCTCCTCGACCACATCCTCGGCTTCATTGTTGTCAGAACGGGGCTCCAGCGCCGCATTGTTGCCACGGCGCAACAATAGCTCCACCTCGGCCACCGTTTCGCAGCGAGCCAGGGCCTCGGGAGAAGGGCGGGCTCCGGTGGTGGCCTCCAATTCCAGAGAGAGATCGGTCCACATCAGCGAGTCGAAGCCCAGGTCCTCGCGGATTCGGGTGCCGCTGTGTACACGCTCCGGCTCCACACCCGCCACGCGCGCCACGGCGCGTGCCGTGCCGCTACCGACACTCCCGCCGAGGATGCGAGCCTCCTCGCTGCTCTGCACCATGGTGGCGAGGATGGTCTGTACTTCCCGGCGTTTGACCTTAAGGCTTGCTGTGCGCGGGAGTACATCATCCTGTAATTCCACCACCGCAGGGCGCAGACCCACCGGGAGGGCGGAGATGGCTTCCTTCAGCTGGTTCCGGGCGTGGATCCTCGCCCTTGCCGGCTCTTCATCCTCGCGTAGCTCGGGCACCGCCAAAAGTGCGAGGCGCTCACCACCGCGTGGATCGGCGATGCCGACGGTGGTGTACTCCTTGACGCCGGGAATGTTGCCGAGGCGTGCTTCCAGATCATCCAGGTAGATATTCTCTCCGGAGGCGGTCACCACCACATCCTTGGCGCGGCCCACAATGATCAGGCGGCCTTTGGGATCCATACGTCCCAGATCGCCTGTGTGCAGCCAGCCTTCCGAATCCAGAACCGCACGGGTACTTTCTTCGTTGGCATAGTAGCCCTGCATCACGTTGGCACCCCTCGCGATGACCTCGCCCACCCCGTTGGCATCGGGGTTCAGGATGCGGATCTGTACGCCGGGGATCGCCTTGCCGACATTCCCGTACTTCTCCCCCGGTCCTCCCTTGGAGACCGTCAGCACAGGCGAGGCTTCGGTGAGGCCATAGCCCTCCGCCAGATGCAGACCCAGGCCGGCAAAAAACTGATGGGTATCCTTGGGAAGTGCCGCGCCGCCGGAGATCAACAGGCGGATATTTCCGCCGAGGCGCTGGTGGACAAAGGCAAAAAGCAGGCGCCCGGCGTCCAGACCGGTGCGCTGTCCCAACATGCGGTTTGCTTCCAGGCCAAGATCAAAGCCGACTTCAAACCACTTGCCGCGCTCACGAACCTGGGTGTGGATACGACGCTCCAGAAGCTGCCACACGGCAGGGACGCCGACCATCGCGGTGACCTGGCCATTTTGAAGGCCATAGGTCAGCCGCTCGCCGGTGAGCTCGTCCAGGTAGATCACCTGGGCCCCCGCCGACAGCGGCAGCAAGAGCCCACAGGTGAACTCAAAGGTGTGGTGCAGGGGCAACACCGAGAGCACCCGGTCTTCCGGCTTCAAGGGGAACAGTCGGCCCAGCGAGGCCAACAGGGCCGAGAAGTTTTCGTGGGTGAGCACGACGCCCTTTGGCTGTCCGGTGGTACCCGAGGTGAACAGGATCGAGGCCACATCGTTGCGACTGTGGGGGATGTGCGGAAGGCGGATCTGGTCTGCGGGTAGCGGCGCCGTAACCACCTCCATGTCCACCGTATTTTCGACTACAGTTCCGAAATTTCCGGCAGCCTTCGCATCAAAAATACCCAGCTTCGGCTCTGCCGTGCGGGCGATATTGGCGACGGCATCTCCCCCCAGACCGGGGTCCAGGGGCACCGCCACCGCTCCGGCGTACTGAATGCCGAACCAAGCGACTACCCAGTCCGGATGGTTGGCACCGGAAAGAAGAACACGATCCTGGGGCATCACTCCAAGCTCGCGCAGACGCACCGCCGTGGCACGCGCCCGCTGGCGCAGATCGCGAAAGCTCACCCGCGCAAAGCCGTCGGGCTGGGTCAACATCAGAGCGGCAGCACGATCATGGCGTTCGGCCGCATCTTCGATAAGATCCAACAGTGTATCGTGACGACGAAGTGGCTTGACGGGGCGATTGACTCGGTCGTCCAACTCGGGAAGGACGTTCTTTTCCAGCCCGGGAATGTGGACTTCCAACATATAGTGGCGCCAGTCGATGCTCTCCGGGTTCCAGGCGAAGAGGGTCTGTTCTTCGGCATCCAGGCGCGCATAGCCGGCCCGTACATTTCTGCAACTGAACCGGTAGTTGTGTGTGGCCATAAAGGGTACAAACTGGTCCATGATGTAGGCGGTGCGGGAGGCGGTGGAGGCCAGCCCCGAGGCAGCGTCGGCCACAGGGTTCAGGAGCGGCTTCAGGGCCACCAGCTCCTTTGTGGTGCGCTGTAGGAGCCCGGCGATACCGGTTGCCGCTTTTTCGATGGTGTGCGGCCCATATTTCCAATAGGAATCGGCGGTGTAAGGCACCGCATCATACTGGCGTTGTACCCAATTGAAGATCGGATTGCCGCCACTTTTGTTCTGATAGTGGCGGCGTTTGTACAGGCCAACCAGCTCGATCAACCGGTGCATTTTGCAGGGGTTAGAGTCCGAGGAGCCCATCTGGTACACCTGCGGCGCCGTCCCCTCCAACAACTCCGCCAAGGCGATGACCATCCCGGCGGCCACCATGTCCACGGGGATGAAGTCCATCACCGACTCCTCCTCGGCGGGGAAGCGGTGGCTTCCGGCCAGACCCAGGTAGATGAGCGGCGCTGAGGTGTTGATGCCTTCGTTCCAGCCCACCGAGGGGAAGAGGACAGCGGACTCGATAACGGCAGGGCGACAGATGGTGAATTGCAGGCCACTCTCGCAGAGGATCTGCTCGCCGATGGCTTTGGTATAGGTATAGATATTGTGCCAGCCCCAGACCTTGGCACGCTCAGTTCCCGCCGCGATCAGCTCTTTTTCCTCGTAGGAGCGGCGGACACGTTTGACCTCGTCCTCCAGGGCACTGCCGCGGCCGGGCTCTCCCTTTTTCTCCAGGTTCTCCTTGGCATTGGCCAGGAACGTGGTCTGGCGGAAGGCGTCGGCAGCACGGTGGCGTACGGCGCGGATCACATCCTCGCACTCTGAGATCTCCCTTGCCGGGCTCCAATGCCGGGTATCCAGCTTTGCCGCCTTGGGAAAGGGCTGAAGCTGGGGGTTGACCTCCTCCACCTGACCGGTGCGATCCCCGGCCACATAGCAGGTGGAGGTGTGCAGAAAAGGAACATCACCCAGGTCTTTTGCCAGGGCCACCAGCTGCTGCATGCCGAAGGCGTTCACCGAGAGCGCTTCGTCCAGGGGTGGGTTGAAGTCCACCACCCCGGCCACGTTCACCACCGCAGTCACGTTCCCGCGCAGGTGATCACGCAGGCTCTGGGGGACCCCCGCAAAAGCCTCGCCGACATCGCCGGGAATCGGCGTGACCTTTTGTTGTAAGAACGCTTCGAAAGCGAGCCCGGGATACTTTTCCCGCAGCGGGTCGAAGACCGGAGAAGGCGCGATCTCGGCCCAGAAACGTTCCAGGGGGTTGCGATCTTTGCGCGGCCGCACCATCAGGTAGAGGTGCTCGATCTCTTCGATGTGGTACAGCACCATGGCCAGCCACACCTTTCCGAGAAAGCCAGTTCCGCCGACCACAACCAACCGGGAGCCGGCCAGCCATTTCCGCACCTGCAGCGGCGCGGGGCGATCGCTCCCTGTCACGGGGTCACCTCCGCCATCAGCATGGGCACCATATGCAGGCAGGTCACCGAGGGGTTCGGCGGGGCGGTGTCCTTGGCCATCCGCAGCGCGTCCGCAAAGGTGGGCGCGGTTTCGTAGCCGAGAATCTTGGGAATATACTCGTTGTCGGCACCGACCACGATAACCCGGCCCACATGCTGGCGGCCATTTTCGCCCCAGTACCACATAAAAAACGGGTGGGCGGGGTGGTAGGAGAGGCCGGTGCGGTAGAGCTGAATATAGGCGGGGTTCGCGGCATATTCGGCTTCATATTTCTTGTGAAGCTCTACCGCGTCGCGCGTCTTGGTCAAAATCCGGTGGAAGAACTCCACATACGTCGGGTGGTGGCGCTTATCAAAATGGTCGGTGCAGGGGTGGAAGACGATCATCGTCCCGCCTTTTTTCACCAGCGGAACCCCCTTATACAGGTTGAAGATGTAGCCCTGGGTCATGCAGGCCACCAGCAGGGGGTTCAGAAAAGAACCCACGTTGTAGGGCGAGATGTAGGGCACCCCCGACACCAGAATGTCGGCTTGACCCTGGATCGGCACCAGATACTGCTCGTAGCTGCGCTCGATGGTGTGCTTATGGGTGGCTTCGGTTTCCCCTGCAAAGACGCCGGTGACTCCGTAGGGCGAAGGTACCCGCGTGAAGATGGCCTGCCGCGCCGGCTGGGGGAGTACCTGGAGGGTGCGGATCAGGGTCTTCTGGGCGCGCAGCTCGGTCTGGCTAAGGGTATCTTCGTTCTTCGCCAGGAATTCCAGGGGCTTGTCGAAGATCCGGTTGTTCACCGTGGTCTCGATATGGAAGACCTTTTTGTGCTTGTTCACCAGCTGACCCATCCGGGTGATCCGGTGGTTCAACTCCGACTTCTCGGGATCCATATAGGAGTGAGAATTGCGGATGGTGTAGGGGTTGTGGTGGTGCTTCAGGCTGCGGTAGCCGCAGAGTCCCACCGCCACCGACTTGTGGCCCCCGTCCATGGGCACAAAGTTGACGTTCACGTAGATGATCAGGTCACTTTCTGCCGCGCGGGTGCTGATCTCCACGATCTCGCCCGCATCGGTAGTGCCCAGATAGGTGAGGCCACCAGGCTTTTCGGCATCATGGTTGTACAGTCGATCCGGCCAGAAACGATCGAAGGTTTTGGTCCCCACCATCCGCTTGATCTCGTCGCCGGACATCGGGCGATGCAGGCAGGTGGCGACGATCAGGTGGATGTCGGTCACGCCGTAGTCGGCCAGCAGGGGCAGCACGATGTTGAGCACCCGCTCGCGGATGTCCGGTGTCTGCATCTTGGGCAGAGGAAGGGAGATATCGTCCAGGGCGATGGTGATCTTCATGCCCGGACGGAGCAGCGCATACAGCGGCTCACAGCCGTAGGGATGTGAGATAGCATACCGAATTGCCGCATCCACATCCCCCAGAGGTGCCATGGTGGGGCGGGGGTAGACAACGCGGGTGCCTACCGGCAGGTCCACTTCGACGAGCTGGTCTCCCGAGAAGAGCACCCGGGGGCGGGAGCGATGATCGATCGTAACAACGCAAGGATGTTCGGTGTTCATGGGTGCCCTAGGGGGTGCGTCGGGAGATGTCTACGGTGGCCCAGTGGTAGGCTTCTGCGAGTTTGCGCAGCCGCGCATCCGGACGAATACAGATAGGATGGCCGACAACGGACATCATGGGAACGTCGGAAAAAGAGTCTGAATAGGCGTGGCACTTCATCAGGTCGTGGCCGTGGGCGCGCGCATCTTCTACAATCAGCGTGGCCTTCCCCGGACCAGCGACCACCGGACGCAATAGCTTACCGGTACAGTAGCCATCTTTAAGTTCCAGGCGGTTCGAAATACAGTGGTCGGCGCCCAGGTACTCGGCCAGCGGAGCCATGGTCCAGTCCAAAGAACCGGTGATCAGCACTACGCGCATTCCTGCGCGCTTACACTGGTCAATCAAATCTTTCGCGCCTGGAAGCAAGTTGGGCTTGACCACATTTTTGTATACTTCGGCCGAAAGCACCACCATCCGGTCCTCGCTCATCCCCCGGAAGTGCGAAAACAGCTCCTCGTTGAAGAGACGTCGGTCCTGCATCTCCGCAGCCACCAGCGCCGGCGTGCCCAAGAGCAGGCGCCCGAAGCGGCGGGCGCTGTCCAGCGGCGACGCCTGGTTGAGCAGGTAGGCCAGGGTGGGAGGGATGAGATTTGTCCCAACCAAGGTACCGTCTACATCAAAGTACGCAGCTGCAGACACGATGCTCCGTGGAGGTGGGCTACGATACGGTGCGGCAGCCGCCACCCCGGACCGTTTCAGCGCCCGGCAATTAACCCGTTCCGGCCGCACCGGCACGGGATAGCGTCCCGCGCTTATTCCTCGATGAAAGGATCCACGTCCAACACCGTCATTCGGCGTACCAGCTCGGTCACCGAGTCCACATGGGCCTTCTGCAGCACCCTTGCCCGGTGGATCTCCACCGTCTTTGGACTGATCCCCAGGTTTGTGGCGACATCTTTGTTGGAGCGCCCCTCCAGAAGCTCAATCATCACCTCGCGCTCCCGGCTGGTCAGAGAGCCCAAGGAGGTGCGCAGCTCAGCGGCCTCCTGCCTCCTCGGCCAGTCCTGCTGCTCCTTGGCGAGGATTTTCTGGACGGCATCCAGGAGATCATCCCCCCGAAGCGGCTTTTCCAGGACATTCACCACACCCGTTTTTACGGCGCGCACCGCCATCTGCACGTCCGCAAAGGCGGTGACCATCAGGACGGGAATGTCGATCTGACGGGGCACATAGCGCTCAATCAACTCCATGCCGGTCATACCGGGCATGTGGTTGTCCAGAATCAGGATTCCCGACCCACCGGGTACAAAAGACGCCAAAAAGCTCTCGGCGTCCGAGTACATGTGGATCTCGGCGTTGGGGACCTTGTTCAGCCAGTTCCGCCATGCACTCTGGACAATGGGGTTGTCGTCCACAACATAGATTTGCGGCTGCCACTTCAAAACTGCTTCCTCCGCAGAAATAGAGGAATTAGAAGCCCAAATAGCAAGGGGCCTGCACCGGTGGTGCAACCACCCTTCACCTCGTCGATCACGACGGGAGTACCCGGAATGTGGGGGGGGCTACGCCCGGGGACCTCGTCCACCCCGCTGTCGTCCCCGGTGGTCGCGGCACTATCGTCGGTCGGCGGGTTGCTGTCCTCCGGTCCGGGATCCTCGCCCGGGTAGAGGGCGATGGAGCACCAGTCCTGAGAGGCTGAGGTGGTCTTGGGGCCGCAGGTGCCTTCGGCAAAGCCCGGGTAGCTGGCGTGGATGGTGTAGGTGCCGAAGGGGAGGTCGGGAAAGTGGTAGACCCCGGAGCTGTCGGTGGTGGTGCTGTCGCCCGTTTCAGGGATCCACACCGTGGCCCCGACGAGGCGGGTGCCGTTGTAGATATCCGAGTCGGCCACCACCCCCACCAGCTCCCCCGTCGTCGTATTGGTGGCGCCGTTGATCAGGTCCATATAGTAGTCCCAATCCCAGCCACTGCCCGGATCGGTGTGGCAGCCAGACCCACCCCCGCTACCGCCGGAGCAACCGGGCACTTCTGAGTGGCCGATGATGTGGCTCCGATCGATAGAAACCCGCTGCCGCGTTGCAATATCCAGAGTCAGCGCCGCAGAAGAGCGGTACATGGCATCCGTATACCAGCGGCCGGGATCGTCGATATAGCCTTCGTGTTCGATACCCACACTACGCAGGTTGGTATCCCAATGTCCCGCATGCCAAGCTACATCCGCCTCCGACACCATCTGCGTGATCTCCCCGTCTGAGGAGCGCACCACATACTGGGCCGACGCCGAGGCCGAGCAATTTGCAAACCAGTTGTAACAACTGGAATAGGACCCCTGAACGGTGTGGATCACCACCATATCGATATCGCCGGCGCCACGGCTATAGTTCGAGTAGTTATCCGAACATGCCTGCACAAATTGAGCGGCAAGCGAGCTGTCCAGCGCTGGAGGCGGCACCATGCCGTGGCTGACGATGTTCAGGGGGATGGGCACCTGCACCACCTGACCCCAACGGCTCTGTACGATATAGCCCTGGTTAATCGACTCGAAAATATAGCGGGTATATTGTTCCTGAAGCACCGGCTCTTCGCGGCCGGAGAAGGCGCGAACGGCATCCCACCAGGCCAGCAGGTCGTCCACCGGTGGGGTTTCTTTGCCGCCCGTCGAAAGGCGCCCATAGGAGGCGAGCAATGCTGCGGTACCCTCCACCGAGAGCTTCCAGTCGCTGATCAGCAGGTTGGGATCCACCTCCAGCTCGGCCGCAGCCTTTTCCAGGGATGGACCTTGATCTCCCTCATGCAAGTCGAACATACCCCAGCCTTCAGAGATCGAAAGCACGTCGGGGTCGAAGCGGCTCGCCTCGTAGGCCAGGGCCATCAGAACGGGCGCGGGCACGCCCTCCTTTGCCGCAGCCTGCTCCATCACCTGCTCCAGCTCGGTGAGCGGGGCTGCCAGACAGACACCGAGTAGCAGGCTGAGCATTTCTACACCTCTTTTGCGATTTATCTCATTCATGCGCCGGGTGCACATCCCCGGGGGAGTGGAGGCGGAAAGAATGGTGGGCGAGGACAGCGGAAATTGCGCGTGGTTGGCCACACCCGACGGAATTCTGTGCTACGTAATGGGAATGTCGGAACCCTGGGAAAGTCAGCCCCGCCCGGCGCGGGTTGTCGAAAATCGCCTGATCGCACGGGGGAGCTGCTGGCTGAGCCTGCGGATCGAGGACGAGTGGCCACTCCCCTACCGGCCCGGAACCATCACGTCGGTCCTTCTGGAGGTAGGGGGCCATCGGCTGCGCCATCCCTACACAGTCTGCGCGGTGGATCCGGAAAGTCGGGAGATCGCGCTGCTTTTCCGGGTGATTCAGGGCGGCAACATGACGCCGCTTCTCTCGCAATTGGGCGCAGGAAACGAGCTGGCCATTGCGGGCATATTCGCAACGCCCATTGCGGCGCTGATACGCCCAGAAGCCACCTCTGTCCTCGGTATTTCTACGGGCACTGGCATCGGTCCACTCGCGGGTTTTGCGCGGGAGGCGCTCTTGGATCCCGACTGGACGCGCCCCATCACCCTGCTCTCTGGCTTCCGCGCCGAGGTAGATGTTCCCCTCGCGCCACAGCTGGAGGCGATGGAGGAAGATCCTCGTTTTTGCTGGCAACTCTGTCTGAGCCAAGGAAGTGAATCGTGGGAGGGCCTGCGCGGTCGGGTGACGGCGGTGCTTCCGAAGGTGGTCGAAAGCCTGCGGGCTGTTCATTTGCACCTCGTCGGTAACGGCAAGATGATCAGCGAGCTTCGGGCCGGTCTCCTTAAGGTCGGCTTTCCCAGCGAGTTCTTGACCAGTGAGACCTACTACAACCGCAATGTCCCTCCCGACCCGCAGGTCGTGCAGCAGCTTGCAGAGGCGCTGCGGGGCAGGCTCTGAGTGTGGTTGCTACTGTTATGGGCCTGCAGGGTGGTGGAGCCACCGAAGCCACCGCGTCGTGCGCCGAAAAAACCGCCTGTGGCCGTAGCAATTGAAGAGCCAAAAAATCAACAAGATATAGGGAAATTCCCCATCACCGATGAGCTGGGGTTGCCCATCGAGGCGTCCGTCTCCCCCAATGTATGGGAGCCGGGGGAGAGTACAATACTCCGCCGTTTCCTTCCTGGTGCGGGTCGGCTCCGGCGCAGCTTGCTTCCCGTAAATGATGGCCTTCAAAGGGCATTGTACGCCCGGATCGTACGTGCGGAAGGGGCGGCGGTGGACGAAGACTTGGACCAGCTACGCTACCTGCGTACACCGCTGCCGGAGGGTGTGCAGGAGACGTTGATTGTGGAGAGAGTACCGGTTCCAACCGAAAAAGTGCTTCTGCTCCGGCGTCAGAGGGGAGCGTTGGTGCCGCCGCCCTATGCTGCCTTGGCGTCTCCGGGTGCCCTGCCGGGTCGGTCTGGCGAGCGGGATCTGGAGCTGCGGGAGCCTACGCCCGTGGAAGTGCTCTTTGTGGGAGGACCCTCGCCTGGGAATGAGGCGCAGGTGGATCTTGCAGGTCGCCGCCTCCGCCTCCCTCGGGAACGTGTTTTCGTACTTCCTACACATGCAATGCTCCTGAATCCCGCACCAGACGATGCGGGGGATACGACGCTGCCGGTGGTGGTCACCGCCGTCCAGGAGGGGGTGGCGACGGTCGTCACCGAGGGCGGGAAGCGGAGCTTGCCGCTGGCGTCGCTGAGTCTGGTGCGCATGACCGGGTCAGAGCTGTTAGGGGATCTTCCTGGAGAAAGCTGGCTCTGGGTCTCCGAGGACCGGCCGGAGGGCCGACGGATCTACCTGGAGCAGCCGGTGACCTTGCGCGGTCTTCAGCTGCCTGCGGGAATGGTGCTTGAGCTTTCGGCAGAAGGCACCATCGAGGCAATTGGGGTAGAGGAAGCGCAGCTTCTGGGTGAGCGTCGTATCGGGCTGCCCACAGTCGCGCTGCAAAGTGAATTTCGGACGCCATGCCGTATGGGCGATACGGTGGAGTTCCGCTTGCAGCTCGAGCGCATGGGCAGCCGCTCCCTCACGCTGCGGGTCGATTGCATGCATGGACAAATCTGCTGCGTCCTGATTCGGCAAGTATTGGTGTCAACCTCGCTGGCGCACGATGGCGCAATCGAGATCCCGCAAGACGTACGAGACGGCGTCGCACACTGGCAAAGTTCTACAGGAGATTCAAAATGAAGGTGCTTCAACCACCCCACTGGGCGCGGCCGCGCGGTTATTCGAACGGCGTCATGGCTCGGGGCCAAATGGTGTTTGTCGCCGGCATGATCGGTTGGGATGCACAGTGCATGTTCCATACCGATGACATGGCGGGGCAGGTGCGTCAGGCTTTAACCAATGTGGTGGAGGTACTGCGCGAGGCCGGGGCGCGCCCTGAGCACATTGTGCGCATGAC
>CAITDR010000157.1 GCA_903891165.1 uncultured Pseudomonadota bacterium
ACCAAACGATCGGCCTCGGTAAGCACGGGTGGCCGCCCCACGGGTCGCTGCGGGCGGGAAGGGAAAGAAGACGCCTCCGATTTGAATCTTTCGGGATCGACCGCTGCAGCCTCCACCGACCCGGACGCGCCCCGCACGCTCATCATGCGCACCGGCTTCGTTCCTCGCTGGGAGTGGCACAGACCCAACCTCTTCAGCTCCCGGTCCACCGTGCTGGGAGCGATGCGCCGGCTCAACCGGCCGCACAGGTGCATCGTCAGTACTGATGCGCTCGAAGTGGGAAACTCCGCTACAAGCTCAGCGAGTAACCTGACTTCCAACAGGGTCAGACTCCGCGGTCGGCCGAGCGCCCGCGGGGCGGGAGCCGGGGCGTCTGGACCTTCTTCGGGGGCGTCGATCGGGATGCTGGCTGCCACGGGTGCTCCGGATCCGGGGCATGATCAGCCCGGAAGACCACATTATCGACGCATATTATTGACGTGTCAACACCCTCTCATAGTTCACCATATCAATTGCATGTCATGGCATGGATGCTCAATAAGGCACATGCAAATTGCCCCGCCAAACTCCGCCCCGTATTCACCGTCTGCGGATGCTCCGCCCCCAGCGTTGCACGGCGCAGCGCATACACTTTCTCAAAAATCGCCCTCGCCTCCTCCCGCTTTCCTTCCACCAGGCACAGGCTGCCCAGGTTCTGCTCCAGACGCAGGCGCTCGGGGTGGCTCTCGGGCAGGCTCTGCTGGTAGCCGGAAAGAGCTTTTTCGTAGAGTCGGCGGGAACCCGCCAGATCTCCCTGGCCGGCCCGGACGTTGCCCAGGTTCTGCAAGAGCCGCAGCCGGTCGGGGTGCAGGGGTGGGTAGAGCAGCTCCAGATCGGCCAGCGCCTCCTCAAAAAGTCTCCGTGCTTCCGCAAGATCTCCAGAAATGTACTGTAGATTCCCAAGATTGGCGAGGCAGCTCAGGCTCAGCGGGTGCTTGGGGCCGTAGAGGCGTTGAAAGCCAGCAAGCGCATCTTCAATCATGGTTTTTGCGGCATCGATCTCGCCCAACTGCACCAGGCAGCTCCCCAGGTTCTGCAGGGTCATGTAGCTATCGGGGTGTTCTGGTCCCTGGCTCTGCACCCGCAGCCGCAGCGCCTCTTCCAGCCTCGGCCGGGCCTCCCCCGGCTGCCCCAGCTCCAACAAAAGCACCCCCAGGTTCTGCAGGGTCATCAGCCGGTCGGGGTGATCGGATCCCAGAATTCGTGTCCGAGCCTCCAATACCTTCTCAAATAGGCGGCGCGCCGCCACCAGATCCCCCCGCGCCTGCAGGCTTGCCGCGAGGTTCTGCGCCGTGCCCAAGCTCTGTGGATGCTCTGGCCCCAATACCTCCTCACTTAGTCGAAAACACTCAGTATAGGCGTCTATCGCCCCCGAAAAGTCCCCGAGGGCCTGCCGGAAACACGCGCAATTGTGCAGGCTGGACAGCGAGAGCGGGTGCTCCGCCCCCAGGGCGACCTTCCTCCCCTCCCAGGCCCCAAGGCCCAGCCGCAGCGCCTCGGTGGTCTCCCCGGCCGCGTGCAAGGCGAAGGCCAGGTTGTGCAGCCGCAGCAGGGTCTCGGGATGGCTTGCGCCAAGCTGCCGTTCTGCCTCATGGTACAGCGTGCGGAGCTGCACCACGGCCGCCTCCGCCTCCCCCAGGGCCAGCCGGCTCAGGCTCAGGTTTTGGAGTGTCGCCTGACTATCGGGGTGGGCCAACCCAAGGCTCTGAACACGCAGATCCAGAAGCTCTTTTTCTTGCTTCTGCGCAGCTTTCTGATCCCCGAGGTGGTACAAAGTCGTCGAAAGGATGTGTTCCGTCCGTAGGCGCTCCGGCGCCCCGCGAGCTTTCCCGGCCAACAAGGGCAACGTTTGCTCCGCCAAGTGTTGCGCCCGGCGCCAGTCCCCGGCTGCGCCCACCGCTTCGGCAAGATTTTGTAATATTCTGATCCGTTCGTCGTCTTTGGAATCCGGTAGCAAACGCTCCCAGCTACCGATTGCCGCCCGGTAGCGCCCCTGCTCCAGGTCCAGCTCGGCCAGCCGTTGGAGGAGGCGGCGGTGCTCCGGCCTCTCCAGGCTTTGGGCCTGCTGCCTCGCGTGGGGCAACAACGGACGGAGCCATACAAATTTGGGGATCGCTCGGGGGGAAGGCAGGCTCAGGAGTCGTAGCAGCACCGCCGGCAAAGCCGCTTCCAGGGCCTGGAGACGGGCGGGTCTTTTGGCCTCCCGACCCACCATCAGCCGGATCAATGCGTGTACTCTGAAAAAAGTAGCTTCCGTCTGGAGGAGCGCCAAAACCATCGCTTCGTCAATGGAGATCCACAGGCTCTCCTCCGCCTCCTCCTCTTCCAGCCCGTCCACCTCCTGCAGCAACTCCATTGCCAGGATTTTGGGGATGGGCGCCGCCTCCACAAGGGTAGCCAGAAGCAGCAGATCCCCGGCCCCCTCGCCGAGCCGCTCTATACCCCGCCGTAGTACCGGCCACAGCCCGGACGGGGCACCGGCGTCATCAGCAGGCGCTCTCTCCACCTCTTCCCCAAGCCTCTCCCAAAGCTGCTCCCCGTCGGCACCTCTTTCGGATCGGAGCAGCGCACCTAACACTTCCATGGCCAGCGGCAGCCCACCCAGACGTGCGCACAGTTGCCTGGCGATCTCCCTATGTTTTTCCCCAATCTCCCCCAGGAGTTTCAGGGCATCCTCCGCCCCCAGCCCCTCCAGCTCCAGCGACCTTCCCAAGCCCGTTGCCTTCCGACGACTGATCAGGCTGCTTCCGTTGGCCGTGGGCGCCAGACGACCCTCCAAGCCCTCCGGTGGGTCATCCAGCAACCACAGATAGGGCGGTCCTTTCTCCAAAGTCTCCCTCAGGCTGGCCTCCCGCCCCTCTATCGGACCCTCCGCGATGCCCAATTCATCACACAGTCCCAGCCGACGGTCCTCTTCCCCCCGGCCGACATCGTAGATGCCCCCCGGCCAGGCCGAGGCAAAAATCCGGGCATATTCCTGCACAAGCCGGCTTTTTCCGGTTCCCCCCATGCCCGTGAGATAGACCGGCAGCGGTCGATCCCTTCCGGTCACTGCCACCTGCCGGCTCTCCAGAAGCAGGCCGTGAAGTTGCCATAGCTCGCGATCTCGCCCGATGAATAGGTGGGCCGTCTCCAGGGTCCCCCCGTACCGGGGTACCTGTGGCAGGCTCAGACTGCCGAAGGGGGAGAGTGGCGGTCGCGCTACCAACCCGCCAGCCAGGGAGGCCCAGCCCTCTTCAGAGGTCGGCTCCGGGAAAAAGAGCAGATCCAGCTCCGGACGGGACTGACCCTCCGGATGGAGAGAGCGTGGATCCAAAATTTCTGTTGGGAGGACGAAATGGATGCGCTCAGCGAGCTGGTCGTGGGCGGCGGCGGGGATCCAGGCCGCCCGTAGCGCCCGCAGGCATGCGTCATTTCGTTGAAAGTCTGCGTCATACCAGATTAAAATCCGACTGGCCCTTGCCACCTGCTGTTCGACCGTGGCTCCCTCCTCCGGTGGAAGCAGCGGGACCTTCTCCCTTCTCAGCCATTGATCGAGGATCCTTCTGCGATCCTGCGATGCTGCACACAGATAGATCATGGAGGCGAGGTCCGCAGCAGGTGCTGTGCGACCGCCAGGGCCGCCTCCCGCTCCAGGAGGGCTTCATTGAGGAGTGGCGGCGGAAAGGAGGGTGGAAGGCTGTTTTCTTTGCCGATTGAGCATCCAAAAGGTTGCTGCCAACCACCATTTCCAGGCGCCCAGCACTCCGAATAGACAAAAACGCTCCCGTCCACATTCCGACCCCGGAGCGACACCCAGGCGATGCCCAGCTCGGGCCGCTCGGCCTCGTCCACCACCTGCAGTCCCATTTTCCGTGCCTCACGATAGGCCGCACCCTCCTGGGTATAGTCCGCGGCGGCACCGTTCACTTCCCGAAGCTGTTTTGCGTGTTTTTCGCGGGCCAAGTCCAAAGCCAACGCCTCAGCTTCCAGATGTTCCCGCACATCGGGACGCTCCGCCCAACGTTGGCGACTCCGGTCGTCCGGCCAGGGCTGGGGCATCTTCAGGGACGCCGGCGGCTCGCCCTGCTCCCCCCCCAGGTGGAAGAGCACGTTGGCGCGGGTATGGGCCACCCAGGAATCGCCGCCCCCCTTCATAAACCAATCCTGCACGCGCTGGGAATATTCGGTTGAAAGTAATAGCAACTCCGCAGCTCCGGTAAAGATACGAAGCCCAAAGGGGCGTGCGCTCTCCCAGACCAGGCAGTCGTCGGCAAGGCGGGGGCTCTGGTCCAGGGCGTGCTCGCAGGACAGCATCGCGGTGCCGGGGCGGCTGCGGTCCAGACCCACTGGGCGCGCACTCTGGTCATAGAGCAGGCGTGCCATCGAAAGGGGGCGTGCATAGCCGATCCCCTCGGTACCCCCCAGCAATTTGGCGCTGTTCACCCCCACCAGTCGCCCCCAGGCGTCCACGAGTGGGCCTCCAGAGGACCCCTGGTTGATCGCGGCATCATGCTGGATCACCCCCTCGGGCAGCGCACCCACCACCCCTGCCGTAAAGGACCACACACTCTGCTGGGGGTGGCCCAGCGCATAGACCCGCTCCCCCACCTTCAGCGGGGTGTCGCGCTCCGGCAAGGGGTGCGCCGCGCCCAACGGGCCACTCAGCTGCACCACCGCCAGATCCAGCTGTGGGTCCCCCTGAAGCAGGCGCACCTCCTTCATCTGGGATTCGTTTTCAAAAAGAAAGCGAGAAAGACCACCATCCATCGCTGACCAAGTGGGTCGATCCGGTTCCCACAATAAAGCGCGCAGAGAGGTGGCCCCCTGGACCACATGCAGGTTGGTCAGCACCCGCCCGTCGGTATCCAGCAGGCTGCCCGAGCCGTAGCCCCGTCCTTCGGGCCGGTCCACCACAAGTAATACAACGGCGGGTAGCGACGATTCCACCACCGTTGCGGTCTCCGGCGGCGCTGATACACAGCTTCCATGTATCAGTGTAACATAGATGCTACAAAGAACTTTCTGATACATGGTTCCATGTATCACCGGAGCCGTCGCTGCAATCCTGGGCGGATGGTTCATTCAGCGAATCCTGAACCGGTCGCGATCCTGCGTGAAGGCTGCCACACTGCTCTCGCCTCGCCAGAGCAATTCCGCAAGAATACGCCCGGTCAGCGGTCCCAGCTTGAAGCCATGCCCCGAAAAACCCGCCCCGATCACGATGCGTGGGTCGGCGGGGTGAGGGGAGAGAATAAAATCCTCGGTGGGCGTGTTGGTATACCAGCAATTCTCCTCGCTGATCCTCGCACCCGGTGAAACAGAGAGCTGCTGCTCCAGGAAATTCTGTGCGAGCTCCAGACGAAGGGCCTGGGGAGTGGTGGGCTGATCGGGGTCGTCCGGATGCTCCGCAGTACCGTGAAAAGCTGCTTTGATCCCTGGTTGACCCGGAAAGGCGGGCAGGCCGTAGTGTACGTGCTCCCGTCCCAGGTGCACCCACACCGGAAAGTGAGGATGTTCCAGGCGGATTCCCGTCGGCTGCCAGTAGCCCACCGTCTGCAGGGCGGGCGATAGGGACATGCCCAGCCCGGGAAAGAGCTTCGGAGCCCATGGACCCGCACAGACGACGATACCCTCGGCCTCAATCACCTCGCTCTCCGTACGAACGGACAGCGGATCATGCTGAATTTCCTGGATTTTCTGGCCCAGATGTAGTCCCACCCCCCAACGCTGCATCAGCGCCCACAGACCGCTCATGGTCTGGGCCGCCGCGACCACTCCGCCGCTGCGATCCCAGAGCACCTCTTTGGCGTCTGGGAAGCGGAAGGCGGGGAATTTTCGGCGTGCCTGGCTGGGACTCAGCAGATCCACTGCGGCGCCCACCTGCTCCACGGCGGCCTTGTAGGTGGCGATGGGGCCATCGGGTGGCCCCCAGAAGATTCCGTCGCCGGGGTGAATCAATTGTTGACCCACCTCCGCCTCCAGGCTGGGCCAGGCGCGGCCATGCGCCTCCTGCATCAGCCGCACATAGGTGACATCCGCGTAGGTGGAGCGGGTGATACGGGTGGTTCCATGTGAAGAACCTCGATTGTGGCCGGGCGCAAATTGCTCCACCAGCCCCACCGGTCCAAAGCCCCCCCGGCAGAGCTGCCAGGCGGTGCACAGGCCGTTGATCCCACCGCCGACCACAAGAGAGCGATATTTCATCGGGTCATCCACCAGAGTTGAGGGCCGACCACGATCCCCGCATGGATACTGCCGGTGTGGCCCTCCTCGGTGACCACAAGGGTGGTGGGCAGGGTGTTCACCCCATAGCTGGCTTTGGTGGCGGCATCGATGCGCAACACCTGATCCAGTGGCATACCTTCGGCCTTTGCAAAGGTGATCAGCTCCTCCATCCCCCCGTCCATGGCCACAAAATAGAGGGGAATCTCTGGATGATCCTTAGAAAAAGCCAGGAGGCTGGGCAGCTCCAGCTGGCAGGGGCCACACCAGGTGGCCCAGAAGTTCAGCAGGACCTTTTTCCCACGCAGCTCAGATAGCTGTACTTGGCCACCTGCCAAGGAAGGAAGCCGGAAATCAGGTGCCTCCGTCGGCAGGGAGGGGGCACGAAACCAGCCCAGGCCAAACCAGATTCCCAGGCCGCTGCCCACCAGGATGACCAGGTCCATCCACCAGCGCCTTCGGGAGGGAGGAAGCTCGGCTTCTTCCGGCAATCGCACTTGAAGCTCGTCACTCATCTCTCCTCTCTATCCGAAAAGTGGCACCTGTCCCGCGCTGTCGTGTCGCCCATCCGGTCGCTGCCGGGTTAAACATCGAAATGGTCCTTTCTCCCAAAGCTCAGCAGCTCCGAAAGCGGATGGTCCACCCCCTGCTCTACCGCTTCTGGCTTTTTGTCAAGCTGCCAGCGGCGGCCTTCGCGGGGGTGCGCTTGAGGGAGCTGGAGGAGCGGCGCTGTGTGGTGTCGGCTCCTTACGGCTGGCGCAGCCAGAACCCATTTCAAAGTACCTATTTTGCTGTGCAGGCCATGGCGGCAGAGATGTCCACCGGGGCGCTGGTGCTGCTGCACACGGCGGATGTGCCCTTTTCGACGCTGATCCTGGACATCAAGGGTAGCTTCGGCAAAAAGGCCACTTCGACGGCTTGGTTTACCTGCGAGGGGGGCGATGCGGTGGTGGCAGCAGCGGCCGAAGCCGTGGCCACGGGCGAGCCCCGGACAATTGCGCTGGAGACGGTGGGCCGGATGGCCGATGGTACGGAAGTAAGCCGCTTTGTGTTCACCTGGTCCATCAAGGCCCGAAAGTCCCGCTAAGCCGCCCGTCGTAAATCCGGTTATAGGCTCCGGGTTGGAGGCGCGGTGGAGAGCACTCAGCGGGCAGCACTACAGGCAGGGGTGGCAGAGCGGGATCCGGCGGCGGTGGAGGCGGTGATCGCCGCGCTCGATGCCGGTTTTTTGCGGGTAGCCGAAAAAATGGGTGGGGACTGGGTGGTGAACACCTGGGTCAAAGAGGCGATCCTGTTGTATTTTCGGCAGCGGAGTATGGAGCCCTCGGAGGCGGGACCGCTGCAATTTCACGACAAGATACCCGTGAAGGGGAACCTCGCGGCCGCTGGGGTGCGGGTGGTGCCGCCGGGAACCGTGCGCTACGGCGCCTTTCTGGAGCGGGGGGCCATCGTGATGCCCGCCTATGTGAACATCGGCGCCTGGGTGGGGGCGGGGACCATGGTGGACACCTGGGCCACCGTCGGCTCCTGTGCGCAGATCGGTCGGAACGTTCATTTAAGTGGTGGCGTCGGTATTGGCGGGGTGTTGGAGCCGCCTTCGGCTCGGCCCGTGATCATTGAAGATGGTGCCTTTATCGGCTCCCGCTGCATCGTGGTGGAGGGAGTGGTGGTGGAGGAGCAGGCGGTGTTAGGTGCGGGGGTGGTGCTCACCTCGACCACGGCGATCCTGGATGTCACCGGCACCGAGGAGCGGCGACTCGTGGGCCGGATTCCGGCGCGCTCCGTGGTGGTGCCGGGGGTACGCAACAAAAAATTCCCCGCCGGAGAGTACGGACTGCCCTGTGCACTGATCATCGGAAAACGGAAGAAGAGTACCGACCTGAAGGTGTCCCTGAACGACGCATTGCGGGAGCATGATGTTGCCGTCTGATGGGACGCGGCTGACCGAGCTGACGCTGCAGCTCTGTGCCATCCCGTCGGTGACCGGCGATGAAGGGGCTTGCGCCGATTTTGTCGCTTCTTTGCTTGGGAATATGCAGGTGCAGCGGGTGGGAAACACGGTGCTGGCCCGCAGTGGTGGTCCTCCTCGGCCGCTGGTCCTCCTGGCCGGCCACACCGACACCGTACCGCTGAAGAGCCGGGACGGCGAAATTCTCTTGCAGGAAGGCAGCAAAACATTTTCGGTCCCCCCGACGGTAGAGGGCGACCGCATCTACGGGCTCGGTGCCTCCGACATGAAGGGCGGCCTTGCGGTGATGTTGCACTTGGCAGCGACCCTTCCCCTGGATCAGCTCCCCTTTGAGTTGGGACTGATTTTTTACGATCGGGAGGAGGGACCCTGGCTGGAAAGTGGCCTGGGTCCTGCCTTTGAGCAGGTCGCTTGGCTGAGGGAGGCAGCGCTGGCCTTCTGCCTGGAGCCTTCGGACAATGGGGTGCAGGTGGGCTGTGTGGGCTCGCTGCATGCCACGGTGCGCTTTCTGGGGCGTGCGGCGCATTCGGCGCGGCCCTGGCAGGGAGAAAATGCCATCCACAAGGCGGCGCCGCTGCTCGGTCGTTTGGCAGCGCGAGAGCCCGTGGATGTCGTGGTGGATGGCTTTCTTTTTCGAGAGGTGTTGTCGGCCACCGTGGCCAAGGGAGGGGTGGGCCGCAATGTGGTGCCCGACCGCTTCGAGCTGAACCTGAACTACCGTTTTGCTCCCGGAAAAAGTACGGCGGAGGCGGAAGCAGAGCTGCGCGACTTTGTGGGGGAGGCCGAGATCCAGCTCACCGATCACTCCCCCTCCGGCCGGGTGGTGACCAAAAATCCCCTGCTTCAACGCTATATTCGCCTGAACCAGCCCGGTCTGACTGCCAAGCAGGCGTGGACCGATGTCGCGCGCTTCTCCCAGGAGGGGGTGGATGCGGTGAACCTGGGGCCGGGTCTGACCGCTCAGGCACACCAAGCCGGTGAATATGCCGAGATCCCGTTGATCCTCGCCTGCTACCAGGATTTTGTGCGTTTCTTTACGGCCGATGAGCCCGGCTAATCGGCCGTTGATGGGCCTGGGGGCGGGCCTCGCAGCCCTGCTCACCCTGATCGCTGCGCCCAAGGCGCTGGTGTTGGACGAGGAGAGCTATCTGTGGCTGGGAAAGCAGGTATTTGAGCATGGCGCCTATGGCTGGTCGCGGCTGTGGCCACCCTGGGATGGGGATGCCTTTGTCTATGCGCATCCACCTCTGTTCTTGTATTGGGTGGGCCTATGGGAGAAGCTGACGGGGGTGTTGCCGCTGCTGCGTATCGGCGTGGGGCTGCCCTGGTCCCTTCTCTTGGGTGCCTCGGCGGCCTGGCTGGCGCTTCGTTGTACCCGCCACCCGGAGCTGGCCCTGGGGCTATGGATCTGCACCCCGGCGGTGGCCCTGGGTCTCCAGAACAGCCTGATGATCGACCTGCCGGCCGCCGCGCTGACGGCGCTCGCGGTGGCCGCGTGGCGGGAGGGAGCGGAGGATGGCAGGCTCCCCTATTTTTTGTTATCAGGTCTGGCCTTGGGCGTTGGGCTTTGTACCAAGTACCCGGTGGGACTGCTGCTGCCGGTGCTTGGGGTCCATGCCTACCGGCAACATCGGCAGGGGGTTGGACCCGGCCCATGGCTGGGTCTTGGGCTGGCGCTTGCCATTTTTACAGGCATGGAAGCTGCTCTTTTCTTTCTGTATTCTAAAATACATATTTTAGAAATCTGGCTTCGGAGGGAGGAAATCCCCCACGGGCCGCTGATAGGCCGCACCTTTGGCACCTTGGTGCGTGCGGGCCTGTTGAGCCTGCCCATCCCCTTCCTCCAGGCCGATTGGCGTGCCCTGGTGGGGGGGCTGCTGCTGGCGCTGATGGGGCTGGGGATCCTGCAGCCAGAGCTGCGCAGCATGGCCGACGGTTTATTGTTGGTATTCTATGCAGGTGCGGGCGGGGCACTGCTGATACGGGGGCTGGGGCGCATTTTCTCAGGTCCGGGGCGGCGACGGAAAGGGGATCGGGAGGATGCGCTACTGCTGGGTGGCTGGTTGGTCGTCGGCATCGCTGGCGTGATCTTCTTTCATAACTTTGCTGCACTTCGCTACCTTTTCCCGGTGGCTTTGCCTGCCGCCTTGTTGGTAGCCCGCGCAGCCGAAGATGTGGAGGGAGGCAAGAGCCTGGCCCGGCTGGCGATGGTCCTGGGCGGGCTGCTGGCCATCCTGCTGTCGGTGGCCGATGCACGCTTTGCCGCGGCCTCGGTAGATGTGGCGGAACAGGTGCTATCGTTGGGGAAAAGCGGCTATTTTGAGGGGGAGTGGGGGCTGCGGGCGGAAATGGAGGAGGGCGGCTGGCAGCACCGGCGCCCCGGAGAAAAGCTGCCTTCAGGGACTCTGTTGGCAGTGGCAGACAATGCAGCTTCCGATCGCAGCAACCTGGAGGCACTGGAGCCGCTGCGGCGTTTTGAAAGTGTGGATAATTTTTATGTTCGTGTTGTAGATGTGGAGCTGGGGATTGGGCTCTATGCCGAGACACTCGGGATGCTTCCTTTTGGAATCGGGAGAGGTCCGCTAGAGGGGGTCACCGTCTATCGGGTGCCCTGAGGGGCTTGGCGGCGTTGCATGTATGAATTAGGAGGTATATTCACCCGAGGATCCTCTGTCCCTTCAGCTCTATATCGCCACCCGCAAGGGGATCTGGATTGCCAGCACCGAGGACCGCCAGCACTGGAAGCTGGGGATGCCGGTCTTTCTGGGGCAGCAGGTCCACCATGTCGTGTTGGATCCTCGGGATCGGCGGACCCTTCTTGCCGCTTCGCGGCAGTGGCACCTGGGGCCTACCGTATTCCGCAGCGACGATGGCGGGGCCACCTTCAAGGAGGCAAAAGTTCCTCCCGCTTTTGTAAAAGGCGATCCCCGTGGCCGTGCGGTGGACCATGTGTTCTGGCTGACACCCGGCCACCCGAGCGAACCCGGCGTGTGGTATGCGGGCAGCTCCCCACAGGGTCTGTTCCGCTCGGAGGATGGTGGGCAGAGCTGGGAGCCGGTGAGTGGCTTCAACGACCACCCTGAGCAACACAAGTGGGTAGGCAGCGACAAGGATCAGACCCCGGACGGCGGGAAGCTGCACTCCATCCTGGTTGATCCACGGGATCCCGCCCATCTGTACCTGAGCATGTCCGGTGGGGGCACCTTTGAGTCCACCGATCGCGGTGCCGACTGGAAGCCGCTGAATTCCGGGGTTGCGATGGACTTTGCGCCTCCCAAGGAGGACGGCAGCGAGTACCCCTACGGTCACGACCCCCACTGTATGATCCAGCATCCTGCCAATCCCGATCGGCTCTACCAGCAGAACCACTGCGGTATCTACCGCATGGATCGCCCCGAAGGTCGGTGGATCCGCATCGGAAAGAACATGCCTGCTGAGGTGGGGGACATCGGCTTTGGCATCGTGAGCAATCCACGAAATCCAGATTGTGCCTGGGTATTCCCCATGGATGGCACGGGCGACTGGTCGCGTACCCCGCCGTCGGGCCGTCCGGCCCTGTTCCGGACCCGTGACGCGGGCGCGTCCTGGCAGCGCTGCGACGTGGGCTTCCCAAAAGAAAATGCGTGGTGGACAGTAAAAAGGCAGGCGTTGGCTGCAGATTCCGGCAGCCCGATGGGGCTGTATCTGGGTACCACTTCGGGAGAGGTCTGGTCCAGCCAGGACGAGGGGGACAGCTTCTCCTGCCTGTTCAGGCACCTGCCGCAGATCCATGCGGTGACCGTCGGCGAGCCCGCATAGCGGTGCGCGTTTTTGTACCCAGTCAGCTACGCAGCTACACCGGCGGCCGCAGCGAGGTCGAGGCCGAGGGGGCCACCCTGGGCGCGGTGCTCGACGACCTGGATCGCCAATTCCCCGGCTTCCGCTTTCGGGTGATCGACGAACAGGACCGGGTGCGGCGGCATATCCTGCTTTTTGTGGGGGAGGAGCGCGAGGAGCGTCTTCTGGCCCCCATCTCGGCGGGGGCGGGGCTGTTTATCGTCGGCGCGCTCAGCGGCGGGTGAGGGGGTTCCTTGGGGACCCAGACGCCGACCGCAGGCGGTGCTGGGAAATAGCTATGTATCACGAAACATATGATAATATCTTTGTTTTTATGATACATCGAAATTTGTATCACTCCAACTCCACCCGCAAGACCGGAAATTCGGTCCCAAACCAGCCTTCGCCGGAGGAGCGCGACCAGGTGATGTACTGCACACGCCCCTCCTCCTCCGCGTACTCGGCGTGGGCCACTGCATCGTAGGGATCCTGGTCTTTGGCCACAAAAAGGACGGTCTCCTCCGACCATGGACCCCAGATCTCCGGCGCGGTGCGTGCCACGATCGCGTCGTCAAAGGAGGGGCTGTAGATCATCAAAAAAGTATCCAGACCCTTGGCATAGCTCAGGCTGAGGATCGGCGCCGCCTCTACCACCACGGTAGCCTTTTCCCGATCCGAGGTCCAACCGTCACCGCTGCGGTAGCGCCAGTGGTCCCGCTCCAGCAGGTGATCCAGGTCCACGCAGGCCAGAATACAGGGTGCACCCAGCTGATCAGAGTCACAGGAGAAGGTATACAGGGTATCCCCCTCGATATAGCTACCTAATCCCCAGCCTGGCTCTCCCTCACCCCAGAGGAGGTCCGGATGTTCTGCCCCGCTATCGATCAGCGGTCGCTCGGGCTTTCCATCGGGATCCGTCCAGATGGCCACGGAGGATCCCCGGCCTTCAAAGTCGAACGCTCCCGGCTCCGCATAGATCAGGCCGTAGAAGATCAGCGCCCGCTGACGACCTTCGTCCCAGAGAGGTTCGCCCGGCCAGACCGCCCAGCGTGCGCCGCAAGGGGCCTCTGCACAGTCCTCCCCCAGATGCGCCATGTTGAAGGAATACTCGGTTTCTGAGGGCGGAATCAGATATTCCGGTGCACCTGCGGCGTCCAGGGGTTCCGAAAAGCCGCCGATCCCGTCGGATGCGTCCAGATCCTCCGTCGTCGCATAGGAATTGTGGTGCCAGTTTGTGCCATCTACATCGGGAATGTTCAGGACCGTGTCGCCATACGTCCAGATAGAGCGCCCCCACACCCTGGTGCTGGAGCCGCCATCCCGCCCCTGCACGGTGGGGCGGGGCTCCACCAGACCTTGTTCTTCCGCCGAACGTACGACCGGTCCAGTAGGACGGCAGCCAAGCAGGGGGAGGAGGAGGAGTATCATGTATCACCTACCCCAAATGTATCACGAAACGGCTTGTACAACGAGGGTAGACAGCCAGCCTCATACCCATTAGGATCCGGACTCTCCAGAGTTCCCGATGCAAAAATCCCCCGCCTTCATCCGTGTGCTCGCTGCAGGTGCCGCGCTCAGCCTCGCCGGTTGTGACCCGGTGCGCGAAGAGCCCACCCGGAACCCGCCGGCCCCCGAAGTGGAGCCGCCGCCGCTACAGCCGGTTCCGGATATGCCACCCATTGGCAACCCACCTGCCCCGCAGAGCCAGCTTCCTACCTGGGACGCCGTGGGCTCCAACCACCCCGAAGGGGCCACCAACCCGCCCTCTCCGGTGCTGGTGGTGACCAAGGATGGCGCGCATTGCTACAAACAGTGGCGCGGCGGCATGTTGCCCCCCGAGCCAGATGTCGAGGAGTTTGGCGGGAAAGTAATCGAAAACGCGGATCCAGCGGCGGGTACCGAGATTGTGTGCCCACCCCAGGCGGCCACGGTGTTGGAAGCCTACCGCAACCGGGGCAGCGGCCCGAAGTGAGGGCTTCCGCGCGGGTGCGTGCCGAGTGGGCCAATCGGGTGCGTGCCGAGTATGGCTCGGCGGCGCTGACGGCACGTGTCGTACATGGGCTCATCGCGACGGGAATGCCGCGCCCCCTGATCGATACGGCCCTACGGATTGTACGGGATGAACTCGATCATGCAGCGATCAGCCACAGCACCCTTGTCGCGTTGGGTGGAGAGGAGGATGCGCTGAATATCGACGTTGCCCAGCTCGCCGGTCCTGCCCATCCGGCCCCGGTGCTGGCGGGCCTCACCGAGAATATTCTCGGGGCCTTTTGTGTAGGAGAGACGGTTGCAGTACCCCTGTTTGCCGCGATGCGGGCGGGCACCACCCAACCCGATGCCCAGGCCGCCCTGGACCGGATCCTGCGGGACGAAGCGGTACATCGGGCTTTCGGTTGGGAGACCCTGGAGGCACTGATCGCCATGGATCCCAAGGGAGTTCCTGCCTTTGCGTCGGTACGAATCGATGGATTGATCGCCGCCAGCCGCCGCGCCTATGTGGTGGACGGCGCGCTGCCGGTGCTGGAGGAGGCGGAACGGGCGGCGGGTCTGATCGACCTGACCGACTACGCACGGATTTTTGAGGATTGTGTACGGGAGAGCATCCTGCCGCGGTTTGCAGCGCTGGGAATTTTTCCACCACGCTGACGGTGGGCCAGCGACCGGGTGGGCCGGCCGGGGCACCGTCCCATTTGGCGGCCACGGTGGCATGCGCAAAATTCCGCTTGCGGCTCATCGAGCCATCGGCTATATGACCGACCGGCGGCTTTGGCCCCAAAGGAGTGACCCATGAACCAGTACGGTATCGTCCCGATGATTGTGGATGGCGTGGTTGGGGTCTCTCAAGTTTGGACCTGTGCAAAGCTGACTACTGAGAAATCGCGGTAGTCTGCTCAGCATTGTTCCCCCTGATCACGCCGAAAGGTGGTGGTTGAAGCACGTTTTTTGACGTGTGTGGGGGTTTGATTTTTCCGCCAAGGGGCGGCTATGCCCGGCTTTTTTGCCGGGTTGGGTGACCTATGTTTGCCTCATTCTCGACGCCTGGTTCAGACCTGCGGCAGGTGCTTCGGCTCGCCTGGCCGGTGATGCTTTCCATGCTCAGCTACTCGTTTATGGCCGCTGCCGACGCCATCTTTGTGGGTAGATTGGGCACCGTTCCGCTGGCTGCTGTTGGTCTCGCGGTCACGACGGTCTTTCTCTTCATTGGCCTTCCGATGGGCCTTTTGCGCGGTATCCGCGTAGCCACTGCCCAGGCCATCGGCGCGCAGCGCCAGCAGGATGCCGACGGCTACGGCTGGCAGGCGATCTGGCTGGCCCTGCTCTCTGGGTTGGGTGTGGCGTCCATATCCGTGTTCGGACCTTGGGTATTTTCGATGCTTGGGGCCACGGCCGAAGTGCAGGTGGAGGCGCTGGCCTACTTCCGGGTGCGGGTGTTGGCGGCCCCGGTGATCCTCCTTGCCATGGGGCTCACCGCATGGTTCGAGGGGAGGGGGGATACCAAGACCCCGATGCGGGTGAATGTCAGCGCCAACCTCCTCGCGATTTTCCTGGATTTTGTGCTGGTGGGTGGGCTTGGGCACATTCCGTCACTGGGAATCCGGGGCGCGGCCTGGGCGGGTGTTATCGCCAGTAGCTTTGCCAGCTTGGCGCTCCTGATCTCGGCATGGCCGGTGCTTCGGCGCCTGTCTTGGCGGCCGGTGCGGGCCCTGTTGGAGGAGGGGAGCCGGTTGGGTATTCCCATCGGGGTGCAGCGGATGTTGGACATCCTGGCCTGGACCACGCTGACGGGTGTGCTGGCTTCTGCGGGGGACGCTCAGCTTGCGGCCCATGTGCTCGCAATCCGGGTGTTGATGGTCAGCTTCTTGCCGGGACTGGCCATCGCAGAGGCGACGGCGGTGCTGGTGGGGCAGGCGGTGGGCGCGCGGGAGCCGGAGCGGGCACACCGTAGCTGGCGTGCCGGTGTGGCGGCGGCGGTTGGGGTGATGGCGCTGGGCGGCATGAGCTTTGTCCTGGTTCCCGATCTGCTGATCGCTCCTTTCCATGCGGCAGGTGATGTGGTGCCCATCGCAAAGGATCTGCTGTTGGTTGCGGCGGCCTTCCAGCTCATCGACGCTATCGCCACGGTGACCTACCTGTCGTTGGATGGCGCCGGGGACACCCGCTTCACTCTGATCGCCTCGCTGGTGCTGTCCTGGGGGGTGAAGTTGCCGCTGGGGATCCTCCTGGTTCGTTGGGCAGGATTGGGGGCGGTGGGAGCCTGGCTGGGCCTGACGGCAGAGCTGGGGGTGCTCCTCGCGGTGCTGGGATGGCGCTGGTACAGTCGGCGCTGGTACCGGCCGGAAGTGCTGCCGGTGGCGGAGGCGCCTCCTCAGATTGCGGCGGCTGTATAAGCCTCAGGACCCGGGTTCTTCGGAGCCCGGGTCCTCGTTTTTGTGTGTAGCCCCCTCGACGAGGCGATCCAGCACCCAGCCGGGATCGTCCAGCGGCAGATCGTGGCCGCCGTGGGGGTGGATGGCGAGGCGGCCCCCCAGTCGCTCGGCGAGGCGCCGTGACAGGGTGGGACTGCACAGTCGGTCCCCTTCAGAGCAGAGCACCAGCACCGGAATGGGGAGGGAGGAGGGTGCTTTTGCGCCCGAGGCGGCCAGGAGCTGACGGAAGAGCACTGCCGGGGGAACCGGCGCTTCGCGGGAGATGGCGACAAAACGATCGAGCTGGGCCCGCCCACCATCGGTGTTGGAGAT
>CAITDR010000158.1 GCA_903891165.1 uncultured Pseudomonadota bacterium
CGGTGCCCGCTGCGGCGGTGAGGCAGCCGTAGGGCACCTCTCCCACGATGGAGGTGATCGACGTGGTGGGCGAAACGGCCTTCATCGCGGCCACCTGCTCGGACCAGGGCACCGTGGACTGCTCGGGCTCGTCGGACACCAACACCACCATGGTCTTGGAATCTTCCCGGAGGAAGCCCGCATTACACTGGCCGGTGCCGGTGGCCTGCAGCGCATGGGCGGCCACGGTCAGGCCCGCCTCGGTGTAGCGCCCACCGTTGCCGGAGACCGCCTGGAGAAAGGAGCTCTGCGAATTGGGGCTGGTGGCGTTGAGGATGGCGCCGTTGTGGCAGCCATCGTCGGCGGTGCTCACCATCAGCTGCCAGTCCAGGGCCAGGGTGGCCAGCGCCTGCACCAGGAGGTTGAAGTTGTTGGCGAGGTTGCGCTGATCGTCGTCCATGGAGCCGGACTGATCGACATAGACCAGGATGTCCGTACGCTCCCAGGGGCCATCCCCCTGGACAAATTCATCGGTGATGTCCCCGTCGTTGGTGCCCTCGCCGTACAGGTTCACCGCCACCGGCCCAAAGATGCTGTCGCTGCTCACCCAGAGCTGGGTCTGGTGTGGGAGGCCAACATCGGGAGGTGCAAAGCTCAGCTCGACGGTTTTTACCTCGGCAGGAGCGATCAACATCGGGAAGGAGCTGCCCAGCACGGAGAAGGGATCCGAGGACTCCACCACACTCTGGACGGTCAGGTTCGCTTCGCCCACGTTCTGGAGGTAGAGGGTGCCCGGCGCCGAGCAATTCTCCAGGACCTTCCCGAAGTTATAGGGATTCGGCGACACCACCAGCTCGGGTACCGCAGCCCCACCGTACAGCTCCACATAGGCGACGGGATCCCCGGGATCGTTGGAGTAGATGGAGACGGTACCTTGGTCCTCAGGATTCACCGGGGTAAAGGAGACGTTGAAGGTACGCGACTCCTTGAAGTCCAGCGAGAAGGGACCGGAATTGTCCAGGATGGTGAAGGAGGATGTACCGGTAACCAACATCTCGCGCACGTCCAACTTGTCGGCGCCGGTGTTGGTCACCGTGAAGGTCAGCACCGCCGAGCTGCCCATGTCCATGACCGGGAACCTGAGTTCCACAGGGTCAACCAGGATATCCGGGTCCAGCGATGTGGCTCCGGCTGCGACCTTATCTTCGGAGATTCCGGTTTCGATACAGGCCAGCATCAACAGGAAGAACATGGAGGCTCCGGAGGTTTTCTTTCTGATAGGATTGTAGCCGCATCGCCGGACTCTGGCGACTGCGACAGAAAGATCAGTGTCAAAGGAGGTTGCCGCCGTAGACCATGTACACCCGGCCCTGGTTCCGCCAGGAGGGGGCTCCCACGATGAACTCGTCCTGTTGGTCCCCATCCTGGTCGGGTACGGCGATCATCGATGTCCCAAGCAAGTCTCCAGGGTCTTCGCCAGGAATGGACAGAATGGCGTCGGTGGTGCGATAGCTCCCCGAACCCAGGGTGCCGTAGACATAGACCATCCCGGCGTCGGGACCGGCACTACGTACGTTCGGGGCTCCCACCAACAGCTCCGGCGATCCGTCGCCGCTCAAATCCAGGTTTCCCGTGGCAGTATGGCCAAAGTTATCCCCCGAGCTGGCTCCGCTCAGGGTGGCGTAGGCCTGCGACAAGGATGTCACACCCGAGCCGCCGAGGACCAGGTAGACCTTTCCAGCGCCGTCTTCCGGCGCGGAGACCCAGAGGTCGCCCAGGCCGTCCCCGTCCACGTCCCCGGCGGCCCCGAAGGCCGCCCCCGCGTCGCCCCCCGTAGGCCCGGCCAGCTTCCAGGAGACGGTAGAAGCGGAGATGACACCGGCCACCGGTCCGGGCAGAATGTAGAGGGCACCGCCGTCGCTGTGATCGGGGGCTCCGGCCCCGGTTTCAGGAATTCCGTCGCCGTCCAGGTCACCCAGGGCGCCGGTGATGCTCATGTGGTCCCCATCGACCTCTCCGTAGATCTGGGTATGGCCGGTGCCGATGTCGATCAGGCCGGGTCCGGCGCTGCGATCGAAGAGGTAGACCACCCCCCGATCCCGACCGTCGCCGTTGGCATACCGCCCACCCGCCGCGTAGTCCCCGCGGGCATCGGAGTTCACGTCCCCCACATAAGCGACCGATCCACCCACCATGTCCCCTGCCGCATGTCCCACCATGCCGACGGGGGAGGTCGTAAGGTCGGTGCGTCCGGTCATCGGACTCAACAGCAGGTAGGCCACCCCGCCACTGGCGCCGACTTTGTTGCTGCCGGGCACGCCGACCAGGATCTCAGAGACCCCATCGGCGTTGGCATCGGCCACCGCCAGGGACTGAGCCGCGTCGTCCGCCGAGCGCTCTCCCAGATCCTCCAGGGCATTCCCCAGGTTTCCGCGGGCGGAGCCGTCCGAAACATAGAGAATACCCGAATTGGGAAAGAGACCATCGGAGAGCGGCGCCCCCACGGCAATGTCGGGCGCGCCGTCGCCGGTGAAGTCCCCGAAGCCCACCGACCAGCCGAAATTGCCGCCGGAACCTGTATAGATCGTCTCTGCAATCAGAATGTCGCAGGGGCCCCCTCGACCGTCACAGTCCAGATCGGTGGTGGAGCAATACTCGGCCGCGCCGGGGTTCACCAGCGCCGAGCCGTCGTCGCAGTCGCCGCCGCGAAGGGCGGTATAGCCGGAGGGGGCCACACAGGTGCAGACCATGGCGGCGCCGTAGCTGTCGCCATCGGCATCGGCGTAGAAGTCCAGGCAGTTCAGGGCTCCTTCTTCGTTGCCGTTGCCGTCGCAGTCGTCGTCGGCGTTGGTCAGGCAATCCTCGGGTACACCGGGGTGGACGGCGTCGTCCCCATCGTCGCAATCGCTGTTGTCTGCGACATGAAGATAGGGCTGGTCGCAGGAGAGCTCGGTGACGTTGGGGTTGCCGTAGCCATCGAGATCGAGGTCGGCATACCAGGTCTGAGCATCGGCGGCGTCCAGGTCGATGATGTTGTTGCAGTCATCGTCCAGGTTGTTGCAGATCTCTTCCGCATCGGGGTTGACCAGCACCGCGCCATCGTCACAGTCTTCGCAGGCGATAAAGCTGTCGCCGTCGTGGTCTTCGGTGCCGGTAAAGCCGTCACAATTGTAGTCTTCACTACCGCAGCTGCTTTCATCGGCGCTGGGGTGGTACTGGTTGTTGCGGTCGTCGCAGTCGGTGCCCCAGCGGGAGTAGCCGCTGACATCCGGGCAGGAGAGGACGGAAACGGTAGGATCTCCGTAGCCATCCTCGTCCCGATCCAGGTACCAGGGCGAGGAATCGGTGGCCCCTTCGTCGATGGTGCCTTCGCAGTCGTCGTCGTGACCGTTGCAGACTTCGATCCCATCGACATTGATGTCGGAGCGGCTGTCATCGCAGTCGCTGTCGTTGGAGACATAGCCTACCGGAACGTCGCAGAACCAGGAGGGCTCCTCGGCATCCGCGCCATAGCCGTCGCCGTCGGCGTCGGGAAAGGCCTGCTGGCCCTCCGCAAACCATTCGTCCGCTTCGTCCGGTAAAAAATCGCAGTCTTCGTCTACATCCGCGTCGTCGCAGATTTCTGGCGCGCGGGGGTTGATCTCCGGGTCGGTGTCGTTGCAGTCCAGAAGGTTGCCCACGTAGCCCTGGGGTCCGACACAGGCTGCAGTAGGAACAACGAGGGGATTTCCGAAGCCGTCCTCGTCGGTATCGGGGTACCAGAGCAGCGGATCGACGGCATCGGGGTCGTTGACCTCTCCATCGCAGTCGTGGTCGATGTTGCCGCAGCGTTCGACGGCACCGGGGTAGCCGGTCGGATCGGAGGGCTGGCAGTCGGTATTGTCCTTCACATAGCCGGCGGGGCGGCGGCACTCGGTGCGCGGCTGGGAGGGGTCACCAAAACTGTCATCGTCCTGGTCGCGGTACCAGGTGTTGAAGTCTGCGTCCTCGTCTACGGTCTGGTCGCAGTCGTTGTCTACACCGTCGCAGAGATCCGGAGCCCCCGCAAAAATCGTGGGATCTTCGGGCTCGCAGTCCTCAAAATCGAGCACGCCATCTCCATCCAGGTCACCTTTGGTGGAGGTAGGAGGGCAGGCCAATAAGAACAACAGCAGGTGCATCGTCGGAGTCTACCCTGAAAAGGGGCACACCGCTTGAGCTTGTTCAGGGGGAATTTCACGACTTTCCGATCAGGCTACTCCTCGGGCGCCTCGTTGTTGGGCACCAGCCCCAGGCGCTCGGCCAGCTCCTGGCGGTAGGCGGTGCGCCAGACCAGCACATCTTCACGCTCCGGCCACCGATCTTCCGCCTGCTTCAAGGCCAATAGCGCCCGAACCATATCGTTGCGATCATGGTAGGTGCGCGCCAGGGAGATCCAGCCCTCTGCCTCCTGCCAGGCGTCGTCGGGAACTTCCGCAAAAAAGGCCAGCATCTCCAGGTTTTCTTCGGAGGTGTGGCGGTGCAGGTTTCGGGGCGCGGAGTATTCCACCAGCATATTGTCATCGCTGTTGATGGGGGCCTCCGCGCGCATCGGGCGGTCGAGAGAGCGCTGCGCAAGACGCAGACCGGCCTCTCGATCCATCAGGGAGATCGCCAGGACATCGTTGGGGCTGCGGAGGCCCACCGACGCCAGCTCCGCCTCTACACCCACATTTTTCCTTAAGAATCGCTCTGCGACCTTGCCGTCCAGGACCAGGGGCTGGTCGCTGCCCACCATCACCAGATCGGCGTCCTCGATGGTCGCGAAGATGCGAACATAGGGAAAAACCTCGCAAAAGGTGCGGATGACTGAGCGGAGGTCGCGCTCGTCCATCCCGTACATCTGCACCCACTGGCTCCAGACGCCGCCGGGTCGCAGCCGGGACCGACCCAGCTCAAAAAATTCGCGGGTGAAGAGGTTGGACACGCCCGTCAGCCAGGGATTGCTGGGTTCGGACACGATCAAGTCCATACTGCCCGGTGGGGTGAGCAGGACCTGGTTACGACCATCGTTGCCATAGAGATGGATCCGCGGATCGTTCAGGGCGTCGTGATTCCAGAGGCGGAAGAAATTGGTCGCGATCGGCATTGAAGGCTCAATCTCCACCACCTGGATCTCCTCCAGCTCGGGGTGGAGGTTCATGGCACCCAGGGTGATGCCCGAGGCCAGGCCGATCAGCATCGTCTTGTGGGTCTCTTCGCCAAGGAAGAGGAAAGGCAGATGGGCGACCAGGACCTGCGTCGGCATATCTGCGGTGGTAGAAGCGTCGATTTTTCCGTTGTTGGCCAGCCAGATATTCCCGGTCACCCGGTTCTTTCCGACGGTGACCACGGTGGAGAGTCCCTCTTTGTAGTGGAGGAGATGGTAGCGATCCAGCATCTCCTTCTTCATCTCCTTCCAGGTGGGCTCGTCCAG
>CAITDR010000159.1 GCA_903891165.1 uncultured Pseudomonadota bacterium
GCGGTGGCGGGCATGGGCGGTGCGGTCTATGTGTACATGGACGAACGTGTGTCCGGTGCAGTAGATACTGGCTTTGTCGGCTTGGAAATCAAGCCCTCCTACATCCTGATGCCCGTCTATGGTGCGTTGGGCGGCTGCGCCAATCCCGGGCCAGAAGAGGAGGATCTCTGCGACAATGCGCTGCTGGCGCGGGTGGGTGCGTCGGTGGCGGTGGCGGACCTGGACGGCAACGGGCGGGCAGAGCTGCTGGTAGGGGCGCCGGGTTTTCGGAGCGAGGGGAGAGTAGAGGCGGGGAAGGTATGGTTTTTGAGGGACAACCCGGACCTGTGGAAGATTGGGGGGATCCCCCTGCCCGCGGCCACGCGCGCGGTGGATCTGGATCAGGCGGCGACCACAACCCGCGTTGGGGCTGCCTTTCAGCAGGTGGGTGCGGTGGTGACCACCGGATTTTTGGGCGACCAGCCCGCGGTGGGGCTGTTGCTGCGGAAGCGGGCGACAGACTGATACCGGCGAAGGGGAGCAGGAAGGGTTATCCTTCCGAAGCGCGGAGCGGGGATGTCGGAACTAGGTCGTTCGGTGGTAGAAGCGGTGCGGGAAGCGGGTGCAGCAGTGCGGGGTTTTTATAAAGACTCTTACACTATAAAAGAAAAAGGAGAGGATAATCCGCTCACGGATGCGGATATCGCCTCTAACAATATTCTGCAGGAGCGGCTGACGCGGCTGTTGCCCGAGGCGGGCTGGCTGTCGGAGGAGTCCGCGGACGATGCCTCTCGTTGCCAGCGGAACGAGGTGTGGATTGTCGATCCGGTGGATGGAACCAAGGAGTTCACCCTGGGCATCCCAGAATTTGTGGTCAGCGTGGCGCTGGTGCGCGATGGGCGACCGGTGTTGGGCGTGCTCTACAACCCCATCCAGGAGCAGCTTTTTGTGGGGGAAGTGGGAGAGGGGGCCTGGTACAACGGGGTAGCCTGCCGGGTCAGCACCCACGCGCCCTTGGATGGGGCGCGGATTGTATGCAGTCGTACAGAAATGAAAAAAGGATGGTTCGACAAGTACCTTGACCGACTGAAGTTGATGCCGGTGGGCTCCGTGGCCTATAAATTCGGGCTGGTGGGTGCGGGAATGGCTGAGGCAACCTTCACCCCACAACCCCGGCACGAGTGGGACATCGCCGGGGGGGTCGCTTTTGTAGAGGCCGCTGGCGGGCATACCTCCAACCGGCACGGGGCCGCCTTCCGCTTCAACCTCCCCAAGCCCCTGGTGGACGGAATCTGCGCCACCAACGGGGTGATTCACCCGCACATACTCGGGCTGATGGAGGCAGGTAGCTGATGGAAGCCACCGCCCTACCTGAGCCCCAGCGTCGTCGTGCAATGGGGACGGTGATGGTCACCGCGGTGTTGGATCTGGTCGGCTTCGGGATCTTCATCCCCTTGATGACCTTCTACGCCGAAAGTTTTTCGGCGACCCCCGAGCAGGTGACCATGCTCATGGCGGTGTTCTCGCTGGCGCAATTTGTGTTTGCGCCGCTGTGGGGACAGCTCTCAGACCGCATCGGCCGACGCCCGGTGCTTGTGATTTCTATTGGGCTTACCGCCGTTTTCCTCGCCCTGTTCGCCTCTGCCTCGTCGCTGTGGATGCTGTTCGTCTTCCGGCTGCTGCATGGAGCGGCCACCGCCAACATCTCCACCGTGCAGGCCTGTATGGCCGACCTCAGCAGCAAACAGAACCGCGCCGCGGCGATGGGGATGATCGGAGCTGCCTTCGGGCTGGGTTTTACCATTGGGCCGGTGATCGGTGGCGGATTGTCTCCCGACGGCTTTATGTTGGTCTGGCTGGAAGCGCTGCTGGGCAGTCAGAGCTGGGCGATGGCACAGATCCACAGCCTGGGCCTTGCTTTTCCGCTTTGGGTAGCCACCCTATTCTCGGCGTTTAATTTTGTACAGGCGCTGATCTTCCTCCCCGAAACCCGTCAAACAGGCTCCACACCTGCCCACCAGCGGATGTCGTTGTTTGCCGCATTCTCGACCATCTCCCATCCCCGACTGGGGCTGCTCGTTCTGCTGTCGGCCTTGAACGTGTTCGCCTTTGCGAGCATGGAGAGCACCTTCACGCTGTTTGCGAAACATGCGCACGGCCTGACCGCCGCAAAAGTGGGGGAGATGTTCGGGATCATCGGGATCGTCGGCATCGTGGTGCAGGGCGGGATGATCCGGCCGCTGATCAAACGGTTTGGGGAATCTCCGCTGGTTTTTGCCGGTTTTGTCATTCTGGGCGTTGCCATCACGGCGATGGCGCTGGTGCCCGTGGGCTGGCCGATGTTCTTGGCCTTTGGTACCATCGCGCTGGGACAGGGCCTGTCCAGTCCGTCGCTGTCCGGGCTGATCTCGCGGAGCTCGGGAGAGGACGAGCAGGGGCGGGTGCTGGGCAGTACGCAGGCCATGGGTGCACTTGCGCGGGTGTTTGGTCCGATCGTGGGCGGCGTCTTGTTCCAGCGGGTAAGCCAGGGATCTCCCTTTTTCTTTGCCTCGGCGCTGCTCTTGGTTGCGGCGGGGCTCAGCTTGCCCGCCACTGCACGGGCGCGGGAAGACGCGCCCTGAGCGACTGAATGAAGCCTCATTCAGTGCCGAAAAATCCGCTCAGATCGCCTGAATCGGACTCAAAAAGCGCTGGATCACCGGCATCTTGGGCTCCAGCTCGCCGATGGCATCGTTCATGGCCTTGGTGAGCTGGGGAAGCGGCGGCACCAGGTTCACCGGGTTCAGCGTTTTTTCAAAGGCGTGGTACTCGTTGGCATAGGGCAGGTTGCGGAGCACGTTGGGGCGTACCAGTTGCTGGATGCCATAAAACCAGAGACTACGAATCCGGGGCGGAAAACAGTCCAGAGCCAGCACATAAGGGTTACGACGACCCAAGCGCCCCGACATGGCCTCCGCATAGGCCGGACGGGCCGGCACATTGTTCACCACCCCGCCCTCGATCAGGCGGGTGATGCCATAGCGGGCATAGAGGTCATCCAAAAGACTCTTCATATGTTTGTCGTCGCGAAGGACATCGTAGTGGATCAGGCCGGGAATAGAGGCCGAAAACCCC
>CAITDR010000160.1 GCA_903891165.1 uncultured Pseudomonadota bacterium
GATGTCGGTCTGCTCCAGCTGGTAGCCCCCCTCCGCCACCCGCTCGATCCAGGTGGAGGCACCCCCGACACGCAACATCCGACGGTAGAGGTCGTTTTTCACCTGGAGTCGCAGCCCGCGCACATGGCGAATACCAGGGAGAGTCACCGTATATTGTGCAGTTCCGCCCTCGGTAACCACCGGCTCGCTCACCTCCACCACCTCGCGGGTCAGCGCCGGGGTGAGCGCGGCATGCTCGATGCCTTCCACATCGTCCAGATCAGGCGTACTTCCGTCCAGCGCCGTAATCTTGACTACAAAAGGACCTTCTCCCGGCGGCACGGGGATGATCATCCGCTCCGAGCCACCCGCCATTTTCCAGACCATCCCGGCGTTGACCCAGCTTCCTCCTCCAGCCATCACCTGCACCTGCCAGACCAGCGCGTCACGCCCCACCGACAACGCCAGCGCATCCACCGGGCGAGCGAATTCGGAGATTGCAAAGGTGCCAGCCCCCTGCGGACGCACGAAGCTATCGAGATGATCTCGGGTCAACCGGTCTTTCGATTGAACTGTAGTGTAGGCTACAGGTTCACCTGAAGGCGAGAGATAGAGCAGGGTGCGGTTGAGGTCGTCCCCCCAGCGCCCAACGACATCCGGGGGCAACATCAGCCCCACGATGCCTGAAGCCGTAGCTTGAACCTCAGCAACATAGGGATAGGCGGAGGGATCCGCCGCGAACAACAGCGAGAGCAGGCCCAGCATCATTTGGCGCTCCGATCACGGAGAACAAGGCGTTGGAAGGCAATAGCAGCCAGCATCAGTGCAATGGCCATACCCGCAAAAGAGCCCACCCGGTAGAAGCCGGAGAGCTGCCACAGATCCCAGAGGCAGGCCTTTGCCACCCCAAGAAGTGCAAAGAGCAAGCCGAGAAAACGTCCCCAGCGGGACTCCCAAATCGAGCCCACCACGATGAGCAACAGCCCAAAGGCCGCCCAAGCGATGGAGCGGGTCATCTCCTGCGCGAGCCCCTCACCTACGAAGGACAGGCTGCTGTCCGTCGCAAAGGCATGAGAAATCTCCAGGTTCAAGGTGATGAAGAATAGCAAGATCGACGCCAACTTCAGCATCACCGGCAGGATCGGCGGTGCCTTCTCCTCGACCGTAAAGGCGACCCCCGCGACCAGCAGCAGCGTAGCCGGGATTCCCCAGGTATACAGCACCCAGTTGAAGAGCACCACCCCCTCAGAACCCCCATAAGCCCAGGCTTCGGGGTTGAAGACCAGCCGTAGCACCACCGCCGTCGCCAAAATCCCAGCAAAGGCGGGGAACATCGGCATCCGCAGGCGTCGCCAGCACAGGGCCAGGAGTGCCACCTCGGCTGCCCAGCCCACGGTGAGCCAGGCGCGCTCCAATTGCAGCGGCACTGCGACGGCCGCCGCCAAAAGCACCAGACCTACGATCACCCCTGCCAGACGATCCTCCAGCCGCAAGGTACGGTTTCTCAGCAGCGATGCCCCACCACCCAACAGGCTCGCACCCAAGAGCAACGGCAGCCCGCCCAGAAGCCCGTCGCCCACGGACAGGGTCCAAAGCTGCCGGAAGGGCTCAAACAAAAAGACACCGATCATCGTGGCGGCGATCACCGCCCAAGAATCGTCCCGCCGGGGTCTCCAGAAGGGAGGGAAAAACCAGCAGAGGTAGAGGAGGGACGCCGCAAGTAGCGACGCCGAAACTGCGTCGGGCAGCAGCGCGCGCCCCGCAAGCAGGATCACCGCGCCGGAGGCCGCCCCAAGAACCAGCGCCTCGCGTGGGCCCTTCCAGCGGTACAAAATCACCGGCGGCAGGCCCAACAGCAGCGAAAGAAGAGGAACTACCTGAGGTTCTGGCTCCACCATCCCGATGCCAACTGCGCCGGCAACCACCGCCGCCCCCAACACCACGGGCCCCGCCCAGCCTCCCCCCGCCAGCGCGATGAAGCTGGGAAGCAACGCCAGAAGGCCGAGAACCGGCCCCCACTGCGGCTCCGCTGCACCCAGCCAGCCGCCACTGTACAACCACAGCAGGAGCGCCGGAACCCCACCCCCCAGGGCAGTCAGTGGCAGCCGCAACGCATCAGGGCCGCCCGGTCGCCAGCACAGGGAGGTGCCCAGCGAGATCACCAGCACATAGGCAGCTGCAACATAGACATTTTGCCCCTGCGACCAGGACAAGGGCATCGACGAGATGGGGTCCAGCTGCCCCGGATCCGCCGGCACGACATAGACGGAACCCACCATCCCCACCATGACCGCACCGATCCAGGCCATTATCGTGGTCAAACGATCCAGCCTTGGGTTGCCCAGACGCGCCGCCACAAGGAAGGTGCCCGAAAGGGTGGCGGCTCCCGCCAGACCCACTACAACCTGATCGGGGGCGTAAAATGCCTCGATCCACCCGCCCAAAGAAATACTGGTTGCGACGGCCGCCAGGCCCACCAGCTCCGGCCAGGACCGGCGCCGTGCCGCAGCCAACAGCCCGGCCGTCAACAGCACCAGGTAGGCCATAAAGGCCAGCGCTTTGTTGTCGCCGGTGGAAAGCAGAATCGGCGTCAGGTAGCCACCGATGGCCCCCAAAGCCGCCTGAAACCTCGATCGATGGCCGACAGCCGCAAACATGGTCACGATGGTGACCAGCACCATGGCGCCGAAGGCGACCGGCTGCGCGATCACCCCATAGAGGGCAACTCCGGCGTACAAGGCCCCATACAGAATGGCCGCCCCCGCTCCCACCAGCGCCTCGGCCGGTACCGTGTAGCGACGCGCCCGCAGAAATTCGCCGATTGCCCAGGCCGCAAGCCCCACACTCAGGCCTGAGGCAAAGCGCATGCCCGGCCCAAGCAGCCCCGCTTTGATCACCTCGCGGAAGCCGAACAGCGCCGCCAACAACAGAAGTCCGCCGCCTGCCGCTGCCAGGACCCAGAGCGCAATCCGTTCTGGGTTGAATTCGGGGCTTGCAGGGCGAGGAGTTTGGGCAGGAGGAGGCTGGGGAGGCGGAGCAGCCGGAGGTGCAGCATCACCCGGCGCCGCGCCGGGTACAGGTGCTACAGCGGGGGGCGCTGCGGCGGGTGCCGCCGAAGGAAGCACCTCCACACCGGGCGTGGTGGTCGCTGGCGGCTGGGGACGCGCGGCTCCCTGATCGGGCGCCGTCGATACTGGGGTTCCGCTCTCCACGACGGGTGCGGCCGGGGTTGACGTGTCAACAGCCGCAGGGGGAGCCTTTTCTATAACCTTCTTTTCTGGCTCTGTTTTGGAGGCCACTCTTGACGCTGCAAGGGCCACATCTGCGGTCACCGGAGGCCGGGCCGCTCCTGTACCGACCTGCCGTCGCAGTGCCTGGAGATCCGCCTCCAGCACGTCCACCCGGCTATGCAGGCGTCGCAGGGTGCCGGCCTGGCTGATCAGGCCGATCACCAGCCCAAAAGGCACGACGCCCACAATCAGAACCAGGATGCAGGCAAGACCCGAAAGGAGGCTATCCATGGGGACGTTCGTGCGTGGTGCTGGCGCGTTGGCGCACCCAGCGCTCCAGCCGGCCGACGTCCACCTCTGACATCCGCTGGAAAGCCACACCATACAGCACATGCGGAGGTCGATCCTCGATACGCGCCACCCGGGCATCGACTGTGATCGGATCCTCGCCAGGGATCTCCAACGTTACCGCGGGGATCACCCCGTTCATCTCCCAGCCCGTCGGCAGATCGGCCAACATCGCCGCACCACTGGAGGAGAGATCCCGTACTTTAAATGCCTGATCTCCGACCACAATGCGTACCGGCTCCCCCTCCCCGCAGCGGGCACGCACCGCACGCCGGTTCTGCAGCATCGTGCGCTCGCGGCGCATAATGTAGTGGACCAGGGTATTGCGGACGGCGGCACTCACGCGCACCAGCTCTACTCCACAGATTACGCCTGGAAACTCGCTATCTCCGTTGGGACGAAGATTACGCACAACCGCCTCGCACACCATCGGTGCCTCGCCGGAGAGCCGCAGCTCCAGCCGGGCGATCTCCATACCCACCCGCAGATCCTCAGGTGCCACACCGTCGGTGGCGATCTCCAGGGCCATTCCCCCCGCGGAAAGCTCCAGAATCGGCGCCACCCGCACCAGATCCCCCTCTTCCCGCAGGATGGCCTGGCAGCCCGGGGGCGCCGGAATACGGAACCAGTTCCGACGTTCGGTGCGGTTGTAGGGAACCGGATTCAGCGCCGGACGGGGCCGCTCCTCTCCCCCGGCAGGCTCCGGCTCTGGCGGACCCCGGAAGCGGGACATCATGTAGACGCCGCCCGAAAACATAAGGATACAGCCCCATTGTGCCGGAGTCAGGCCCGCCCAGCGCACGTCGGCGGTGTTCAGATCGGTGTTGCGGAGAAAATCAAAGCAAAAACGTGCAGGCGCATACATCAGGCACCAGAGTGCCGAGTAAAAGCCCGCTTTCCGTGGATGACGATCGGCGATCAGAAAGGCCGCCGCGATCAGCATCGTAAACAGCGCCTCGTAGAGGCCCAGGTTGTGCCGCACCTCCACCACGGAGCGGCCCTCCAGGTTCAGGGCCATCCGCTGTCCCAGGAAGAAGTCGGTCTGAGCACCGATGTGGTCGCGCGCCAAAAAGCAGCCAAGACGGCCAAAGATCCAGCCAAAGGGGAAGCCGAACATCACCACATCGGCGTGCTTCCAGAAGGGGCGCGGCCGCAGGACCCGGAAAAAGAGCACGGCGCCCAACATGGCGCCGATAAAGCCGCCAAAGCTCGAAAAACCCGCCCAGATCCGGAGCAGGGCCATCACCCCGTCCTTCTCCAGCTGCTCGGGGTGGTAGGCCAGCACATGCACGAGGTGACCCACCACAAAGCCGGTCAGGACGATGCAGACCACGGCGTCCACCACATCGCGCACGTCCAGACCCAGGCGCAGCCCACGTGCCCGCGCGACCTCCAGGCCAAGGACAAAGCCGATACAGACCAGCGTTCCCCACGGATCGATGGGAATGGGACCCAGGTTGTAGACGGGGAGAGTGATATCGGGTATCAAACGCTACACCAGCACGTCGGTCTGTGATAACACGGCGGCGGCCTAGAGCGGCAGGAAGGAACGATGTCGGTCATCACGCAGGATGTAATTGTAGACAATCGGAGCCGGGAGCAAGTGCTGGAATGGCTTGCAAAGCCGGAAAACCATGCAGTGCTTCTGGAAGGGGCCTTCGAAAAGGTCCAGACCAAAAGTGCGGGTGACTTTGAGGCGGTGCTGGTGACCCCCCTGAAGCGCCGCGCGCTGAGCTACCGCTTTTTGCGAGCCGACGAAGAGCATGGGGGCCGCCGCGTTCACGTGGAGCTGAGTGGTTCGCGCATCGGTGGTAGTCTGCACTACAGTCTGCGCACCATGAAGCCCACCACCAACACCCTGGTCACCCTGCACGTGGACTACGATACTGGAGGTCTACTGGGCACTTTGATTGATCACAGCGGGCTGCGGCGCCCCTATGAAGATGCTTGGAAGAAGGTGCTGGCCAACCTGAAGCAGGCCATCGAAAGCACGCCCTGAGCGGGAAGGCAAGCGCCGCGTGCGGGGTTATAGGCGGCCATGCTCCTCTGCCTCTTGTCTGTCGTCCTTGCTGATGCGCCCAAGCCCGCTACCCTGCAGCGTGGGGTCCGGGAGAGCAGCCTGGATCTGTGGCGTCCCTGGAAGGACGCCGATAAAATCTATGTGATGGTGGGCCTGCCCGACGGCAGCGAGGAGCTGTTTCTGGTGGATACCGGCGCTTCGGTGTCGGTCCTCAATACCGATGTGGCCGTGCGCCTGGGCATCAAAGGCCAGGATACCGGCGAGTTTCTGCAGGGTCTGGGGGGTGCAGCCCCCTGGATCCAGGCCACCCTCCCCCAGCTGAAATTGGGCGACTTCACCCTGACCGATGTGGACGTGGCAGTGGGAGTGCCCGGCGTTCCCGAGCTGGCGGGTGTGCTGCCCATTGCGGGGATTCTGGGCAATAATATCTGGTCTAACTTCACGATGGTGGTGGACTATCCTGCAGATATTCTGGAGCTGTACAAAAAAAATGCCTACAAGGTGTCGCGGAAGGCGCACCCGATGGCCTACGACGGCTTCCAGCCCGCCACCAGCATGGTGGTGCGCGCGGAAAGAGAGGGGAAGGTGGAGGAGGCGGAGGTGGTCCTGGAGATCGATACCGGGGCGCACGACCTGCTTTTTGCCGGTGTGACCGGCGAACCTTTCCGCAAGGTGAGCAGCGTGGGGGTGGAGCCGGTCTTGGGCGTGGGTGCCGATCTGGACAGCCTGCCGGAGTCCGATTTTCTCCAGCTCACTCGACATATTCCTGTGACCACCCTGCGCCTGGGGCCCCACGATGTGGACTTCAACCAGGAGGCCCGCTGGCTGGGAGCCGACGGGGCGACTTCTCGACCCACAAATATGCGCGGCCTCATCGGCTACGAGGTCTTTAAAAATCATCGGTTGGTATTGGACTATCCGGGACAGCACCTGGTGCTGGAAAACTCCACGGTCCACCCAGCCCGCGATTTTGATGCAGTGGCCGCCTACCTGCAGCGGGAGCTGAGCCTGCACGGCCAGGCGCCCGAGCGTGCCCTGGTGCGCGCCCGCCTGCAGATCGGCAGCAACGACATCCCCGGCGCCCGCAAGAGTGTAGAGGAGGCGCTGCAGAAGCTGCCAGATGACGTGGAACTGCGCGTGATGTTGGCGCGGATCCAGCGCTATGACGGCCAGATCGAAGAAGCAATCACGACGCTGCGCGATCTGGATCCCAAAAAAGTCTCCGACGAGGGCGAGTGGCTGGCCTTTGTGAACGCGCTGGTGCTCTCCGGCCACACCGAGGAAGCCCTTCGGCGGGCAGAAGCGGCCTTGAACCTACCGGAGATCGAGGACTACAAGGGAGAATTCCTGGTGGCGGTCTCCGATGCACTGTTGGCCAGCGGGAAGCTCTCGCAGGCGGCCGCCGCCATCGACGAGGCCACCCGCATCTCGGGTGGGCGTAACGGGCACCTCTTGCGAAAGGCACGTATCGCCTATGCGGAGCAGGACCGCTACGGAACAATTGTGGTCCTTCGCCGATTGATGGATATCTACCCCCTCAATGGGGTGCCGATGTGGCTCTACGCCCTGATGAGCCAGCCCCAGGATCGCGAGACCATGGCAGTGGACCTGGAGACTGCGCTGGGTCGCCTGCATCCGGGCGATCAACCCTGGGATTTTGCCGGCGCCGCCTGGCAGATCATCGGGCAGCCGGAGAAAGCAAAAGTCGCCTTGGATGCCGGCTATGACCGGGACTGCAAAGACCTGGATGGCTCAGAGCGGGCCAACTGCGATGCCTGGTACTGGTCGCTGGGCGAGCAGCGCCCGGAGGAGGCACAGGCACGTATCCAGGAGGCGCTGAAAGATCAGCCGACTAACTCTGCTTTTGAAGATACCGCCACGGTGGTCGCACTGGCCGCCCACAAACCGGCGGAGGCCCTGGCCCATGCGCGCCGTGCCGCGGTGCTCTCGCCGGACGACCCCTACCTGCTGTGGCAGCTCTCCCGCCTTGAAGCTACCTTTCCGAAGGAGAAGTGATGCTCATCCTCGGTCTGCTTGTTGCGGCCCTTGCCGCTGATCCGGCCCCCTCCGGCCCTCCCCCCGCTACCGCAACCGTCGTGAACGTCTACGACGGCGACACGCTGACCCTCTCCACCGGCGACCGGGTACGGGTGCGGAATGTCAATACACCGGAGCTGAAGCCTGCAGAAGCCTACGGCATTGACGCGCGCGATGCGACGCGCAGCCTGGTGGACGGGAAGGTGGTCACGCTCAGCTACGGCTCCACCACCCGCGACGGCTATGGGCGGCTGTTGGCCTCGGTGTCGGTGGATGGCCAGGATCTTGCCCTCTTTCTGCTGGAGCGTGGCTTCGGGCATTTGTATGTAATCCCACCGATTGAGCAGGACCTGGCCCCCTTTATTGCCGCCCAGGAGAAAGCCCGGCAGGCAAAGCGGGGAATCTGGAGCAACGCTGCCTACCAAGGCGTGATCCATATCACCTCCTTCCATGCCAATGCCGATGGCGACGACCGCAGCAACATCAACGGCGAGTACTTCCGCCTCTGCAATATGAGCGCCCAGCCGGTGGATCTGGCCGCCTTCAAGCTCACCGATATAAGTGGAAATACCTGGGAATTTCCCTCTGTGGTGCTTCCACCGGGCAACACCGTGAAGGTACACTCCGGCCGTGGCACCAACCAGCTGGACGATAGCCAACAGTTAGCGATTTTCCTCCAGAACTCAGGCCCGATCTGGAACAACCAAGAGGATCGCCTGACCATCTACGACCGCTTTGGTAAAGTTGTGGACAGCCGCGCGCACTCGGTGCAGTCCTCCACACCCTGAATGGATGCGGCCTGGGTCCTGGCGCTGGTTCCATTTTCGAAGGGATGGGCCGGGACCTTTTGGATTTTTCTGGGGACTTATGCCGCGAACCTGCTCTATGTGGCGGGGGTGTTCGGCGTGGTGGCGGCATCCGCTTGGCGACGCCGTAGCCAGGAGGGAGGCCAAAGCGTTCGGTCCCTCCTCCTCCGTCCACTCCTCCTGGCCATTTTGGTAGCGAGCACTACGGATATAGTCGGTGGGCGGCTTCTGAAGCCCTACTTCCAGCGACCTCGCCCCTGCGTGGTGATGGAGTTGGGTGTGGAACGTTGTAGCAAAAGTAGCTGGTCGTTCCCATCCAATCATGCCGCAACGACGGCTGCCATTGCGACTGCCGTGACATCTCCACTTCTGGGTGGGGTCAGCCTGTTGGCGGGGATAAGCCGTGTGGTGCTGGGGCAGCACTACCCCAGCGACGTCCTGGCGGGTTGGCTGGTCGGGGCGGGAATCGGAGCGCTCTTTCGTCGGCTTTGGAAGCGGTGGGTGCCGGAGGAACTATGGAAGTAAAAGCAGTCTTTGTGGATGCTGCGGGCACACTTCTGCGCCCGCGTGAGCCGGTGGGCATCACCTACAGCCGCTTTGCGCGCCAGTATGGCTACCACAGCGATCCCGTCCGGGTGGAAGCTCGTTTTCGTGATGCCTTGCGTCGCCACCGGGGTCAACCGCAGCGTGGGGATGGCCGTGGCTACTGGCGCCCCGTCGTCAGCGAGTCCCTGGGCATCCACGATGAAGCGGTCTTTGAAGCACTCTATCACTGGTATGCCACCCCTAAAGCCTGGTGGATCGACACCGGGGCGCTGGCGCTTTTGGCAAAACTGGCGCGGGAGGGCGTGCGCCTGGGAATCATCTCCAACTGGGACAGCCGCCTGCGTATCCTCTACACCCGCTTCGCCCTCGATCGCATGTTTCCGGTGCTGATCTGTTCCTCGGAGGTGGGGGTGGAGAAGCCCGATCCCTGGATTTTCCGCATCGCCTGCCGCTGTGCGGGTGTGCGCCCGCGCGAAGCCATCCACATCGGCGACGACAAAGATCACGATGTCCAGGGCGCCACCGAAGCCGGTCTGGTGGGCCTGCCCTTTGACGAAGAATTAGGCTGGAACCAGCTTCAGGAGCGGATCCAGGCCGTGCGGCGCTTACCGTATTTCTAAGCCGGCTCTTCCCGATGAGGGACCGGAGGTAGCTGTGCGGTGACCTTGTAGTCCGCCGTGTAGTAGCCGCCGCCCTCCACCGGCCGGAACGGAGAGTCCCGACGGGCAAAAACCTCGTCGCGGATAAAGCCCGCCAGCAGCTGGCGGCCCGGCTGCCCATGGTTCAACCAGCGCTGGCGAAGTTTGCGGTACACCGCCTCTTCGTCGGCATTCTCAGCCCCCGCAATTTTCCGCACGGCCTTGTCCAGATAGTCGGCGGTCTCTGCGGTAAAAGGCACCTGCGCCTCTTCAAACACCTCGGTCAGCCAGTTCAGATACGCAGCGGCCATCGGGCCCTCCAGAGCCGCCCCCTTAACCAGATTCCCGGCTCAGGGCAGGGGGCTGCGCGGATTCCAGTCGAAGCGCCGCAGCAGGTACATGTCGAAGAAGGAGGAGAGCTTGGAGGCGTAGCGCGGATCCGAGGCGTAGGTGCCCTGCAGCGCCTGAGCGAAGGCATCTGGGTCCTCGGAGACGGCCCGTGCCTTGGCGTAGACCCGCGACTTGGACAACAGCGCCGCATGATCCTGGATCGAAGCGTCCCAGCTGTCGTAGGCACGAAAGTGATCCCGACGAATCACCCGCTTTCCACCGCGATATTCCACAACCTTGCGCAGGTTACTTCCCGAAGGTCCCTTGCCTTTGATCCCAAACAGCGCGTTGCCCGGCGCCGAGCGGCCCCAGCTGCTCTCCAGGATGGCCTGGGCCAGGGTCACGGATGCGGGAACCCCCAGCTTCCAATCCGAATACACCGCTGCATCTGCCAGAGAGCGGATAAAGGCGCCCCGTTTCCCTCCGGGACCAGGCTGCAGCTTGAAGAGCACGTCGTTGCGCAGGTGGATCACCCGCTTCGCCATCTCCTCTGCCCCCTCTGATCCGAGCAATTCGTCGTCACCCATGGTACGTTGGCGCAGATCCAGAAGCATCCACTCCGCGTTCTGAAGCGCGGGCAGCAGCTGTCCATCGCTGACATAGCGCTCCATGCGGGAAACACGAGCTTGAAGTTGTGCTCCTTGCCCTTGACGTGCCAAGGCTTCCAGATCAGTAGGGGACTGCGCGGCCGGCTGTGTGTCGTAGAGAAAGGCCACTCCCAACAGAGCCAAGCCCAGCAGATTGCGCAAAATCCTTCCCATCGGACTCCTGTTCGACCTGGGATGCTATCGGAAGGAGGCTTCGAGGCCAAGATTTGACGTGTCAAGACTTGGGCCTCCGATTCTGACATTGCAAAGGGTACAAGCTACTTCTTCCAGATGTCAAAAAAAACGAACCGCGTCGAATAATTTTCCCGGCCGCAGCAACGGGGATAGAATCTGCCTTCCGAAGGAGGTCCCTGTGCCCACGCTGGAGGTCTGGTTCGACTATGCTTCCCCCTTTGCCTACCTGGGGGTCAGCCAGGCCGAGGCCATGGCCCGCCGGACCGGGGCTGAGCTGCGTTGGCGTCCTATCCTCCTGGGGGGCCTGTTTCGCGATCTGGGCCAGGTGGACGTCCCGCTTTTTGCAATGGGGCCCGATAAGCAGGCCTATGTCCTCAAGGATCTGGAGCGGTGGGCCTGGTGGTGGGGTGTTCCCTTTCGCTATTCGCCCCATTTTCCGCTGCGTACGGTGCTACCGCTGCGGGTGACGCTGGCCCATCCCCGGCCGGGTGACTTTATACGCCGGGTTTTCCGTGCAGCCTGGGCCGAGGAGCAGGACATCTCGCAGCCGGAGGTCCTTCTCGCCTGTGGCGCGACCCCGGAGCTTCTGGAGCGGGCCGCGGAGCAGAAAGAGAGCTTGCGCCAGAACAACGAAGCCGCAAAGGCTGCAGGAATCTTCGGAGTCCCCACCTTCGTGGTGGATGGTCAGCACCACTTCTGGGGGCAGGACCGGATCAGTCTGGTGGAGGCGACGCTGACGGGGATGCAGCCTCCCGGCTGAGATCCAGCTCTACCGCCCGCTCTTCCAGAACCGAAAGCAGCCGCCCGATGCTGCCACGCAGGCTGGGGTGCGTCAAAAGACGAAGCGCCTCTTCCAGGGGGAACCAGCGTACCGCCTCGATCCCCTCCCCTTTCGCCGGGGTGAAGCCGGTGATCGCTTCGTCCGCCTCCAGCAGATACAGGTAGATGGTCTTCAAGCGCGGCTGACCGTCGGGGGTGGAAAAGCCGTAGCGGATGGTGCCCAGGCTACCACGGACACTCAGGCCGGCGGCGATGCCCATCTCCTCCCGTACCTCTCGAATCGCGGCCTGTTCGGGAAGTTCTCCAGGTTCAATCTTTCCTTTTGCCACTTCCCAGGTCACGCCCGAGCGGCGAGCCACCCGCACCAGGGCCACCCTTGGCTCTCCCTGACCCCAGTCCACCAGAAAACCACCTGCGGAAGCCTGCTCTCCGAAATTCTCCCGCAGGTTCAGCACATGGCGCAGCGGCACACCCGGGACCTGATATTGTCCAGAGCGGGAGCGCGAAAAGCGCAGCCCATCGCGACGTGCCCGCGCCGCGTCGATATACAGCACCACAGGATCGTCCCAGCGACGATGCCCGATGCGCCAAGCATGGTCCTCCTGACGGGCCATGGAGAGCGGGCGCCCCTGCGGGCCACTCAGCAGCCCAACCCGGCGAATTTCGGCGATCCGGTCGCGGGATACGACATGGTAGAGGATGTCCGGCCCGTCGGAAACGCGCGGACGTTCGTCGCGGCTGTCGGAGAATACACGAATCCGCCCGGCCTCGATCTCCCAACGCACACTGCCGAAACGACGGGAGCTCTCCAGATCAGCGACAACCACCTCGACTTTTAAGGCGATGCTCACCGCTGCGGCTACAGGCTCCACCGCGAACCATCCGTCGTCTTCTGCGACCAGCCCCGACTCGTTCAGCCCGTGGCGGAGCATCCGGAGCAGCGCCCTGCTCAGACGGGCTGCGTCAACCTGACTGGAAGGGGCCTTCATGCTGCGTATCGTCACCCCTTTCTCTCCCTCCGTCAAGGGCGAGTGGAGAAAGCGGTATGAAGACGATACCTTGCCAGCGGAGGTACGATGCCCTGGTCCGATGAGCAGACCCCCTTAGCCGAGCTGAAAGACCGGATCCGCCGCTTCTCTGCGGAACGTAGCTGGGCGCGCTACCACAAGCCGCGTAACCTCGCGATGCAGGTGTCGGTGGAGGCCGCAGAGCTGCTGGAGCTGTACCTGTGGAGTGCCGACGACGGGCCACAGCCGCCGGTGGAGGGCCGTAGCGGAAAGGTAGAGGAAGAAGCGGCAGATGTTCTCATCGCACTGCTGAATCTCTGCGCGGTGACCGGCATCGATCTCTGCGCGGCGGTCGAGCGGAAGCTGGTGCAGAATGCAGAGAAGTATCCTGTCGAAAAAGCCTGGGGCCGCCTCGAAAAGTATGACGAGCTCTCCACGCCGATCCTGCGCGCAGAGCCGCTCTGGCCCGTCCCCGATCTCGACGAAGAGGAGGTCCGACCCCTTCCCGAGCGCGACGAACGGGATCCGGAGCCGACGCGCAAGGCCCGCCCCATGCCCGGTCCCCAAGAGCCCGGAGAGGAATAGCCGATGGCGCCACGAGCACGTGTGGCGCTGCTTTTTGGGCTTGCCCTCTGTGTGCTGGGCCTGGGGGGCGCCGAGGGCTGGCAGCGCCGCCGGGAAAGCAGCGGCCGTGTGCAGGTGGTCAGCGATCCGCCCGGCCTGAAATACAGCCTGCGCGGCGGGGATCCGGCCGACCTGGAGCGGGGGTGGCGAGAAGACGTACAGCCTTCGTTGCCGACGGAGGGCCAGCGCACCATTTTGTGTGTGGGCGACTCTCTGACCTTTGGGGTGGGGGTCAGCCGTCCCCAGGCATGGCCGGCTCAGCTTGAAAGGAGCCTGGGTACATCCGCCTGGAAGGTACATAATTTTGGTGTGGCGGGCTACGATGCCGAACAGATTGCCACCCTTCTGGAAGCGCGTATGGAAGCCTTTGCACCCGATCTGGTGGTATGGGGCGCCTATGTAAACGATAGAGTACCCACCTACCTGCTCTATGGCGCAGGGACGGATGACGCTGTTTTTGTTGGGACCTCGGTACCGGCATCCGCGCGGATCCTGCCCGATCCCATTGCGGTGTTGCTCCTGCGCCACTCTGCGCTGTTCCGTCGCCTTCAAGGCAGTGTCTATGCCCGGAATGTCGATCCCGCCGAGGCCGTACATCCCTTCCCGGGCTGGTATGAGCGCCAGCTGGATCGGATCGCGGGCTGGGCGCAGCGCCGGGAAGTGCCCCTGGTGGTCCTATGGCGCCGCATGTGCTGGCCAACCCCCAGCGCTGCCCCTCCCAGGTGAACGATCCCAACTTCTGCACTGCCAACCTTGCTTCCTATCGCTACATGACCGAAGAGTTCCAGGCTCGTGCGCTCACCTGGGTGGACGGCCTTGCTGCGCTGCAGCAGTCTGGAAAAGATAACTTCTATCTACCTCCTGGTAGTGACCAGGACCATCCCAATGCCGATGCCCACCAGCTCTGGGCGGAGGTGTTGCGGCCGGTGGTCCTCCAGGCGGTGCGGCCGGTGGCGCCCGCAGCGGTTAACGGTGCACCGAGGTAGCCATGTTCCTGACCCTTTCTTTTCTGATCGGCTGTGTCCCCAAAGCGGACTACGTGAAGCTGGAAAACCAGTACAAACGTTCTCAGCAGCGTGTGGAAAATCTGGAAGCGAACCTCGCGGCCCAAACAAAAATCACCCAGCAGTTGACACAGGATCTACGTGATCTCACCACTGATCTGAAGCCGCTGATTGATCAGGGTATCGTAAATATTGAATTTGTGGATGGGCAGATCGTCATCGGCTTGGATGCCGACGTGCTCTTCGCCTCGGGCTCGGCCGAGCTGTCCAACAACGGTAAGCAGAACATTGCCACTCTGACCAACATCTTGAAAAATCGGGCCATGGATCACGATTTTCAGGTGCAGGGCCACACCGACAGCCAGCCTATCGCCACCCCGGAATTCCCGAATAACTGGTACCTCGGCGCCGCCCGCGCCATCCGCGTGACCGAGTACATGATCTCCATGGGATTTTCCTCCTCCCGCATCTCTGCTGCCTCTTACGCCAGCTATCAGCCGGTAGAGTCCAACAGTAGCACCGAAGGACGCCGCCAGAACCGCCGGATCGAGGTGGTGGTGCTGCCGGACCTGGGGGGTCTGCCCGCCTTCCAGGAGGTGGGCAAGGAGCGCCCGAAGAGTCGCAAGCGGCGGCGTGGCCAGGAATGAAGCTGAAGACCAGGCTACTTTTTTCGGGGTTTACCTTCCTGTGCTTTGCGATGTTGATCGCCGGCATACAGGAGCGATCGATGCGTGCGCAGGAGCAGGCGATGGGCCTGAACTTCGTACCGGATGAACCGGCGTTAAAATACGAATTTCTCCCCGGACCGCCGGTGAACAGTCGAGGCTTCAACGAGCGTGAGCTGCCCCTGGAAAAACCCGCGGGTATCCAGCGGGTGGCCGTGATCGGGGACTCGGTGACCCATGGGGCCAGTGTGTCCCAGCCGCAGATCTACTCGCGCGTCGCCGAAGATAGTGCCCATGCTGCCGGCTTTACCCGAATCCAGACGTTGAATTTTGCGGTCTACGGCTACGATATCGAGTCCATCAGGGGCCTGGTTCATGCAAGGGTCGGCAAGTTCAACCCCGATCTTGTGGTCTACGGCTTCTACATCAACGACCCGATCCCTACCGAGGTGGTGGACACCGATCACGGCCGCCCGAACCGCCACCCGGTGTGGGTCGGTACCGGCCCACGCAATTTTTCAGTCCTGCATCCGACCGTAGACATCTGGTTGCACAACCGCTCGGCGTTCTTTCGCAGCCTGGAAGGGGCAGCTGGACTCCGGCACCTCGCCGGGCGAGGTATACCCGAAGAGTTGGCCTGGGATTGGTTTGAGGAGGAGCTGGATGTTATGATTCTGGACCTCCAGAAAATGAAAATTCCGATGGCGGCGATGCTCATCCCGCCCCATGTGCTGGTGCAGCCCGACCTGGATGTCTGTGATGAACGTGCAGAGCGGCAGCGCTACTGCGCCCGAAACCTGGAGGTGATCCACAGAGCCCAAACAATCTTTTCGGCGCGGGGAATCCCCATCATCGACGGTGTCGCCGCCTACCGCGCTGGCGGTGTGGCCGACCTCTTCGCCCATCCGGGCGACCTGGACCATCCCAATGCCGAGGGTCAGCGCCGCCTGGGTGTGGCCTTCGGCGCAGCACTTCCGGGATTGTTGCCATGAATCTACGCTTCGTTGCAGCGGTGGGGGAGGAGCTGGGCTCCCTTCCCGGGGCGGTCCTCGGTGTGGGGCCAGTGGTGGCGGCGGCTTCGATGGCCAGTCTGCTGGCGGCGGAACGTCCGGATGCGGTAGTGTTGATCGGCACAGCGGGTGCCTTTCCCGGCGGTCCGGCGGTGGGCAGCCTGGTCAGCGGGCGCCTTCTGGGGATGGCCGATCCGCTCAAGGGGGCGGGGGTGGGCTATGTGCCCCGCCTGCCCGAGCCGCTGGAAACGGATGCTGCATTGCGGCAAATTTTGGGCCTTCCGGAGTGCCGGATCCTGACCAACCTGGGTGTCACCACCGATGAGGCACTTGCAAGGTACTTTTCGGAGGAGTGGGAGGTGGAGCATATGGAGGCCTATGGTGCGGCCTGGGCCTGCCACCAGCTCCGGGTCCCCTTCGCGGTTGTAGTGGGGATTACCAATGTGGTCGGCCCCACCGCCCATGCGGAGTGGCTGGCCCGCCGATTTTCGGTGCAGACGGCGGTGCGGGAGTGGGTGCGCGGGCGCTTCCTGCGCCGGTGAATCCGAGCGGAGGGCTGGCCGACAGCCGGGCGAGGCGATAAAAGCCGATGCCCGTCGGAGGATTCTTGTCGAAGCCCGTATTGCCCCGCGACTATGTTCATCGCCTGTCTGAAGAATGTGCGAAGGAGATCGGTCGCTTTCAGACCGTTGCCAAGCGGCTTTTGGACTCCCAGCCCCGGCTGGTGCGCTTTTTCCGCGACAACATGCCGGTGATGCCCGGCCAGTCCGGCGAGGTGTCTCTCTATCTGCTGGCGGTAATCCTGCATATCTACAGCACCTCGGGCAAATTAGGCAAGGTGGGCGAGGCCGAGATCGGTGCCGCCACCCGGCGGATTGTCGGACGTGCGAAGGGCTGGTTGCCCGGCACCCCCGACTTCCCCAGCCACGTCCGTGGGGTGGAGGATCGGATTCAGCCCCACATCCTGGACGAAGCGCTCCAGGCTCTGTTCGAGCGCACCGAAAAACGGGCCGAGGAAGTGGATATTCCCCCCGATCAGGCTGCGCTGATGTTCCTGATGCTCTGGGCCGCTACCGAAGCCTTAGACGCCGCCTGGAAGGCGCCCCAGAACCCGGCTTGGACCGAGGCATAGGGTGGGACTGCGGGACCGGATCAAAGAACGCCTGAAGGGAGCCCTGGGCTTTCCTCCCCCGGCTGTGGCTGCCCCAGCCGCCCCTCCGCCCCCGGCGGCGGAACCAGATTTTACGCCTCTTGGTCCCAGTAGCCTGCTTGCTGAGGGGGCGGCACGCAGCTGGCCCTTGCCGGGCTCTCCTGACCGGGTGGTGGCCGTCTTCCGCCGTAACGGCGAACTTTTTGCGATGGACAACGCCTGTGCGCACGAAGATGGCCCCATCGGAGAGGGCACCGTGCGGGGTAATACCGTGCGCTGCCCCTACCACGACTGGGAATACGACTTTACCAGCGGTGTATGCCTGACAGATCCCGAGCGTCGCCAGGCATGCTGGAAGGTGAAAGAACTACAGGGCCAGATCTGGCTGGGACCCCTTCTGCGGCAGGGGACCACCATACGCGGCGGCGAACACAACGATGGTTTGGAGGTTATTCAGCAATGACAACCGCAATTGAGTCCGCCTTCCAGAAGGGAACGACCTTCGAGGCTCTGCTGAAGAAGCTGACGGGTGTTCAGGAGACCGGACGGGCCCTGAGCTTCGAAGTGGACGACCGCTCCGGCCCCTACCTGGATCACCGCCTCGTCGGCTGGACCGATGGGCCGCCCTCTTCGGTGGTGGCCTGGGTGATGTCGGGCGAAGATCCTGCAGGAAATGCCTGGCGGCGCTTCACCTTTTCCAAGGTGGGCCCCGGCCGCTACAAGCTGGCCTGCTTCCCGACGCCTTTCCACAACGGCGTGGATCCCTTGTCGCCGGGGATTCCGCCCACCTCCTCCCGCTCGGCCTCCCCTTCGGCGAAGGCCCACTGAAGCGGGAAGACGCCGGCCCGCCGGGCGAACAATGTGGGAGCTGCCTCTGGAAACGTCGCCGGGGCACCGGCTACAGCTGCCTGCGCCATGCCCGCACCGCGGTCAGACCACAAGACGCTGCATGTCCAGCGTGGACCGCGGTGGTGGACTGTGCCCGCTGTGGGGCCTGTTGTAGGGAGGCATACCACCGCGTGGAGATGGGCCCGCGGGACCCCTTTCTTAAGGCCCACGCAGACAAGACAGACCGGGAGGGTGTGCGCTATATTTTGAACCGCCCCGGAGGTCTCTGCGTGTGTCTTCACGTCCAGGATGGTGTTTACCACTGTGATAGCTATGCGGATCGACCGAAAAGCTGCCGGGACTTCCCGGCAGGGGGAATGAGCTGCCTGGAGGCGCGGCGCAGGGTCGGCCTGACCCCATGAAGGGCCGAAAGCGGTACTTCTATGCCGTGATCCCGCTGCTCTTGGTCCTTCTGTCTATCGAGGCGATCCTCCGCAGCTGGTACCCCACCCTGCCCAGCCTGGACGCCCTTTCGGGCTATAAGAAGGCGCCTGGATTCGGTGCGTCCGCAGTGAGCTGCGACTTCCAGCTGGAGAGCCCAAAAACATGGGGAGCAGGCGGAATTCTCTTCTTGGGGGACTCGATCACCGATGGCTTTGGGGTGATCAAGGAGGATCGTTTTACGACCCACCTCGCCGAGGCCTTTCCCGATGTGCGCTCCGAGGTACTTGCACGGCCCGGTGCCGACATCTGCATGGAGATCTCCATGCTGGACCAACGGCTTTTTGACCCGGTGCCGCCCTCGATCGTGGTCTGGGAAGTGATGGCGGACGACCTGATGGGCTACATGCTCTACAGCTACGGCGGCAAGCCGGCCGCTATGCCCCAAGCAGAGCCCGATCCCCTCCTCCGCTGGTTCGCCCAGAACTCTTACTTCCTCAACCTCCTCTGGTTTCACCTTCGCCGTCACGACGGGGGCGGGAGTGGCCGGATCGTGTCGCCACAACAGCGTAGTCTGGTGCTCGCCCGCCTTCGCGAGCTGAAGGAGCACACGGATGCGGCCCATATCCAGCTTCTTCCCTATCTTCTGGAGCCAGCAGGTTGGGAGTACTGTGGCCCGAATGTGCTGCCCAGCCAGGCCTGCGGCTGGATGGCCATCGATTTGGGCTTCCTGGCGGGGATCTTTGAAGAAGCGCAGCTTCCGGTCGTGGATCTACGGGGAATGTGGAAGGGCCACCCGCTGATGGTCATCCCGCGCGAAGTGGCGCCGGGTCCAGGAGGCACCGGCATCCACCCCGATGCGCGTGGGCACCGTGTGCTCGCCGAGGCGCTCCGCCCACACATCCAAGACGCACTGGATCGGAGACAAAAATAGCGCATATATCCTATTTTTATCGCGAATCGGCCGCCACACCCCCGCCGCCACTTGACCCGCGGGTCGCTTTTCGACTATCTATGTCCATGCCCGAAAGCCCGAAGCTCCCCAGCACCGCCGTCGTCTCCCCTCCGCCCCTGATGGACGTGGTCCAGCAAGCGATGGGCGACATCATGAAGCGACCGGCCGAGCACCTGGGCATGGGCCTGTGGATGCTCATCGACATTTTTGTCCTCTCCATTCTTGCGGTACCGATTGCCGCAATATTTATTATCGCAGCAAACTCCCGGAACGAAGTCCTGATGGTCGGCGGCTTCGTGGTGATGCTGCTGTTATTGGCGATCGGCGCCCTGGTCATCACCTCAGCGACGATGGGCGCTACGGTATTGGCCATTACCGAAGATGCGGAATCGGGGACTGGCCTGGGCTTTGGAGCGGTGCAGCGGCACCTGGGCGCCGGGCTCCGGCTGGCACTGCCCGCCACTCTGCTCAACCAAGCAGCGGTGTTTGCCGGTACCCTCTTCTGCTACTTCCCCGGCTTGATCGCCTTCGCGGTGCTGGTGCCCCTCATGCCGATCATGGCCGACCGCAAGGTGGGCGCCGTCGAGGCCGCAGGTATCTGCTGGCAGCACTTCCGGGCGCGGCCGGGCTGGATGGCGGGCCTCGCATTGATGGACTTTCTCCTCACTTTTGCGGTGAGTATGGTGCCTATGGTGGGGCTGCTGTTGATTGTACCGGTCCGTATGGCCCTGGGCGTTACCGCTTGGCGTGCCCTCCGTCCGCTGCCGGTATGACCCTGGTGCCCGCCCCTCCCGAGGCGCTGCTGCGGATGGCCACGGACCCCTCGACGGAGGTGCGTTTGTCGGTGGCCGGACACCCCGATGCTCCGGGGGATGCGCTGTCGCTGCTGGTATGGGATCCCAGCGCACCCGTGCGTGCTGCAGTGGCGATGCATGAGGGGCTGAGCCCGGAGCAGGAGGATGTGCTGGCGCGTGACGTGGATCCTCAGGTGCGCCAGAAAGTAGCCTCTCGCGCCATGCTTCACGAGGGTCTACTTCGTCGCCTTGCGATGGACAAAGCAGCGGGTGTGCGTGCAGCTTCGGCCGCCAACCCGAACATGCCCGCCGAGATCCTGTCGAGCCTGGCCGCCGACCCCGACGCGGTGGTGCGGAGCCATATTGCCGCCAATGCCGCCAGCCCGCCGTCCGTGCTGCACCAGCTGGGCACCGACAGCCATGTCCAGGTGCGCCAGGGGGTAGCCCGCAACCCGGCCGCCCCTGAGGAGCTGCTGATTCGACTGGCCTGGGATCCGGCGGTGGAGGTGCGCCTCGCGGTGGCCAACCATCCCACCGCCCCCCGGGAAGCGCTGCGCGCCCTGACCTCCGATCGCGAGCCGCTGGTCTGGGCAGCCCTGTCCCGGCGTACTGCCGGCTGATCGCCAGCTTCCAGCGTCTACGCTGTGGGCTGCCCCGCTCCAAGCCGCTTGACCAGGAAATTGGTGGCATCCTCGGGAACCAGCGGCCGCGAAAGCCAGTAGCCCTGCATCCGCGGACAGCCCATCGCCTTCAGCTTCAGGTACTCCGCCTCCAGCTCCACCCCCTCGGCGGTGGCGCTCATCCCCAGGTCCAGGGCAAGGTGGACGATGGAGTGAACCAGCCGCTCTTCCCGTTCTCCTACAGTAAGGCGACATACAAAAGAGCGGTCCACTTTGATGGAAGAAAAAGGCAGGCGGGAGAGGTAGGAGAAGGAGGAATAGCCAGTTCCAAAGTCATCCATGGACAGACGTACCCCCAGCTTCTCCAGATCGGAGATCACTTGACGTGTCCACTCCTCGTCCTCCATAAAGCTGCTCTCGGTGATCTCCAGGACCAGGGCCTTGGGTGCCAGCTCGGTATCTATCAAAACCTGGCGTACTTCTTCCACAAAGCCGGGCTGCCGTAGCTGTCGCACCGACACGTTCACGTTGATCGAGCGTGGGCCCGCCTCTCCCCAGCGCGCCTGCCAGGCCTTCAGCTGGCGGCAGGAGCGCTCCATCACCCACTTACCGATGGGTACAATAAGACCGGACTCTTCCACCGAGCGTACAAACCGCGCCGGAGAGACGACACTTCCCTTCCAGGTCCAGCGCAACAGCGCCTCAAAGCCATCGATCCGCTCGTCGGCGAGCGCCAGGATCGGCTGAAAAACCACATAGAAGGCGCCGGGACCGTCGGCAGCCCCGCCCAAAAGGTGCTGCTCCACATCCTGGCGCAGCGCGTCGTCCATCTCGGCGCGCTCCGCCACCGCCGTCCGCAGCGCCA
>CAITDR010000161.1 GCA_903891165.1 uncultured Pseudomonadota bacterium
GCGGCGAGCACGGCGATCCCCGTGGCGGTCGCCCAGCCGCCGCGCAGCATCGCCCAGAAGCCCAGGGAGCCCAACAGCGCGTGGAGGGCCACCGAGTCTCCGATGCTCAGGTAGCGGGCGTACATGGCGCCCGTAGCGGCCCACAGGCCCGCTCCCAGGGCCACTACGGGGCGCTCGGGGACCAGGCGGCGGCCAAAGAACCAGGCCAGCGGCGCCAGCCCGGCGGCCAGCAGGGCGTTGACGAGCTGGTCCCCCCGATCGTGCAGGGCCAGGGCAGGCACCAGGATCCGCGACGGCAGCGGCATCCAGTACAGATCCGCCGGAGAAGGCAGGGGGACGGCCGGGTTCAGCAGGTTCCACAGGGCACCGGTGGTGGCTCCCCTCCCCTCCAGGATGTGCAGGGCCACCGCCCGGTAGGTGGCGGAGTCCCAGTCAAAGGCGAAGGGTACGGTCCAGATCCACACAAGCTGGAGCAGGGCGGCAACAAAAAAAAGGGCAAGCGGGGCCCTCAATGCAGACGTCCGGGCCGCACCCCTAGCTCCGACCAGAGCTGTGCCACCCCCACCAGAAGGCGCTGCTGCGCCTCCAAGTGCTGGGTATAGCTGGCGCCCAAGACCGTGTAGGCCAGCTCCAGCTTCAGCCCCACCTCGCTACTTCCGATGAGGCCGGCGGTGTCGAAGCGCAGCCGGGAATCGGCATCCACCAACACCTTGAGTCGCGATGGAAGTTGCTCCAAGAGCTCGGCGGGGGTGTCCCAGGAGATCAGGAGCACCTGAGTGACCTGCCGCTGTGCCAGCTTTCCCCAGTTGCGCAGCGGATGATTCACCAGATCGGCATTGGGGATGACCAGTTCCTCCCCCACCGGGCTGCGCAGGCGGCTGGTCTTGAGCCCCACCTTCACCACGGTTCCGGAGTGCTCTCCACAGGTGATAAAGTCCCCCTCGGCAAAGGGGCGATCCAAGGCGATCGTTGCCGTGGCCAGCAGATCCCCGATCACCTTCTGGGAAGCCAAGGCCACCGCCACTCCGCCGATGCCCAGACCGGTGAGCAGGGAGCTGACATTCACCCCCAGGTTGCTCAAGGTGGTGATGGCCACCACCATCCACAACAGCAGCTTGATTCCCAGCTTAAGGGCGGAGAGCGGCCGGGTATACTGCGGCAGCACCCGCTCCAGCGCCATGACCACAAAGCTGGCCACCACCCCGGACCAGACCGAAAATTGAAAGGCGCCCACCAGCCATATCCCGCGATCCAGCCACAGCAGGACCAGCGATGGCAGCGGCAACATCCGCATGCCGCAGAACAGGGCCACCAGAAACACCACCGGCTCGCCGACCTTGTCCAGGGCACGCAGAAGGAGACCGTCCAGGGGGCCGGGCTGCCGGCTCTGCTGGTGGCGGACAATACGTAAAAGCAGCCAGCGCAGCAGCTTAAGGGCAGCCCAGGTCCCCACACTTACAATCAGGGCGGTCAGGGCGGTGCGGGGATCCCCCACCAGGGGAAGGGGGCTATCCCAGGTCAAAGTCATGGGCTCCATCCAACAAAAACTCCCAGTCGTGGCCTATAATCCTGTAGTGCCGCAGTAGATAGGGGCCGTCGCGGCCGCCGTAGATCCCGTCGCCGTCCAGGGGCAGACCCACCGCCTCCGCGTGGACGCGGATCTGGTGCATCACGCCGGTACGGATCTCCGCCTGCCACAGGCCCGGCGCAAGGCGGGAAAACTCCGTCCAGGCCGGGTACCAGTTGCCCCGATGCCAGGAGCGGGGCCCGTTTTTCACCACCATCCGGTCCTTCTTCTTCTGGTGGTGGGCGATGGGCAGGGTACAAAGCTCGGTATCAAAGGAAACTTCGGCTGCGCTCCTGAACAAATAGAATTTTCGGAGGCGGGCGGCCGCAAAAGACTCCCGGAGGCGGGCCAGAGCGGCGGGCGTGCGGGCGACAATCACTAGGCCATCGGTGCGGTTGTCCAGGCGATGGGCGATGCCCCCGGCGTAGCCCTCCGGCCAGTCCCGGGCACTGCCCCCGTTCTGCAGCCACCAGGAGAGGAGGGAGGGCTGCTCGGGCTCTCGGTGGGGCGGAAAAACGGGGAGGGCGGCCGGCTTGTAGAGGGCGATACGCTCGTCGTCTTCGGCCAGAACGCGGGGCTCAGTCATCCACCTCCTCCGCGATGGGACGGATGGAAAGGGGCAGGTCGATCCGGCGGTCGATGGCATTCATCAGCCGCGCTCGCCGACTTTCGGGCTGTCCGTGGGCGCGGGCAACCCGGAGTTTTGCCTGGTGCCAGGCCACTGCAGCGCGCAGCTCGGGAGGGCTCAGGCGATGGAAGAGCTGGAGGCTGGTATCCATGGCCTGGAAGCTACGCTTCTGGGATGGTCCCCAGGGCAGACCGAAGGCGTCGCGCCACTCCGGTGGCAGCAGACCGGCGGCGAGCACCTCGTCCAGGGGGCCATGGGTGAGGTGGGAGTTGAACATGGCGGCGGCCACCTCCTTTGCCAGGGGGGTGACGTGCAGTTTTGGGCTGCGCAGCTCGGCTTCGTACCATTGCTCCATTTCGATGCGGGTCGCGGGAAGAAGGTCCGGGCGGACACCGGTGCTGGCGGAGGCGATCCGGTACTCCAGGTACCAGCGATCCAGCTCCTCCTCCGAAAGACGACGAATATAGCGCTGAAAGACCTGGAGGCCGGACATGGCGACGGTAGCACCGACCCAGCGGAGCAGCTCCTGCTGGTTGGCGCGATAGGCCGCTCCGTCATGTTCTCCGCCCGGATCTTCGATGGGGCCACGCACCCGGCGGTGGAGGACATGGAGGCGACGGGAGGCATTCCGTGCCTCCTGGAGGTCTCCAAAAATGAGCTGGTAGAGAGAAACAAAGGTGCGACGCGCTCTTCCGAGGATGTCGTGGCGGAAATTGGAGAGGCGTCCCACGCCGGTGGCGATGGCGGGGTGAGCGACCTGGAGAAGGACAGCGGGAACGCCGGCAATCAGGAGCACAGGCTCACGCCAGATCTCCCAGGTGAGGCTCTGGGGACCATAGAGACCCTCGGCCTCGCCCGCGGCGTGGTCCAGAAGGTAGGCGGAGCAAGCGCGGTAGTCCAGGTCGTCTTCGGCATCCCGGGCGCGGCTCTCGGGCGTGTGGGGGGGCAGCTCCCGCTTCAGGTCTCGGCTGTGCATAACAGCGCTATAACCAGGAGGAGCGGCCCCTCTCCACCCTCGTCCGAAGCTCTCCCTCAAAATCTTCTTGACGAGGAGGGGACATCGGTTAATAAGGCGCGGCCCAGGGCCGTTAGCTCAGTTGGTAGAGCACCGGACTTTTAATCCGTGGGTCGCGGGTTCAATTCCCGCACGGCCCACCATATACCAAGAAGACGACCCCATCGTCTAGTCGGTCAGGACACCGGATTTTCATTTCGGCAACACGGGTTCAAGTCCCGTTGGGGTCAATCTTCTCAAGCGGCAGTTGCAGCAGGGTTTTGCGACGGGCTTGGTTGTATGTGATGGCAAGAACGTATTGTATTTCGCGGGACATGTGGCCCATATGGGGCCCAGCCAACCTGTGCTTTCCGAGGCGAGCAACGCCTCTGCTGCGAGACACAAGGTCTTAGGGCTGCTATACTTCTGCGATGTCCCAGCCGCTCCACGTTGTCACCACCGAGGCGATGGCGCTCGATCCCGCCGACAGGCTGCGCCTTGCTGCCGAGTTGCTCGATAGTGTGGAGGAGCCGACCGACGCGGGATGGGCCTCCGCATGGTCCGCAGAACTCGACCGCCGTGTGGCTGAGGCGGAGCGGAGTGGTGATCGGGGACGTCCTTGGGACGAAGTCCGCGCTGACCTCCTCCGCGAGCTCGCCCGGCGATGACGGCGCCGCAACTGCTCGGTCCGGCCGAGCGGGAGCTTCGCACAGCGATGCGCTGGTACGAATCTCAACATCCAGGACTTGGAGTAGAATTTCTCGGGGCCATCCACGGTGTCCTGGTGAGGGTCGGCACCTCGCCTGAGCAATTCCCGGAATGGGCCGACCATCCGCGCTTCAGGCGCGCTCTTGTCGGGAGGTTCCCCTATGCGCTCTTTTTTCACGCTGTGGGAGGTGATATCGTCGTCGTGGCTGTTGCCCACACGAGCCGCCGCCCCGGCTACTGGCTGGATCGGGCTTCAAAAGCAGAAGGTTATCCTTAGAACTGGATGGGGGTTGCGGGAAGAAAATTGCGGTTGGGGTATACTCTGCCTCGGATGAAAGGAAGCCGCCCGCCCAAAGCCCCGACCTTCCCCACTGCCGGCGCCAACGGCGGCGGCGCGCTCGCAGCCACCCGCGCCATCCCCTTCCGCCCCCAGCCGGGCGGGGCCGGAAATCTCGCTGATCTGGATGGCGACGGTCGCCTGGAGCTGGTGGTCCACCAGCCCGGTATGCACGGCTATGCCTCCCGCGATCCCGACGGAAAATGGCGGGCGTTCCGACCCTTTCAGAAAGTGCCGAACATCGACTGGGACAGTCCCGATGTGCGGCAATTGGATCTCGATGGCGATGGTCTTCCCGATGTCCTGCTGACCGAGGGGGACTGCTTCACCTGGTATCCCTCCGCCGAAGCAATATTGAGAAGCCGCTGATGCACAGATGCAGCTACATTTTTTCACGCCAGCGCCTCCAGATAGGGCCGCATCACCGTCGTCATATGCCGACGTTGGGCGCATTCCCACAACCTGTCCACTCCAGCCGGGGTCCGGCGCAGGTAGTCGCGCAGCGCATCGAGGGCAGGTTCCAGACCCACTTTGGAGCGGAACCGGAAGCACTCCACGATAGCACGCGGGACGCTGAAAACCTGTACCTCAACCCCTCCCGACCTGGTGCCGCTCGATGTCCGTCTGCATCGCCGTGTCGTCCAGCGACGTGACTTCCAGGCTCAGGTGAGCCTGCCCCCGAAAACCCGCCACCTTAGCGAACGTCCAGCCCTCCCTTCCACCACGTAAGCTGCACTCCCCCTGTTTCGCAAACACCGCCCCGCTAACAAAAAGGCCGCTGGGCCCCTGGCCCACCGGCCTTGCTGGGTGTCCGAAATTGCCGTGCTTATCTCCACCTTCCTTCTGAATGAATCCTCATTCATGCCTGCGATGGGGTCAGGGAAAGTTATTTGTACTGCAGTACCTTGAAGCCGCCGACCTTCCCCACCGCCGGCGCACCCGGACAGGCGAGTTTTCGGAGACGGCCACCCCCTTGACCTCGGGCACCATCCCCTCTGCTCTACTCTGTGCCCCTGTGTGAGACCTGCCTTTCCTCCGAAAATACAATGGAGCTTCGCCGGATTGTACACGCAGGTGTCCCCGGCGCATCGGCCGCACCGGCCCACGGCTAGCAGGGAGGCTTGCCTTCCGACTACAGTGACATCCCGTAGTGAGTATTGAGCAGGTGGATAGAGGACTTATAGGCGGCGTCGCTCCAACCAGAGCGCTGCACGTTGTAGGCCTCTCCGACCAGCCCGATGTTCTCTCCGGGCAGCGGCTCGGCCGCCCACTCGTACAGATCGGCATTGGTCGCCGCTGTTCCCGCACCCAGCCAGTGCCATGCGGCCGGCCACACTTGTACGTGGGTCTCCAGCGGGTCGGGGATGCTCAGGGGCGTCGTCAGCCCATTGTTGGCAAAAAGCAGCTCCAGACCCGCCTTTACCTCTGCGTTGACCGCTGCATCCCCCTGCCCGGCAAGGTTTTCCCAGAAATTGGAGCACTCCAGGTCATCGTTGTAGACACTTCGGGTGACGTGTGCGGCCGCTGCGTAGGGCTCCTGAGGAATTTCGATAAAATTCAGACAGTGATCCGTGGTCCATGCGCGCCATACATTATTGTCCGTGGCCACATCTGGATTCACAATCGCGTTGTACCAGGCATCCGGCCACCACTGGGTGATGCTGACCACCTTCACCCCCACAATGTCCTTGTAGATGGCCTGCGCCTTGATCTCGTCCACCACATCCCCGGTGATCCAGTTCAATGCGACGGGCGGCACGGCGATCACCACCTTGGCCGCATGCACGGTCCGGCTGGCAGTGACCAGCTCATAGCCCCCTTCGCTCCGGTTGATGGAGGCCACCGGCTCTTCGGTGTAGATCCGCGCCCCTCCCGCTTCCGTGGAGGCGGCCATGCCGTCGATGAAGGCCGACATCCCACCGACCGGGTACGAGGGCGTACAGCAGACATCCCACTCTTCGTCCAGATAGTCCAGGTAGCCGGCGGTATCCAGCGCGTAGTTGAAGTCCGCCCGGAACCGGGACATGTCGTGGAGGAAGGCATGGCCCTCTTCGCCCACCACCGCCTTCACGTAGGCCGGAAAATCCGCGTAGCTGGAGGCATTGGCGCGCTCGGGGCTGAACCGGATGGCGTCGTACAGTGCGGTCTCGGTGTCGCCGCTGGCGTCCGGCTCCAGCTCGTAGAGGCCCACCAGGTCCTCCTTGGAGAAGCCATAGCCCCCCCGCGCCTCGATGAGATCCTGTTTGTTTCCAGGCGTTTCCAGCACCATCCCCAGCTCATCGGCGAGGTCCAGCAATACCGTCTGGCCCTCCATCACCCGCCTTGCACCCACCCCCACCCGAGGACCGTCCGGGTCATCGGAGCGGGTCACATCATGTATACGTCCGCCCAGTACCGCCTCTTTTTCGAACAGGCACACACCGGCGCCCAGCTCCGGGGCCAGCCGGAAGGCGGTGTACAGTCCGCCCGCGCCACCGCCAACGATGGCGACCTCACACTCCAGATGCCCATCTGAGGAGTCCGAATCTACTTTTTCACCGGAAGTGCAGGCGGACAGGAGGAGGAGGAGAGAAGAAGACAACATCGGCGGATCTAAGAACCCAAAGCCTACCGTGTTCCTCCTTAGAAGGCCACCGGGCCTCCTACAAGTCCCTGCGGATCCCCTTCAGAAGGAGCTTTTTTGGCAGCGATACACCCTGTCCCAATTCCCGCCACCCACTGGCCACATCCGGCCCATCCCCACGGCTCCCGAGGTTGCTACACCACAACCATCCCGAGTACGTCATGATTCTCCTTCTCCTCTCCTGTCTTCCCACCCAGACCCCTCCGCCTACCCCCGCCGAGCTCTTGCAGGGGATCGACGAGCGGGCCGGTCTCCTCCCCGCCAAAGACCCCTTTGGGGACGATGCCGCTCGCCTTCTCTACCTGGACCAGGGCTGGGCACCGCCGGAAACCCTCTGGTACTATTTTGCCGACCAGGGCTCGGCGCTCATGCCCTATCAGATGCTTCTGAAGCTGGAGCAGGCCGACAGTCAGTCGCTCCTGATGGCACCGGAGAACCTTGCAAAATTCCGCTTTCTCCTTCAGCATCCAACCCCCAACAATCCCGACGGCTTCCCGGTGGGCTTTTCTCGCCACCAGGACAGTGTCGGCTTCACCTGTGCCGCCTGCCACACCGGCCAGCTCACCTATCAGGGGACTGCCATCCGCATTGACGGCGCCCCCGCTCAGTCCGATCTGATCGGCTTTTTCCACGCCATCGAGGCTTCTTTGGCGGCCACCCTCTCTGAGCCTTCCAAACTCAAACGGTATGCGACGGCGACCGGTCAGTCTGAGGAGCAGGCCACTCAGAGTCTCCAGCTGAGCTATTCCTGGTTTAAGGACTATAATACTGTCAACAAGTCCTCCACGACCGAGGGCTACGCGCGTATCGACGCCATCGGCAGGATCCTGAACCAGGTGATCCGCTTCACCAGCGGCTCTGCCAACAGTGTGGAGCCCAATGCACCGGCGAGTCTTCCCTTCCTCTGGGATGCTCCACGCCACGACTTTGTACAATGGACGGGCTTCGCGGCAAATGCGGGGCCGGGTTCTCTGGCCCGCAACACCGGCGAAGTGGTCGGCGTCTACGGCGAGGTGAAAGTCCAGAAATATACGACGGAGGAGGCGGCGAAAGCAGGCTATACCTCTTCGATCCAGGGTCACAACCTCGTGGCCATGGAGGACAGCCTTCGCAAGCTGCAATCTCCCCTTTGGCCGCAGGAGATCCTGGGGCCTCTGGACGCGACACTCTCCGCGCGTGGTGCTGAGATCTACAGTCGGGAGTGTTCCTCCTGCCATGCACTCCTCCAACGCGACGATCCCAAGCGTAAGGTCACCGCGATGGTGACGGCCATTTCCACCGTGGGCACCGATCCGACCAGCTCCAGCAACCTGGTGAATGCGGTGGTTCCCAGCGGTATTCTGGAGGGGGCGATCACTCCCGATGGCGGCTTTTACCCGGCGCGCGTGCCGGGTGTCGCTTTGTTGAAGGACCTGGATGTCCGCATCCTGAGCGCCCAACCCACGGCGGTGGTGCAGGCCATCGCAAGCGCCAAGCTGGCAGGTCTGGAGGAGAGCAAGAAGCAGGGGGACTATGTTCGTAGCACCGAGGCGGACCCTCTCTCGGAGCTTCGCTCGTATAAGGCGCGTCCCCTCAACGGCATCTGGGCCACGGCCCCCTATCTCCACAACGGCTCGGTGCCCGATCTCTACAGCCTCCTTCTTCCTCCCGATCAGCGTCCCCAGACTTTTGTTACCGGTCGCCTGGAGTATGACCCCAAGCGGGTGGGCTATCGTAGCGATGGGGACAAGCCTTTTGTGTTAGATACGCGCCTGACGGGCAACTCCAACCAGGGGCATCTTTTTGGGACGACCCTTTCGGAGGCGGATCGTCTGGCTTTGCTGGAGTATGTGAAGGGCCTCTGAGAGAGCAGACCCCATGGGCGTGGCCTTGAAGGGAGCGGTGGCCCGGGCTACCCTGGATAGATGAAGCAGTCCTTTCTGTCGTTCTTGGATCGCGGGTCGCGCCGGGAGGGGCTCCGAAGCTGGATCACGGCGACGTTGGTGTACCTGGTCCTCTTCGATCTGGTACTGGTGACCTGGGTTTTTTCGGCACCACAGCTCTGGTTTATGGTCTGGCACGGCGTCCCCGGCGACGACTCGTCGGGATTTCTACGGCGCTGCGGCGCAAATTGGGCGGCCTTTCTTCTCTTTCAGAGTATCGCCTTGTGGCGTTGGCGGCGGGAGCCCTGGTGGCTCTTGGTGGTGGCCGGGATGCGCCTTTCGGACATCTTCACCGACCTGACTGTGGCGCTGGTGGCGCAGGACCTGACCTGGACCGGGGCGGTGCTTCTGCCCGCAGGCTCTCTGATGAATGTGGTACTGGGAATCTGGCTGATCTGTGCCTGGCATATGGTGGGGATGGCGGCGGCGCGGGATGGCTCATCCGGCATTGCTGGAGTGCCCTGAAGGGGGTTTTGCGGTGGGGGCGCACGGCTGGGCCACAGGTTAGGCGCCCCCATGGCTCCTCCCACCGTTCTGATCGGCAACTCCGACTTCCTGAAGCAGCGGGAAGCCGACTACCTGTACGTTGACAAAAGTCGCTTTATCTCTGAGGTGCTGGCCCGCCCCGCCGAGGTGCAGCTGTACCCGCGCCCACGGCGCTTTGGCAAGACCCTTTGCATGTCCATGGACATGGGAGGAGGCGCGGCTACAGCTTTCCGACGAGCTACGCGTTGAATTCCGGCGTCATCTGCCGATGTTCCGGGCTGCCAACACCGAGCCGATGCTGCTGGCCGAGCTGGAGAGGGCGGCCGTGGAGGGGCCACGCCCCAGTGCATTCAAGGAGCTTTTTAACGCCCTGTACGCCGCCACCGGACAGCGGGTGGCGCTCTTGATCGACGAATATGATGCGCCGCTGCTGCATGCCTGGACGGCGGGCTACTACGACCAGGTTGCCGATTGGTTCCGCGTTTTTCTCACCGCTGGCCTGAAGGACAACAGCTTGCTGCTCCGGGGGGTGCTGACCGGTATCCTTCGCGTCGCCAAGTGGATACACTGTTGCATCAATACGGTCGCGATGCTCAGGCGGAGGAGATCCGCCGCTGGTACAATGGCTATCACTTCGGCGACAGCACGGTCTACAACCCCTGGTCTATCCTCCATGTGCTCCACAAGCCACTGCGTCGGTCGCGCCGACGTTCAACTGATCCCCAAGCGATCCGGCCTTCCCGGTGTTGTGTTGGAGTTCAAGCGAAAATCCGATAGACATACCCTGGTCTACCACGCCGGAGCTGCGCTTCGGCAGATCTCGGCCAAGGGCTACTGTGCGGAGCTGGAGGCCGCAGGGGCTACGCCGATCCATCGCCTGGGAATCAGCTTTTCGGGGAAGGAGATCGTGGTGCGGGGGGCAACAGGTGGGCCACAAGGATAGTTGGAGCGGGGAGCCTCGATGTCTGCGATCCCTGGCGTGTTGTATGTCCCCCGCTTCCTCAACAACCACGACGTAGTGTTCGAGTGGGCGTTGCACAAAGTTGAATGGGACGAGCGGATCCGTGCGCGAAAGACGGCGAGCTACGGACTTCCGTACAACTATGCGGGCTTGGACTACCCAAAGCGGCCCTTTCCGCCGGTGTTGGAGAAGGTGCGGGTGCGGGCAAGCAGCTACCTTGGCTTTGACGCAAATAACTGCCTTCTCAACTATTACCCGGATGGGCACTCCCGGATGGGGTGGCATGCCGATCGAACCGTTGGTCTTCGGGGTGGGGTGGCGATCATTTCCCTGGGCCTCACGCGGAAGTTGAAGTTTCGACGTATTGCGCAACTCGAAGATCGGCATGATATAGAGCTGGAAGCCGGATCACTCCTGTATCTCCCCCCAGAGGTACACCTGGAGTGGCACCATGCGCTCCCCCGATGTTCCAAGCCCTTGCCGAGGATA
>CAITDR010000162.1 GCA_903891165.1 uncultured Pseudomonadota bacterium
CGGTGCGGAGCACGAGGGCCTGAAGACTCAGCGCCGCGCTGGTCTTGGGGCCGACGGTGAGAGAGCGCTCGCCGAGGCTCAAAATCTCCCCCATCCCGTAGATCACCGCCTCCGAGCCCGCACGTTGCAGAAGTGCCCGAAGGTCGGTCCCTTCCGGCACACCCGGACGCAAGGCGACGCCCACCCCACCATCATGCAGGTAGGGTGCGGATCCCCAGAGGTAGCGCAGGGCGGTCGTTTTGTAGCCCACCCGCTGCACCGACATCAGCCCCTGAAGAACACCCCCCTCACGGGTGGCCTCGCCGGTAGCAGGATCATAAGGAGGTGCCACCAGACGGCGCAGGGGGCGCCCATAGATCGCCTGCTGTGGCTCGGTATTGATCGCTGGGCCGTCGCCTCGCCCCAGTGTACGCCAGCCCGCGGTGCTCGGGGCGCGGGGGCCTCCGAACTCCACCCGGGGGTCGGCCGAGAGCGGATGAATACTGTTATCGGTACCAAATGGGCCGCGATGGCAGGAGACGCAGCCCTCTTCCTGAAAGACCTCGTAGCCCTGTGCCACTCCGTCCGCACTCGCCGCCAAGAGCGGCGTTGTATTGGGAGGAGGCTCGAACCAATCCAGGGCCAGAGAGACGACTTCCTTCTGCAAGTCCTCCAAGGGCAGGTCATAACGATCCGCATAGACCTTCAGCTTCTCGCGCTCTTCGGGCTTCCACATGCCTGGCCCCGCGCCGGGAAAGCCAAGGATGTCGTCCATCATCGCACGCTGACGTGAAGGATCCTGGATCACCGCCGGAGAGGAGCGGGTCATCCGATCAGCGACGTCTTCACAGGAGAGCTTGGAGAGGACCGAGCGGGGCTCCCAAGGCATCATCAAGCTGCCGCGGCGTTCGCCACAGAGGTCGCCCAGGCCCGCAAAGTCAAAAGTACCCGTCCAAATACGGTGGGTTTTGTCACTCCCGTTGGATTGGCTGCCATCGGCGTTCGACGGCCAAGCGTAGCGGGTGTAGAGGGTGGGGAGCTGAAGGGGGTTGTAGATGCCGTCGGGGCTCATATCCACGTAGCCACGCGGCTGTGCAAGCATTCCCGCGACCACTTCCTGAGTCGCCAGCTTGGGATTACTCTTGTAGGTGGCCATCAGCCAGTCAAGGTAGGCGATGGAGGGCGCTGAGCCTGGCTGGCCCAGTGCCCCGGACAGCACCAGCGATCCCAACAGAGGGTTGGAGGACATCGAAAAAAGCCAGCCGAAGGCGATGTCCTGGTTGCCTACCCCCCAGCCATGCTGGGGCAAGTACGGGCTGTCGGGTGTAGGATTATCGAGCTTCGTGCTTCGCATATCCGCTTTGCCGTCCGCGTCCACATCCAGAGAATAGTGGCAGGCCGCACAGGCGAGGCGAAAGCGCACCTTCCCTGCGGGGGCACCTTCAAAACCCCAGCCCGTCAGCTCGGGCAGATAGGGCTTTTGAAGACCTTCTTCCTTGGAGACGCGCACCAGATCAATGCCGATGGGAAGCACCGCACCCGCCTCGATGTCCAGACCTGAGTGCAATTCCGTCGGCACCGGAACGCCAGAAAGGGTGGTTCCCCGTGGGAAATGGATCACCAGGTCGCTGGTATAGCCGGTCCCCGTCGGCCCGCCGTTACCCATAAAAAGGTTGCCCTCCACCCCGTCCAGTGCATCCACGGCGGCCAGGACAAAGGGGAGGATAGGACGCTGCTGCCGGCAGCCGGGAGCGGATCCGTCGTCACAGGGGAAGTCCACGACTGCCTGAAAAACACCCATCACATCGGTGATTGAGCGCTCGTTTCCGAAGGCACCGGTGCGGAACCACTGCTCGCCGAGGCGGCGCAGCTCGGCGTAGTCCTGCGGGGAGATTTCCTTGCCCTGGATACGGAGTTCGGGAGGAAGAACGGGATCTCTCAGGATATCAAAGCTGCCCCAGTCCCGGGGAGGGCGCCCCGCACAGCCGCCCAACAGCAGAAGGAGGCTCCCGGCCCACAATTTCGAAGACATCGGCTGCACCTTAGCTCCCAAACCTGTAAAGGCTACCACAGACGCTGGACTTTATCCGGCGAGCCGCGATGTCGGGCCTGATACATTGCGACCATGTATCAAAGTAACATAGATGATACAGAGATTTTTCCGATTTTTGCTCCGAATCCCTTTTTTTTCCTTTTGTGGTAGACTCCCACGTGGAGGTCCCGATGTGGTTGCTGTTGACGGGCTGTGCGGAGCTGTTCAAAGGGGAGGAGGCGATCACGCCCGGTCTCTACGTCTCCTTTGACGCGGTGATCCAGCGGAATGGCTGGGGGGAGGGGATGGGCCGCTGCGAGGTGCAGCTCGCTTTTCTCCAGGAAAATCAGAGTGATGGCATGTGGGAGGGGCCCGGGCAGCTATGGGATCCGCTGGCCCTGCCGGAGACGGACCAGAGCTGCGCCGCCACCCTGCGGGACCCGGACGAGATGGAGGCCGCGCTGGCCGCACAGGATCCGCCCGAGGACAATTGGGAGCTGGAAAGCCGCTTGGAGGTGGGCGGGCATGTGCTGTTGGAGGGCAAAAACCGGGACATCGAGCTGCTTCCCACCTACGACAACGACGGGCTGTTCGTAAACTACAGCATGGCCGATTGTGGGCTCGAAACCTTCCCCTTCAGCGAGTCCTTCGACCTCGTGGTGGACGAAGGCTCCGACAAAGTTCCTCCCTTCCGCATCGACGACGCCTTGGGCATTGGCCCACGGATGGAGCTGGTGGGGCTGGGCTCGGCCACCGAGCGGGCCTCTAACGTGTTGTATCAGGACGAAGACTACACGCTGGCCTGGGAGTTCCAGGGGGACATCGGAAAAATCGATATGGAGCTCGACCATATGACCTGGCTCACCGTACGGAATTCCGAGGTGGACGGCATCCAGGAGTTCGAAGCGCTGGTATGTATGCTGGATCCCGCCGACGGCAGCATGACCACCCAATTTGATGTCCCTGCCGACGACCTAGCGCTCCTGACGCCCAACCCCCAGCTTGGCGGCCCCTACGTCGTCGGCATGCAGCTTGACAGTCGCACCAGCGGCCCCGAAATCGAGATGCCCTGGGGGCAGCGGATCCGCATTCAATCGACGGTTTCGATTGATGGGCGGGGGGAGATGCTGGAGGGGAGGGAGTAGGGCAATGGCCTCATCGGCGCGGCCAGGGCACCGGTCTGCCCTCCCCATCTCCAAACTCTGCCCCCGGACGGTGGGACATCCAGGCCGCCAGAAGACGCTGGATCTCCGCCTCCTCCGCCCCCGGGTTCTCACGCCGCAATTGCAGACGTTTCATCTCGGTCCCCGCCTCATGCAGCTCAAAAGCCACTCGGAGGCGGGCCATACAGGCAGCGGGGGAGGAGTCGTGGGCGGGCATGTCGTAGGTATAACCCGGCGTCTGCGTGCCTCCTACCCCATCTGCAGCGGCGTCCAATTCCCGCTTTCATCGTCGGCATGTATCACGAAAATTAGCTTATAAATACAACTATCGTGACACACTCATCGTTTGATACACTCTTCTTCGGGCGCTTTCCATAAAAAAGTTGGCACGCCACTTGCGTAGTCGTCGTCGTCGTAGGATTCTACCAGGAGGTTCCCATGAAGAAGATCGTCATCGCATTTCCCCGGGACAGATATTTCAGCAGCGCCAGCGGAGCGCTGCAAATCACATTGATGGATCAAAAATTGATGACCGTGATAGGCGGGGCGAACAATATCCGCTGGGAGCTGACCACCTACTTCGCCTCCAGCACCACCGCACGTATCCTGGTGAACCTGAGCGAGGGTACCAAGGCCGAGGCCCGGCCCTCGATGAACCCCAATGCGGGTGTGGCGCTGACGGCTTTTCCCTCCGGCTCGCCCACCCCGGCGCCCCAGTTGGGAGCGGTACCGGTCCAGGTGAACGGACCTTTTGGAGGGGTGGTGGATGCGGTGCTTCAGGTGTGGGACATTGCGGTATCGCCGGTTATGGTTTGGGTAGAGGCGGAAGTGCGCGCAACCCTTTTCTATAACGACTGAGGAGGCAGGATGTTTGTCCAGGATCCTAGCGGGGAGGCGCAGAAAGTGGAGGAAGAACTCCGCGTCTGGAAGCGTGCCCGGCGGCTGGAACTGGAGCGCCTGTTGGGATCTGCGGGCAAGGCGGTGGTGGATTTGGGAGACGGTGGCTGTGGTGGCAGTTGTGAATGCGGCGGGTCGAATCAGCAGGGGTTGAGCGCGAGGGTAGGGGAAAAGTCCGGCTGCGGCTGCGGTGGAAATCGACCTGTGACCGGCCATAAAGCGTGGTCTAGGACAGGAGGGGTTCAAAGTACGGGACTGGATGAGGAGGGCGAGGTGGAGGAAGAAGCCGTTAACGCGGGATTTTTCTCGCAGATCGAAGCGCCGCAGGTTGAACATCTGGGTCCATCCTGCGAACGATTTATTCCTCCCCTGGATGACGATTGGTCCAAGTGGGGACCGACCACGAACAACTCCCAGCTCTGGACATATGGGGGCGGTGAGGGCGGTTCTCTCAGTTCCAAGCTGAAAGAGAAAGTGATTGATGAGGACGGTGAACCGCTTCAGACGCTCTATGAAATTCGTGATGGAAATATGGAGCTTCCTGATGTCGTTTATCATAATGAATGGTTGGGAATCGAATGTGGAGACAAGATGTCGCCCTCTGGTTGCTTGGTGCGCGACCCATGTGCTGCGGCTCCTCCCTGTATTGATCGTCAGTCTGAAGAAGATTTTTTGAACACCAATTTCGACGCAGCGGCGGATCGGTTTTCTGTTCGATGGATCAGTCAAGCTGACTTGGCGAACAAGGAGGCGGAGAGTTCGCTGATGCGGGTAAGTTTGGGGCTGTTGATTCGGAACGTGGATATTGTCGAATGGATTGAGAGGCGGCAGGTGCGCAAGTCGAATGGTACGCCGTATGCTCGCCCTCGGATTGCAGATTTTCTGGAGGGTCAGGGCTCTAAGGTCAAGGTTAACTTGTGTGGAAAGGCGGACGGAACATTTTGCAGGAGTAAATTTTCTGCGCAGGGAGGGGTTTGGCGGGCCGTATGGGTGACTCAGAAAACTCTGGCCAGCAAGTATCTTGACGCTTGGATGAGCCCCAATTCTGAGAACCCCAACCGTGATAGATTGGCGATTGCAATTGATCTTTCAGGGACAATTCTCCATGAGCTATGTCATGTATTTGAGTATCCCGTGGATCCTCCGCAAGATGCCCCGAGGCGTTGTAATATTACATATTTAATTGAAAATATGTATCGATGGGCGATGTTTACTCGTTATCAGGTTTATGAATACTTGAACGATGTTGATTATAGGTCAAGGCCCATCACGAAATGTTTTATGGATGAGCGCGGAACTGTAGTAAATGACTACGATATAATTGAAATGTTTGGAAAGGATCGGTCAGTTTTCCCAACTCGATCCTGTGTCGGTGACCGTCCTGTACCATTTGACCCTCGTTTGGAGGGATGATGCTGTTCTACCTGGGATTGTTGAGCTGCGCTCCGAAGTCCACGGGAGACTGTCAGGATGCATGGATTAGCTGGTCACTGGTTCCGGTGCAGGTAGAGCAGGTTGGTGGTCAACCTGTCACAGCAGATCGGCTGGCGCAGGAGCGGGAGCTTTGGACCGAGAATGGTCTACTTACGATGGAAATGCAACAAGGAAAGACCAATGCTATCGTGGCATTGCCGGGAGCGACCTGGGTTGCTGAGGTTCTGGAGCCATGATGGGCGTGGCCTACCTCTTCTGGTTTGGTTGCTCTGCTCCCGTTTTTTGTGACTCAGGCGGAGTGATGCCGTCACGGTTTCAGGGGCGGATAGAAGGTGCTTCTAGTTGGGATTCTTACGAATCTGATTCAAGGGACGATTCGATGGCCGCTTCGCGTCCAGAATTTGGTCCAGCCTCCGGTGTGGTGGAGGTTTCGGAAGCTCAAGTGGTTCTTGAGTACACGGATAGAGATGGTACTACATGGAGAGTAACCTACGCCGTCGGGGAAAAACGGTATGAGTATTGGGGTAGGACGGATACCAACAAGTAGCGATCTTGGCTCTCAGTCTGCGGTGTCCGGCAGGCCCTGATCGGGGCGGGCTGCCCACGATTTTTGAACTTTCCAGACGTCCGAAAAGCTCAGAAGCGCCCGCCGCCCGATGCCGCCCCAAAGGCGCCTGCGGCGCTCGGGCCGCACGCGCCTTCCCGGATCTGGACGATCCCGGGCTTATTTCCACCCTTTCCCCTTCAGTTACAAACCAACGAAGTGTCCACTTCCGCCTCGTTGTCGGCCTCGTCACATTCGTTTGCCTCCCCGTCCGCGTCCGCCACCACCACCAGGCTTGTATAGCTCAACACCTCTGCCGAGGTCAGCGTGAAAGTGCTGGTCGCCGAACGTGCTCCCGCCCCCAGGGTGGTGCCCAGGGTCGTGCGGTCCAGCTCCGTTCGGACGCCCGCCGCGTTTTCGCCATAAAGAACCAGGGTAGTATCCGCACCCACCCGCACCAGGCCGTCGTTGAGCACCTGTGCCAGAATGTCCACATCCTGACCGCAGGCAGACTGACAGGAACCCCAGGCTTCCACATACAGATTCGGCGCATCCAAGGGCGACATCGTGCCCTGCAGACCCTGCCGGAAGCTGTTGGAGTCACTCCAGTTGTTGCCGGGATTGCTGGGGATCGTCAGATCGTCGTTGATGTTGTTCACCGAATAGGCGTGTTGGTTCCACAACATCCTTGCGTTCACCCACTCGTCGTCCGCATCGCCGAGCACGGTCAGGCCGGTGTGGGTATTGTCGTTGGGAACCACGATCTCGGCATTGCCATCGCCGTCGATGTCGGCAATGGTTGGGTACTCGTTTACGGTGCCCGAGCCATGCTGGGAGTTCTGTACCAACACCGTGCCGGTTGCGCCGTCAAAGACCCACAGGCGGGTTTCGTCGGCGTAGACAACTTCGGCCGATCCATCGCCTTCAAAGTCGAAGACGGAAGAGCCGGTGGACGAGGAAGATGCGTCGGTGATTGCGGCGGACCATAGGCGGGTGCCGTTGATTTCGTAGACGGTGTAGTAGGTGTTGCCGGCAAGGCCGAGCTCGGGCCTGCCGTCGCCGTCAAAGTCGGCGATGGTGGGCGGTCCGCCGTAGCCGCCGCCGTAGACGGAGTAGCTGTACAGCTGGGTGCAATTTGTATCAAAGACCCGGATGGTACCTCCGGCCACCACAACAAATTCGCCTTGGGCGTCGCTGTCCAGGTTGGCCACGGCGGGGTAGCCGTCGGTGGTGCCGGTGGCGCAGTAGCTGCTGCCGTTGGCATTGTAGATCGAGGACCCCGCGATCACCTCCTGGTCTCCGTCCAGGTCCAGATCGGCGGCAAAAGACATAAATCCAGCGTTGCTGTAGGTGGAGTAGTAGCCCTGACCGCCAGTGCCGTTGGCCTGCAGTGTGCCGTTCCCGTTCAGGATCAGCCGCCCCATCATCACCTCCACGTCGCCATCGCCCTCCAGGTCGGCCAACGCGGGTGCATGAGAACGGCAGCCCACGGCGGTGGCGGTGTACACCCACTCCAGGTTTCCACTCACGTCGTAAGCGCCGGTGTAGCAGCTGGAGTTGGAGGAGCGATAGACGGTAGCTACAATCTCAATCTCTCCGTCGTTGTCGATGTCGCCGAGTGCGATGTTGCTGTAGCGGTAGGGCGCATAGGAGACCGTATTGTAGGTCTTGCTGCTTACCGCGAGTTTTTCGACGTAGCCGGTGCCAGAAACGATACGGAGAACCCCATCACTTCCTGCACCGGATGCACGGCTGAAGGCGACAAAGGCGATGTCGGGGGTATCGTCCTCGTTGATGGATCCGTCGCCATTGTCGTCTGTCAGCTCACCCACCATCGGTGCCATGATCACATGCTTGTAGTTGGCATAGGTGGCAAAGGAGGAGATGCTCCACTCCACGGTCGGGTTGAAGCTGCCCGTGGGTACATAGGTGCAGGTGGGGTCGGTGCTCACCGTGCCCGCCGGGGGCTCCTCGATACAGGGATCGGGATCTTCGCTGCCGTCGCAGTTGCTGTCCACTCCGTCGTACCAATCTTCCGTTCCTTCCGGATTGATTGTCGCATCGGCGTCGTTACAGTCTGAGTCATCGGCGTAGTAGCCGCTGGGTGCGCTGCAGGCGGTCACGCTCAGGTACATGTTGCCGTAGCCGTCGCCGTCGGCGTCGGGATGCCACTCGACGCCGTTCACCGGATTGTCATCCACGGTGCCGTCGCAGTCGTCGTCAATGCCATTGCAATATTCATCCTGGCCCGGCACAACTGCACTGTCCCCATCGTCACAATCCGAGGAGGAGGCCACGTAGCCGGAAGGTGCGGTGCAGCCGAAGGTGGAGCTGGTTTGCTGGCCAAAGCCGTCTCCATCCGCGTCCTGATACCAGATTTGTCCGTCGATGGCACCTTCGTCGATGCTTCCGTCGCAGTCGTTGTCCACGCCGTCACAGGTTTCGTCGGCGGTGGGGTAGACCCCGGCGGCAGCGTCGTCACAATCCAAGGCATTCGGCTCGTAGCCGGCGGGCTGAGAACAACTGTTGGCGTAGACGTTCGGATCCCCAAAGCTGTCGCCGTCGGCATCCAGGTACCAGCGCACCGCGTCTACGGCAGAATCGTCCGCCACTCCGTCGCAGTCCTGGTCGATGCCATCGCAATATTCCGGTGCTGAAGGGTGGGTATTGCCGTCGGCATCGTCGCAATCCAAGTTGTTGGATGCGTAGCCATAGGGGGCCTGGCAGTAGAGGGAGCCGGCGCCCGCCTCGCCGTAGCCGTCGGCGTCGGCGTCCATGAACCAGGTCCGGGCGTCCACCGCGTTCACATCGACGGTGCCATCGCAGTCGTTGTCCAGGTAGTCGCAGACCTCTGTGGCTCCCGGATAGGCAAGGATGGTGGCGTCGTTACAGTCGTCCGAGGTGGCTGAATAGCCGGCGGGACGGGTGCAGGACCGGGTGGTGGCGACGAGGCTGCCGTAGTTGTCGCCGTCCAGGTCCACGTACCAGGTGGTGGCATCCACCGCATTTACATCTGTGCTTCCGTCACAATCATTATCCAAACCATCACAGATTTCAGTGGCGCCGGGGTTGACCGCTGCAACTGCGTCGTCGCAGTCGCCGCCCGCCGCGACATAGCCCAGCGGTGCATCACAGGCGTCTACGATGCGGTTGTCGTCGCCATAGCCGTCCTGGTCGGCGTCGGCATACCAGCGTGACACGTCCGTGGCATCGCTTTCGTCGATCACGGTATCGCAGTCGTCGTCTACGCCATTGCAGAATTCCGGCGCGCCGGGGTAGGTGCTGGGCAGAAGATCGTCGCAATCGGAGGCAACTTCGACGTAGCCGGCGGGAGGAGTGCAGGAGCTTTGGGAGAGGGCCGGGCTGCCGTAGCCATCTTCGTCAAAATCGGCGTACCAGATGCTACTTACGTCTTCGTCCACCTGACCGTCGCAGTCGTTGTCCAGGTGGTCGCAGACCTCCCTATTGCCGGGGAAGGAGCGTGCAGAAGAGTCGTCACAGTCGGTGTTATCCGCGATGTAGCCGTCGGGAGGCACACAGGTATCGCGGAAGATGTTGGGGTCGCCATAGCCGTCTTCGTCGGCATCCGCAAACCAGAGGGAGGTCAGCCCTTCGTCGATGTTGCCGTCACAGTTATTATCAATCTGATCGCAGACTTCCAGGGCACCGGGGTAGATGGTGGCGGTGGCATCGTCACAGTCGGAGCTATCCGGTAAAAATCCGTCCGGGGCTTCGCATGCCTCTCGGGGAGAGAGAGGATCGCCAAAACCGTCGTTGTCCGCGTCGGGGTAGAAGCTGGAGAGCGCCCCTTCGTCGGCATTGCCATCACAATTGTCGTCGATGCCGTCGCAGACTTCCACCGCGCCGGGGAAGATACTGCCGTCTCCGTCGTCACAGTCGCCTTCGTCGGCGCAGTAGCCATCGCCATCCTCGTCACATCCGACCACCGGCTTCATCGTATCCACGCTATCGTTGGATTTGCCGATATTGTTACATGCAAGGAGCGCCAGGAGGGGGAGGAGATAGGAGCGCACGGGTGACCTCTTTGAAGAGGGTACCACAAGGGTCCTTAGAAGCCCATACCTACGCCGCCAAGGCGTGCCCAGACGCAGGCGATCACCAGAAAGAAAGGAAGAATATGGAGAAGGGAGAAGAGGCTGGCGCCGATTAGGATCGCGACGGCGCGGAGGCTCTCCGTGGGGCTTGGCGCCTCGCCATCCTGCTCCAGACGCAACTCGCGGCGGACGTCCTCCACCTTTTGTTCCTCTAACGCTGAAAATTCGGATGGGTCCACCGGATAGAGGTTGCCCGAGCGTCCCCCACGGACCAGGGCGGAAAAGGTCCCCCTTGGAGAGGTACACAAACCTACGCCGATACCGTGCAGGTTGATCCAGAGGGCAGCCGGGTAGCGGGCACAACCGCTGGAGATCTCCCAGGCGCTGATACGCCCTTCGCCCGACCAGTCGGTGGGGTAGCCCGCCACAACGTGGTGGAGGTCGTGAAAACGAACGGCTTTCTTCCGGGATTCCACGTTGGGCATGTCCCAGATGTGCAGTTTTCCGAAGTGAATGGGGACCACCTTGGCGTCGTAGCCCCCGTCGGCAGGGATACCCTGCTCGGTGAAGAAGCGGCTACGGGCTTCTCGAAGGCTGAGGCCATCATAGCGGTGGGAGTTGGCCAGGGGGGCCAGCTCGGCGAAGGTGACGGAACGGGCTTTCATCGGGCGGCTCCGTGGGGGGTCAGGCCCTGGAGTTGTAGCTCCAGGGAAGCCAGAAGGAGAGGGCGAAGCTGGTCTTCCGGCACGGATCCGTTCAGCCAGCCGATCAGGAGCATCACATAGCTCCCAAAGAGGTTTGCGGAGAGCAGGGGAAGAGGGAGGTCGGGTTGAAGCTCCGTCCGCCGCTCGGCCTCCTCCAAAAGCTGCTGGAGACGTTGGAGAAAAGCGAAGGTGTAGCTTGTACTTTCCGACTTCTCACCCGGAAAGAGCAGCTCCCGGACATACACCCGCGCCAGCGCCACGTCCTTGGCGTAAAAATCAAGAAAAGCACTGAAAATCGCGGCGATCTGCTGGGGGAGGGGAGCGGCCGGTAGTTTGGCAAAGGCCTGCTCCACCACGGCTTCGATCCGATCCCGCCAGATCAACAGTAATAGCTCTTCCTTATTTTTTGCGTAGAGAAACAGTGTTCCCGTCGCAATCTCGGCACGCTGGGCGATCTCGCGGGTGGTGGTGGCCTCAAAGCCCCGCTCGTGAAAGAGGCTCTCGGCGGCGGCGAGGATCCGCTGCTCTTTGTCCCGTCGATGATCTTCCCTGAGTCCCATGTCATCTGACTATGCTCATTTCTGATGGCAGTCAAGATTGAGCATGGTCATTATTTTCGGAGTCAGTAGAGGATCAGGTAGAGGTTCAGGTCCGGGCCGGTGGTGGGGACCACGCCGGTGAGGGGATCGGGAAGGCTATCTCCCCAGGTATACAGCGAGCTTCCGTAGGGAAGCGAACCCGTGGCACTGCGGACGGTCACCTCCTGATCCCAGGCGCCCCCCACCCAGTAGTCCCCGGCGACGAGCAAGGTGGCGGGTACGTCCACCTCTTGGGCGCCGGCGACGGTGGGCAGTGGCGGGGTGGCCAGGAGCAGCGCACCGGGAGCCCCGGCATCGTCGGCATAGAGGCTCAGGATCATCTGCCCGGCGGCATGGTCCTGCAGTGCGCCCAAGGCCATCACCGTTGCGTCGGAGGTGAGGCTGAACTTCTGGAGGTGCAATTCGTCCGAGGAAAGTGTCAAAAAATCGCCTAAATCGACCGTATTTCCCAGATCGTAGAGGGTACAGGTTCCGACGGAAGGGTCGGTGTCGCGGCAGTCTCCGCCGGTGTTTACGCTGCCGGGGGGGCCACCGCAGGCGGTCACCATGCCCAGGTCGGCGCCGATGCTGTCGTTGTCCTGGTCAGGATACCAGTCGGAAAGTACGGTATCCGGGTCCTGCTCGTCCACAAGGCCGTCGCAATCCAGATCCACGCCACCACAGACTTCCTGGGCGTCGGGATTGATGTTTTCGTCCCCGTCGTTGCAGTCCGTGGAATTGGTCACGGTGCCGTTGGGGGCAGCACAGGCCAGACTGGGCGCGACCGGGCTCCCGAAGGTGTCAGCGTCCGCGTCGGTATACCAGGTGGAAAGCTGGGTATCGGGGTCGTCTTCGTCGGTCAGGCCGTCGCAGTCTTCGTCGGCACCGAAGCAGACTTCGGTCCCGCCAGGATGGATGGCAGAATCTCCGTCATCGCAGTCCGTTGCGTCCGCCAGATAGCCGATTGGGGCCGCGCATGCCTGCTGTGTGGTGCTCAGATCGCCAAATTGGTCGGCGTCGGCGTCGGCATACCAGGTCTGCTGGGGGGAGTCGGAATCGTCGTCATCCACCAGGCCATCGCAGTCGTGATCGGTGCCGTCACAGCGCTCGGGGGCACCGGGATAGGTTGTGTTCTCCTGATCGTCACAGTCTCCAGGTTGATCCACCGTTCCTGCCGGTGCCTCACAGGCAATCACCCCCGTGGCCGGGTCGCCGAAGCTGTCGGTATCCTGATCCTGGTACCAGGTGGCAGGGGTGGCGTCCGGGTCGTCTTCGTTCAAGAGGCCGTCACAATCTTCGTCGCCACCGCCACAGACTTCGGTACCGCCCGGAAAGGCAGTGGGGTCAAGGTCATCACAGTCGTCGCTTACAATAGCGGCCCCCGAGGGGAGGGAGCAGGCCAGGACCGGCTGGAGGAGATCGCCGTGGCTGTCGGCATCGGCGTCCACGTAGAAGGTGGTGAGGGGGCTATCGGGGTCGGCTTCGTCAACGAGGCCGTCGCAGTCCAGATCCACGCCGCCACAAAGCTCGGTCGCACCTGGGTACTGGGTGGCATCGGCGTCGTTACAGTCCGTTTGATCGGTCGTGGTCCCGGTGGCGCCCTGGCAGGCGGGAGCGCAGGTAGTGGCGTCGCCAAAGCCGTCGGCATCGCTATCGGCACACCAGATGGTCGTCTCGGTAACACCGGGATCGGCATCATCCAATAGGCCGTCGCAGTCCTCATCTTCTCCGCCGCAGACCTCGGTTCCGCGTGTGTTGATGGTCGCGTCGGCGTCGTTGCAGTCGGTGTTGTCCTGGGTGGCTCCGGTCGGCTTGTCGCAGAGGGGGGTACAGGTGGAGGGATCGCCGAAGTGGTCTCCGTCCGAATCCTCGCACCAGGTGGCGAAGCCGGTGACGCCGGGATCGTCCATCTCCTGCAGCTCGTTGCAGTCCTCGTCCTCGTCTCCGTCGTCGCAGATCTCAACTTCCCCCGGGTTGATATCGGGATTGTCGTCGTTACAGTCGGTGTTGTCCTGAACCCAGTTGGTAGGCCCCAGGCAACGCTGGGTGCAGCGGAGGTCATCGCCAAATCCGTCGGCGTCGCCGTCCTGGCACCAGGTGGGCGGGCCACTCAGGCTGCTGTCGCTGTCGTCGGCAGTGCCATTGCAATTTTCGTCGATAGGCTCGACATCGACATTGCAGATCTCGACTGCGCCCGGGCTGATCATCGGGTCGGCGTCGTTGCAGTCTCCGCCGGTTGCGATGGTGGCGGCGGGCTGGCAGCCGGTGACGGCGGTGGCGGAGTCGCCGTAGCCATCCCCATCGACATCGGTGTACCAGGTGCCGGCTACCTCGTCGATCTGTTCGTCGCAGTCGTTGTCGATGCCGTCACAGGTCTCCACTTCTGCTGGTGAAACCTCGGCATTGTTGTCGTCGCAGTCCAGGGCGAAGGAGCAGAAGCCGCTGGTGCCGTAGCCATCCCCGTCCGCATCGTCCTGGCAGCCTTTGGGTCCGCTGTCTTCGGTGGGGGGGCAGGCCAGCAAAAAAAGGGTCAAGAGCGCCATAGCTGCTATCGTAGAGCAGCGGCGGCGAAGGTGCAAGTCTCAGCTTTGCCTGCGCGGGTCTTGTGGGCTTGGGATGGGGGGATGTCTTTTGATTCGGGTGTCGTGGGCACGACGGGGCATTTTGGGGGGGCTGCGCCGGCGGCGGGGCTGTGCGGCCGTCTTGGCCTGCGCCGGCGTTGTTTGCAGCCGAGGCTGCGGTTTTTCTGGGCGGTGTGGCCACGCGCGGGCGTTGCAAAGAGGGCTTTCCGCCCTCTCTGCACTCTCCCGAGGTAAGGGGCTATCCGCCCCTTACCAATCCTGGACCAGGGCAGGGCTGTGGAACG
>CAITDR010000163.1 GCA_903891165.1 uncultured Pseudomonadota bacterium
CCACAGGAGATGACGAGGAAAGAGCTGATTGGGCTGATCCGGCAGGCCGGTCGTATTCCCGTCGAGCGGGACACCCTCTACAATATCGTGGCGGAGGCCTGATGCGCGCAAAACTTCGCGTTGCGGCAGTGGGCTACACCAATGCCTGGCCGCTCACCCGCTTCCTGGATCGGGAGCGTTTTGAGGTGATCGAGTGTGTGCCCTCAGAGGCTGCAAAAAAAATGAGGTTGGGAGAGGCGGATCTGGGCCTGGTGCCCGTGGCTGCGCTGCTGACCGACGGGGACTGGAAGGTGGCGCCGGGCCTGGCCATCGGCTGTGATGGCGAGGTGGCCTCTGTGCTGCTGGTCGGGGAAAAGCCGCTTTCCGAGTGGGATACCGTGGCCCTGGACGGGGAGAGCCGCACCTCGGTGGTGCTGGCGCAGATTCTGCTTAACGGTCCCTTGGGCCGACCGGACATGAAGATCGTACCGGTGGACGCCGGCTCTGGGGCTTTTCATGCGCAGGGTAACACCGGCGCGGTGGTGATCGGCGACGCGGCGATGAACCTGCCGGATCGCCTGAAAGTTCGGATTGACCTGGGGAAAGTATGGAAGGACTGGACCGGGCTGCCCTTTGTTTTTGCGGTCTGGGCCTCGCGTGTGCCGCTGGAGCCGGAAGATGTAGCGGCCCTGCGTGCGGCCGCTGAGCGGGGCATGGTGGAGCGTCAGCATGCGCCGGTGCGCGAGCGGGCCTACCTTACAGAAAATATCCGCTATACCTTGGACGACCGTGCGATGATGGGCTTACGACGGTTTGCCGCCCTGGGTTTTGCCGCCGGGCTGCTGCCGCGGGAGGAGTTTTCGCTGATTGTGCCGCCGGCGCGCCTGCCGCGCTGGGACGTGGAGGAGCTGTTGATGCGCGCTTCGACGGGGCAGCGGCTGAGCTTCGCCGAGGGAGTGGCCCTGGCCGAGCGCGCACCGCTGGACCGACTCGGCGCCGCCGCTAACCTGCGTCGCCAAGGCCTGCATCCAAATGGTGAGGTAGGCTACAGTATGGTTGGTAATCTGGACTACAGCCATGCCTGTCTGGCGGGCTGTAGCTTCTGCTCCTTTCGGAGCCCGGAAGCTCCGCTGGATGGAGCCGCCATTGATGCCCGCTTGGCGACGCTGGTCAAGGCCGGGGCCTCGGGCGTGCTACTTCAGGGAGGGCTGGATCCAGCGCTGGGCCTGGAGTGGCACCTGGGGCTGATCGGCCACATCCGCGCTACGACAGGCCTGGCGGTTTTTGGCTATGGACCAGACGAAGTACTGGATCTTGCCAATCGTTCGGGGATCTCAGCCGATGGGGTGCTGGATCGACTCGCGGCGGCGGGTCTGGATGGGCTGCCCGGTGCAGGGGCAGAGGTGCTGGTGGACCGGGTACGACGGCTTGTTGCACCGCGCAAGGCGACGGTTTTCCAGTGGCTTTCGGTGTTGGAGGCGGCACATCGACGAGGCCTTGGCGGCCATGCGGGGCTGTTGGTGGGGGTAGGGGAGAGCCGGGAGGAGCAGGTGGAGCACCTGATAGCCCTAAGAGAGCTCCAGGATCGAACTGGAGGATTGACGGGGATCGCGGTGTGGCCTTGGGTGCCAGTCCCCGGAGTGGCGGGCAGCGATGCGTCTGCGACCGCCTGGCTGCGGGCGCTGGCGCTGAGTAGACTTTTGTTGGACAACGTAAACCATGTGCAGGCGGGCTGGCAGGGCATCGGGCTGGATCTGGCGCAGGCCGGTCTCTGGATGGGAGCGGACGAGCTTGGACCTGCTCTTTTGGACAGCTCGGCCATCGTGGTGCGGGGGACGGAGGTGGAGACCGTGGCGGAGCTGGAGAGGCATTTGAAGGTGGCGGGCTTTCAGGCGGTGCGGCGCGACTTCTGGCGGGTGAACCCAGAGAAAGAGAGCCATGCGCAGCTCTGAGGGGCGCTGGGTACGCCCGGCCTGGGCCTGGGACGGGCAGCGTTTTTGGAAGCGGCCTTCGGTGGGCTGGGATGGGGATGGGCGTATCCTGGCACTCCGGGAGGATGGACCGGGGGAAGAGCTAGAGGGGCTGCTGCTGCCGGGCCTGGTCAACGGGCATGTACACCTGGAGATTGGGGCGCTGGCGACCTTGCCGGGGCGGGGGCTGATCAACTGGGTGCAGGAGCTGCGGGCACGCGGGCAGATCAGCGCGGCGGCCGCCGGGCGTGCAGTCTATGCTGCGATCAAGCTGGGGACTGCGGCGGTGGTGGATGTGGGAAACAGCGGGGAGGCCGCGGCGGTGGGGCGGGCCGCACAGTTGCCGGGGCTGTACTTCCGGGAGATTCTGGGCATTGATCAGGCAGAGATGCCGGATCTTCCCGGCCCGTTGACGCCGCACGCGCCCTATTCCACCCATCCGGGTCGGATCAGCGGCTGTGCCCGGCGGGGCCGGTGGACGATGCACGTGGACGAAGACCCGGAAGAGAGCCGTTTTTTGCGGACCGGGGAGGGGGGCTGGGCGGAGTATGTGCGCTCGTTGGGGCGGGATCTGAGCCAGTGGGAGGCACCGGGGGTGGGGCCGATCGCGATGCTGCGGCAGTTGGGGGTTCTGGGGCCGATGGGCCTGTTGGCGCATGTGACCTGCACGCGGGGAGCGGAGCTGGATCTGATAGGGCAGAGTGGTGCCTGGGTGGTGCTATGCCCGAGGTCAAACCTGCATATCACTGGAAGGCTGCCGGATCTGAGTGGCATCGTTTCCCGTCGGATCCCCTTTCTGTTGGGTACGGATTCGTTGGCCTCAGTGGCGGACCTGGATCTGTTGCAGGAAGCAGCGGTTTTGCGGCGGGCTTTTCCCGATCTGCCCCTGGAGCTGTGGCTGGAGGCGCTGACCAGCCGGGGAGGGGACTGGCTGGGCAAACCGCTGGGGCGGCTGTTGCCCGGCACGGCGCCTGGGATCCTGCATGTGGATATTCCGCATCCGGAGCAGCTTTTTGACGGAACCTCGTGGAAGAGGAGATGGCTGGCATGTCCCAAAGTCTGACCCAGTCTGTGGTGGTCTACGGGAGGATGATCAAGTTCTCCCACTCGATTTTTGCGATGCCCTTTGCGCTGGCAGCGGCGGTGCTCGCCAGTCGGCAGGTGGAGGTACGACCGATCCAGGTATTGGGCATCGTGATCTGCATGGTGTTGGCAAGAAGCTGCGCGATGGGCTTCAACCGCATCGTGGATCGGCGCTTTGACGCGTTAAATCCAAGAACTGCCATCCGGGAGATCCCCTCGGGGCAGATGTCGCTGGGGGTGGCCATCGGCATCACGGCTGCCGCTGCCATTCTCTTTGTAGGTGCGTCCTTCCTGCTTAATCCGCTGTGTGGCTACCTGTCCCCGGTGGCTCTGGCGGTCGTCTGTGGCTACTCCTACGCCAAGCGATTTACCTCCCTCGTACATCTGTGGCTGGGGGTGGCGCTGGGACTGGCGCCCATTGCCGTTTGGATCGCACTGAAGGGAACGGTGGAGGCCACCCCGCTATGGATGGCGGGAGCGGTGGCCACCTGGGTGTCGGGCTTTGACATTCTGTACAGCCTGCAAGATGAAGAATTCGATCGGAGCCAAGGGCTACATTCCATCCCGGCCCGGCTGGGTCAGGTAGGTGCGCTCTGGGTGAGCGGGCTGCTGCACGTTGCGACCGCAAGCATGTTGGCGGTTGTGGGCTACAGCGAGCAGGTGGGCTTCCCTTACTGGCTGGGCTGGGCGGCGATCACCGGGGTGCTCGCCTATGAGCACTACCTGGTGCGGCCCGGGGATCTCTCCAAGATTGACAAGGCTTTTTTTGATTTGAATGGCTATGTATCACTGGTGTTTTTGGTGGCGGTTTGGTTGGGGTGAGGGGGGGGTACTACAATCTTGTAGTGCTACAAGATTGTAGTGCTGGCGTCTTTGTCTCCATTCGGAAAGGGAAGCAAGAAGAAGAGAAAGACCTGACCCCGCTGACCGCGCCGCAGAGAGGCTGTATCAAGTTCTCAAAAACCCATGAAGCAAGAATGTTTCAATGATACATGATACAATGTATCGCTATCCCTGAGCTGCCCTCCCCATGCCCGAACGCCCCGACCTCGACTACGTTGTCCCCATCCTCCAGCGCGAGCTGACCGGGCTCCACATCGTCGGAACACGCGTGAAGAAGCCGGTGGTGCTTCGGGCTTTGGGGCCGATCGAAGGGAAGATTGTCGAAATCTCGCGGTTGGCGCAGGTGGTGGTGTTCCGTCTGGAGACTGCGGTGTTGGCGATCTCGCCCATGCTGGCGGGCCGGTTTCTGTTATGCGAGCCGGGGAAGAAGGACAGCGCCGATCTGGCGGTGGCTTTTGTCCTCTCGGATGGTCGGGAGCTGCGCTATCGGGACGATGTGCAGATGGGCAAGGTCTACCTTCTGTCTCCGGGACAGCCGGTGCCGGGACTGGAGCAGGTGGGCGTGGATGTCCTGGGACCGGGTTGGACCCGCGTACACTTTTCCGCCCTTTGCCGCAGCCGCCGCGACCAGCTCAAGGTTTTTTTGATGGACAAGGCAGCCATCGACGCCATGGGCAATGCCTACGCCGATGAAGTCTGCTGGGAAGCCCAGCTACACCCCAAGCGCGGCGTCCGTAAGCTGAGCCCGGAGGAGCAGGAGCGCCTCTTCCTCGCCATCCCCAAGGTCATCGGCGAGGCGGCCGCGACCATCCAACGGCGCCAGCCACCTTTGGACGAAAAACTCCGGGACTTTCTGCATGTACGCGGCAAAGCTGGGCAACCCTGCGACCGCTGCGGCACCTGCCTCCGTACCGTCGGGGTCCACGGCCACGATGCCCACTTCTGCCCCACGTGCCAGCCCGACACCGAAGCAAAGGGAATGGTGGATTGGCGGAGGGTATCGGGATAAAGGCGGTACATGCTCATCCTCCTTGCGACTCTCCTGACCGCCTGCGACCTCCTCAACACCAAGGCCCTGGGCACCCAGGATGCCGCCTGCGAGCTGCGCCCGATTCGCGGGCAATGTACGGACATCCGGGACTTTGTCGGGCCCTCCCTCCTCACCTTCCAGAGCCTCTGCGAGACCCTCATCGCGGCGGAAGGCGGAGGGGAATACCGAGAAGGCGAGATCTGCGACACCACCGACTCCTGGGGCGGCTGCCAGTCCTCCTCTGCCGATGGCTCCCTCCAGACCAATTGGTACTTCGCCGATGACTACGCCACCCTGGAAGAGGCCCAAGCTGAGTGTTCCGGTGGGCAGGTATGGGTGGATCCGGCCTGATACATTTGGCGATGTATCGCGAAACACGGCGTACCATCTTTGTTACGCTGACACACGGGGAAAGGTATCAACCCGATAGTGGCAGTGTGAGCGTAAAACAGGCCCCCGGCCCCTGGCCCAGCGTACCCAGCTCCCCAGGGTTGGGGACCCGCCACTTCAGGCTCCCCTGCATCGCATCTGCCAGCTTCCGGCTGATCGCCAGACCCAAGCCTGTTCCTCGGGTTTTTGTGGTGACGAAGGGCTCAAAGATTTTCTCGCACAGGTCTACCGGTACCCCGGGTCCCCCGTCGATCACCAGGACCTTCCCGCCCTCCACCTGAAGTCGTAGCCCGCCACCTGCATCCCGCGCATTCTGCAGCAGGTTCACCAGGATCTGGCTGACCATGCCCGGATCCGCTGTCACCAATGCCGAGCTGCCCTCCAGCGCTCCCTCCACCCCGGCCGCGGTCATGGCTTCCCGGCAGAGATCCATCAGATCCAGCCGTTGTGGACGGGGAACTGCCTTCCGCGAGTAGCCCAGCAGGTCACTGACCAGCCGATCCAGCCGCAGTACCTGCTCCCCCACCTTCCCCAGAATGGCCTTCCGACGGTCTTCCGCCGGGAAGGAGCCGCTGATCACCTGCAGGGTGGCCGAGATGGCCGTAAGCGGGTTGCGAATCTCGTGGGCCACATTGGCGGCCAGGCTGCCGATCCGTGCCAAGGACTCCGCCTGCTGCGCCCGCGCCTCCGCCTGCACTGCCTCCGACGTTTCTTCCACATGCAACAGCAGCCTTGCCAGCTCATGGTGCAGCGGCACGATAGAAATGCGAAAATGGCGGGCGGAAGCTCCCTCTCCCAGGACCACCCTCGGCACACTCAGCTCCTGGCCGGTGGAGAGGCACTGCCCCACGAGGCTGGGCAGGTCGGCAGCCTCCACTAAATCAGACGGCAAAAAAGCTTCATAGTGCCGACCTATTTCGGCATTATCTCCAAACAGACGTGCCGATGGTCGGGTTGCAGCGGTCACCCGTCCACTGCCATCCAGGCAGAGAATCGTGACCGGCATCGAGCGGATGATCAGATCCTGCAAGGATCGAAGCTGAATATCTTCGTGGGCATGCATGTAGGTGGAGGACATCACCGCCAGCTCCAGGTCGAGCTGGCGGTTCAGGGCGAGGCAGACCTGCATATAGGTGTCGGGGGGGAGTCGCTCGTGTGCAACCTTCTGCAGGTCTCCACGAATCAGGTTTACGGCGGCAAAAACGTAGCGATGTTGCAGACCCACACGCACATGCGTCCGGCCGATGCGGGTGTGCCGCTCCCAGTAGGCGTCGTCATGGGGGCCGGACAGGGTCTCCCGGATCCAACGGATCAGCGTGGCTTTCAGCCGCTCCACCTGGGCTTCGTCCTGGAGCACCTGTCGGGCGGAAGAGGCCAGGATGGCGGAATAGAAATTCTCCACCAGCTGAGGGATCTCTGGCTCTGCGACCGCTTGAAGCTGCCGCAGCAGCGCCCGGTCCTCGGCACCAATTCCGATGTAGGCCTCTAATTCCCTGGTTTCCGACATCCCCACCCCGCTTCCCCCGATACCGGATTCGGCACCGGTTGGCAACCAGGGCGAGATCACACAGCCCTGTGGCTTATTGCACAGGTGCGGGGGCGGGCGGGGCCACGAGGAGGACCCGGCAGTGTTCCTCCTCCAGGGTACAGGCCAGACCGCCGCTCTTAAGACTGGGGAGATCCAGCACCAATAGCGTGTCCATCGCGCAGTGGTCCCTTCCCTCGGTCCCGCCGATCAGCCCCTGCAGGTCCACCGGGCGGTTCAACAGGCTGCCGAGCAGGTTGGCGATGTCCCAAGCCTGAGGCGCCTGACTGCGTGGGCGAGCCCACAGGCTCACATGGGAGATATCGTGCTGCACGGCGCTTCCGGGGCGCATCGCCAGCGTGGGGACACTGCAGGCCCGCATCACCGCCGCTGCCGTGCTGGCCGGGTGGTCCAGGTGCCCTCGGGTGCCCATGACTACCCAACGACAGTGTCGGCGTGTGGCTTCTGCCTGGATCATCCCCGCGGGATCTCCCTGCAGGGTACGCAGGCGCGTACGAACGCCCGCCTGACGTAGCGGCCAAGTCACTTCATAGAGATCGGCCAGCAAATCGAGAGATGGAGAGCCTTGGGTTACGTGGAGTACCACCGCCTCCTCCCCGGTCGCACGCCCCACCCACACGGCCAGCTCAATGGCCGCGTGTGAGGGGGCGGAGAGGTCTACGGGGACAAGGAAGGACACGTCATACTGGCATGCAAAAGGCGTGCCGTTTCAGTGGCGCCGACCGATCAGCCAGTGGACCAACTCGGAGAAACCGTAGCCTCCCTTACAAACGGTACGATAGGCCGGCCAGACGGGGATCCGCGGGAGGAAGGCATCCACGTTGGCGACACCGACGGACATCGGAAAATGGGCGAACATCGGGGCATCATTGGCGGAGTCGCCCACAAAGGCCCAGCGACTGGGGTCAGAGGGAAGGCCCAGATCCTCGACCAGCCGGGTGAAGCCGGTGAGCTTATCAAAGTTGCCATACCAGCCATTCACATGGATGGAAGAGACTTTACAGGTTGCTCCGGCCTCCTCGAACAGCGCGACAATCCGGTCGATGTCGGCCTCCGGCAGGCGTGGCACGTCCTCGCAGAAGTCGATGGCCAGATCCAGCTCCCGGTAGGGCTGGTCCGAGGCCAGCGCGCAGCCGGGAATTTTTTGTAAAAATGTCTGGGCGAGCGCATCCAGCTTCTGACGATTTTCAGCCCGTTCGGCGGGGGGTTGGAGGAAGCGGCGCTGCAGCTTCTCCTCGGCCATGTAGTACCACAGCCCGCCGTTTTCGCCGACCACCCCGTCCACCGGCCACATGCGCGCGATGTGGTCCACCCAGCCGCCGGGGCGCCCGGTCACCGGAATCAGCCGTAGCCCGGCGCGCTGGGCCTGCTCCATCGCCTCCAACGGCGTGCTCATCAGCCTGCCGTTCAGGGTGACGGTATCGTCAATATCAAAGAGGATTCCCACCAAGGCCCTGGCATCCGCCGGGGTGATCTTGGTGATGTCCTTCAGTCTACCTTCCAGGTTTCACCTCCCAACAGTAATTTCTGGAGGGTGCCCTTGCCGGATCGGGCCTGGACCGCTTCGATCTGCTCGTTGGCCAACACCTCGTAGGTGGGCCGCTCCCGCCGGTGGATCACGCCCATCGGAACAGGGAATTCCGGGAAGTCCATCCGGGCGATGATCGCGGCGAGGTAGGGATCGGTCTCGTCGTGCTTCAGGCAGTCGTCGGGACCCAGCCCGCCCTCGCCCAGCTCCACCACTTCGGGGCGCAGCCCGTTCAGGCGGATTCCCTTGCGTCCGCCTGCAAAAATCATGGGCTCCCCATGCTTCAGCATCAGGACACGCTCCTCCCGGGTGACCTTTTCGGTCAGGGCATCCCAGGCGCCGTCGTTGAAGATGTTGCAGTTCTGGTAGATCTCCACGAAGGAGGCACCTTTGTGCGCATAGGCGGCGTGCATCACGTCGCGCTGATCCTTGGTGAAGATGTCCACGGTGCGGGCGACGAAGGTGGCGTCGCAACCCAGCGCAAAGGCGGCGGGGTTGAAGGGATGGTCCAGGCTGCCAAAAGGGGTGCTCTTGGTCTTCTTGCCCTGCTCAGAGGTGGGGCTGTACTGGCCCTTGGTGAGTCCGTAGATCCGGTTGTTGAACAACAGGATCTGCAGATCCACGTTGCGACGCAGTACATGGGCGGTGTGGTTGCCGCCGATGGAGAGGGCATCGCCGTCGCCAGTGACCATCCACACCGACAGCTCCGGCCGCGACATTTTTAAGCCGGTGGCGATGGTGGCGGCGCGGCCGTGGATGGTGTGGAAGCCATAGGAATTCACGTAGTAGGGGAAGCGGCTGGAGCAGCCGATTCCGCTGATCACCACGAGGTTTTCCGTGGGGATCTGCAGCTCCGAGAACACCGTCTGCGCCTGGGAGAGGATGGAGTAGTCTCCACAACCCGGGCACCAGCGGATGATCTGGTCGGACATATAGTCCTTTTTGGTGTATGTGCGGGACATGCTGCCTCCTCTCTACTGCTTTGCCTGGATCGCCGCGAAGATTTCCGCGACGGTGAATGCCTTACCCTTGACCTTGCTGACCGTCTGTACGTCCACCAGGGTCTTGGCCCGAAGGACCGTGGCGAGCTGTCCCAGGTTCATCTCGGGGCAGATCACGGTTTTGAAGCTTTTGAGCACGGCTTCGGTGTTCTTGGGCAGGGGGTTGAGATAGCGGATGTGGGCCTGGGCTACTTTGTAGCCCCGACTACGCGCCAGCTCCACGGCGGCGCGGATGCTGCCGTAGGTGGAGCCCCAGCCGACGACCAGAAGCTCGCCGGGATCGCCGGTTACTTCGAGATCCGGGACTTCGATCCCGTCGATCTTGGCCTGCCGGATTTTGACCATCTTCTCGTGGTTGTCGGGGTCGTAGGAGACGTTGCCGGTGCCATCCTCCTTTTCGATGCCGCCGATACGATGCTCCAGACCGGGCGTTCCTGGTCGTACCCATGCCCGTGCGAGGGTGGCTGCGTCCCGATTGTAGGGGCGCCATCCCTCCTTCGCGGTATGGAAGGCTACAGAAAGGTCGGGGAGGCTGTCCGGATCGGGCACCTTCCAGGGCTCGGAGCCATTGGCGAGGTAGCCGTCGGTCAGCAGGATCACCGGGCACATATAGCGGGTGGCGATCCGCACCGCTTCAAAGGCCATGTGGAAGCAGTCGGCGGGGGTGGAGGCGGAGATCACCGCCAACGGGGCTTCGCCATTGCGCCCGTAGATGGCCTGGAAAAGGTCGGCCTGCTCGGTCTTGGTGGGCAGACCGGTGGAGGGTCCACCGCGCTGCACGTTCACGATGACCAAGGGCAGCTCGGTCATAATCGCGAGGCCCATCGCCTCGGTCTTCAGGGCCATACCGGGGCCGGAAGTGGCGGTTACACCCAGGCTTCCGCCGTAGGAGGCACCGATGGCCGATCCGATGGCGGCGATCTCGTCTTCAGCCTGAAAAGTGTAGACGCCGTAGGACTTCATCCCGGCGAGGTAGTGGAGGATGTCGGAGGCCGGGGTGATGGGATAGCTCCCATAAAATACCCGCAAACCGGCTTTTTCCGCGGCTGCCACCAGGCCGATCGCGGTGGCCTGGTTACCCATGATGTTGCGGTAGGTGCCCGCTTCCAGCTTGGCGGCGGGGACTTCAAAACGTTCGTGGAAGACCTCCAGCGTCTCTGCAAGGTGGTAGCCTGCACGGAGTGCGCGGATGTTGGCTTCCTGATAGGGCTGCTTGAACTTCTCCTGAATCCAACGCTCGGTGGCTTCCATCGGGCGGTGGTAGAGCCAGTAGGTCATACCCAGGGCGTAGAAATTCTTGCAGCGGTCGATCTCCTTGGTGCCCAGCCCCAGGCCCTCCACGGCTTCTTTCGTGGATTTTTGGAGGTCGATCTTCACCACATTGTAGCCTTCCAAGCTACCATCTTCGAGCGGGTTGACGGTGATACCCGCCTTCTCGAACTCGCGGGGGATGAACTTCTCCTGGTTGACGATGACCAGGCCGCCCTTTTTGAGGTCTTTGATGTTGACCCTGAGCGCAGCGGGGTTCATGGCGATCAGCACTTCGGGCTGATCACCAGGGGTATAGATGTCATGGGCAGCAAAATGAAGCTGGAAGCCCGACACACCGGCCAGGGTACCGGCAGGGGCGCGGATTTCCGCCGGAAAGTCGGGGAAGGTGGCCAGATCATTGCCGAACAGCGCGCTGGTATTGGTGAACTGGCTGCCGACAATCTGCATGCCGTCGCCGGAGTCGCCCGCGAAGCGGATGACGACGCTGTCGATGGTGTGGAGGGGCTTGGAGCTTTCAGAGTGCATGGGACCACGGTAGAGCCCGCAGGGTTATCATCATCTGCGCCCTTCCGAAAGTGCTTTCGGAGGCAGGGCGGCAAAGGTGTAGGATGGCTCATGCTTCTGGGGAGATTTCGGCGCTCTTGGTAGGCGATCCTGCCGATGGCCGGGTGCAGGCTCTTGCCGCCGCAACGGGGGCGGTGGTTCAAAATCGTGCTTCCATGCTCCAGATGCGCGGTCGAGTGGTCCACCTGATCGGCGACAGCAAAAGCCTCTTTTCCGGGGTGCTGCGCTCGGGGCTCGCGGCGGGGGTGGTGGTGACGCCGCGCGGGGGGCTGGTGGGCGGCATTCCCCGTCTGGATGCACTTTTGCACGTAGCGCCCTTGCCCTGGTGGACACGCCGGGTGCATCGTTTTTTGTTGGAGAGCCAGGATGAGGCGCGGGTGCTGCACCGCGCGGGGGTGGC
>CAITDR010000164.1 GCA_903891165.1 uncultured Pseudomonadota bacterium
ATGGAACCGGAGCGCCGACAAGCTCGCCCCACTGGTCGCCAAAGGCGCCATCGCAAGCGCCAATCCGCAGGAAGCCATCCAGGGGGCCGAGCGCATCCACATGGTCCTCGCCGAAGATCCCTCGGTGGAAGCCGTACTATCGCAGCTCCAGATCCCCAAGGGGATCCCCGTCCTCGACCACTCCACCTCCTCCCCCCAAAAAGTGGCGGAGCGCACCGCGCGGCTGCGGTCCCAAGGCATCGCCTACTCCCACTCCCCCGTCTTCATGGGCCCTCAGAATTGCCGGGAGGGAACCGGCATCATGCTCATCGCCGGACCTCAGGCCGAGGCCGAAGCCCTGCGCCCCGGTTTGAGCGAGATGACCGGCAAGCTGTGGTGGGTGGGAGAGCGCCCCGAGCTGGCCGCCATCCACAAGCTGCATGGCAACGCGCTGATCATCGGCATCAATGGGGTGTTGGGCGACGTGATGACCATGGGTGAAACCCAGGGTCTGAGCGTGGAAGAGACGCTGGGCCTGCTCGACCACTTCAACCCCGGGCAGATGCTGAAGATGATGGGCCCCCGCATCGCCCAGCGTGGCACCGGCCCCACCAGTTTTGCCCTGGAGATGGCCCGCAAAGACGTGCGGCTGATGGTGGAGACCGGCGCCCCTCTCCAGATCCTCCCGGCCGTGGCTGCGGCGATGGATCGGGCTTTGGAGGCTGGGAATGCGGGGAAGGACTATTCGGTGTATGCGTGGCCTTCTGCCCCCAAAAGGGACGGATCCTCAAAGTAGAGCACCAAAGCCTCTTTCAGGTTGGCAGTGGCTTCTTCAATGGTGGCACCCTGGCTGGCCACATCGACCTCCAGGCACTGCGAAACGTAGCCGTCGTCTTCCGAGGTGATGGATGCCGTGAGACGCATGGGTAGCCCCCGAACAGAGGCTATTCTGCTTCCGAAGCCAAGATGTAGTGGGCATCGGAAAAGTTGTATAATTTTATACACTCCCAGCCGGGCGGTTGTAGGCTACACTGAAAGAGGAGGTGCCGATGGAAGAGCGGCTGTTGGAGGTGGCCAAGGAAGCCGGACAACAGGAGAATATAGCGGTTCTTATTCAAGATGCCCTTGCTGCCTACATTCGCGGCAAACGCGTTGCCCGGTTTTTTGACGTGGCGGCCGAGACTGATTGGGAGCCGCCGGAAACCAAGGCATGATTTTTCTGGATACGAACGTTTTATCCTTGATGTTTCGACGTAGCCACACTCCGGATCATGCCCGCCCACTTCGCGACCGCTTGGGGTGGCTGGTCGAGGCCCAGAAAATCGCGGTGCCCGCACTGGTGGTCCAGGAACTGCTCAGCGGCGTTCGTCATCAGGCGCTTTTGACCGGCTCTGCGGTGTCGTGGACCGGCTGCCCGTGGTGCCCACCTCTCGGGAACAGCATATTGCCGCTGCCCGGCTTTCCAACCGCTGCGCTGCAGCAGGCATCACGACGCATGTGACCGATGTCCTTCTGGCTACCCTGGCGTTGGAGGCTTCGGGCTGGGTTCTGACCGAAGATCCCGACTTTCAGCACATGGCCCGCTGCTGCGGGATTCAGGTGCTCTGGGTGGAGCAGGCGCTACGTTTGACCGCCTCTTAAAAGCTGGGCCGAGTGGTTGACGATCCGATCTTCCCCGAGCAAACCTCAGAATGAGGGGAAAAATGCTTGCTACCTACGCCTGAAAAGCCCAGGAGATCCCTCTACGCTGCGGCGCTTGGTGGCTCCTGTCGTAGTGGCAGCTCCCGCCAATCGGAGCCCGGAGCCGCTGCCTGCCTCTCCCCCGCGTGGAACAAACATCCAGGCGGAACTGGAGTGGTCCCGGGCTGACCGGGATTAGGGTTTGTGGCTATCTATGTAGACTCTATCGCTGTAAAGCCGGTACCGCCCCTGATACGGACCTGCTGACGTCCTGTGTGCTGGACCAGATCACCTTCGCTCCGATGACCGGTTCCGTTCGAGCCTTCAACGTAGGTGTACGCGCTGGCCGATCCCCTCAGCGTCAATTCTCAACGCAGGAAACAACCATATCCACACCCTCCCAAAGTTCTGGACAGGCACTGCGGCGGGCGTCTTCCCAGGTTCCGGCAGAGTAAAGCACTGCATTTTCAGTTCGTCGACGACTGCTTGTGAAACCACATATGGCCCTTCAAAGGGGCCGGCAGGACACTTTTCGTTGAACCCAAAAGAGCAAGCCACCACCACACAATCTTCCCCCACGCACCCGGAGTCCGCACGATCAGAGAATTCCGGACACATTTCGGCGACATCCGTGAAGAGAGCTTTGGGGTAAGAGCAGGCAAAAAGGCAGAGGAGAATCAGCAATTCAAAGCGACTGATGTCTACCTCCGGCAAGCGCATTGGACTCCAAGCTGCTGCCCATGGGCTAATCATCCCGGTTGCCTCGCGCACGGCGCTGCTTCCTCCCAGGGAGCCCCCCCCAACCAAACGGTAAGCCCACCCCCCCAACCCCATTGCACCTGACGCCCACAAGCATGTATACTCCGCAAGCGTGCGGGTGTGCCTATGCTCAGGATTGTTGCGTCTCTCTCTCTGCTGCTCCTGTTCACCGGCTGTAATGAGGCGGGGAAGGCGGATGATACCGCTGCCATCAACCCCAGCGACAAGCTGGTGTTCTGGCCACCTGAAGCCGCGAAGGGACAGACTTTTGATGCGCGGATCACCGCCACCGAGTCCATCCTCGATTTTGAAACCTCGACCTTGAAGCTGGGAGAGGGCGTCACCGTCAACAGCTTTACCGTGCTCGATGGCTGGAACGCGGTGGCGAATGTCACTGTGGCCGAGGATGCGGCGCTGGGCTTTCGCGATGCACGTATCGAGACGCACTACGGCGAAAAAGTCTTGGGAGAGGCGCTCAATATCGTCGCCGACTCCTTTATTCTGACCCCGGCGCGCGGACGCATCGGGGAGACCCTGCAGGTCGAGCTGATCGGCGAGCGTACCACCTGGGAAGCCGGCAAAACCTGGACCGGTTTTGGCGACGACATCACCGTCACCGCGGTGGACGTGCTCTCTGAAAACTATGCGCTTGCAACGGTCACCATCGGCCGAGAAGCTGTGCCTGGCCTGCGCGACGTCACCATGGAGACTGGTCCCGACGTCACCACCGCCTACAACGCCTTCCAGGTGGACCGTGTTGCCCTGGGCGCCACCTTTGAGCCCACCAGCATCCAGCAGGGAGAAAGCCTCGACTTCACCATCCTGGCCAAGGGCACCCACTTCGACCAGAACACCGTGGTCAGCTTCTGGAACGGCAACGACGACAACCCCGACATCCAGGTGGACCGCCTTGTCGTCGTGGATGCCGAGAACATCTACGGCACGATCACCGCCTCGAATGCCGCAGAGATCGGCTTCCGCGATGTACACATCGACACCTGGAGCCAGCAAGGGGTGCTCGAAGGGGTGGTGGTTGAGGATGGCCTGGAGGTGAAGGACACCCTTCCCGGTCTGGAAAATGTGGGGATCTCGCTTAGCTTCTACGTCGTGCGCGGCATCGACAACAGCACCGGCGCCATCTCCGAATATGTCCAGGGATCGGTGATCTTCTATATCCCCCTCGATCCCGCCTGCCCCAACTCGCCGGAGTCGGCCGCCTGCACCAATGGCGCGGACGACGACTCCGACGGCTTCATCGACTGCTACGACACCGACTGCGCCAGCGATCCCGCCTGCGGATCCGGGCCTCAACCCTACGACAACAACGGTGTCTTCCCCACCTACGAACAGGGCGGCACTTCCGACTGCCCCAACCCCGAGACCGTGGGTGCCGGCGATCACGTCTGGTTTGAAAGTGACTGCAACATCGTCACCTTTGACAAGAATATCGACGCTGCAACCGGCATGATCTACTACGCGGCCGACCTGACGCTGGACGACTACTGCTTCGACCAGGTCTACGACCTCCACACCCAGGGCGAAGAGGGCGCTATCGGGGAGTACATCCTCGAAGATGTCCAGCCCACCGTCCCCGCCGACTTTTCTATTACCAGTCCACAATTGTGGAACAACTACACCCAGAGCCGCACCGAAGATTTTAATTATACCTGGACCCCCGCCCAGACCTACCCCGATGCCATCTTCGGCACCCAGATCTCCGGCACGTTGATCGCCACCGGAGAAGGCGGCTTTGCCGGCTCCCTTCCCTGGGATGATGGCGTCCACGCCTATGTGCCCGGCGAGCTGGGCCAGCTGGAAGCCGGCCCGGTGACCTTCACCGCCTACTCCTACATCGAGGGCCGCCGCTTCGGCTTCCCCTTCTCCACCATCCAGAGCAACAAGAGCGACTCGGTGGTCCAGATCTCCGCCTCCATGGTGCTGGAATGATGCTTCTGGCTCTTCTGGCCTGCTCCGAGCAGGGCCTCTCCGAAAAGCGCATCGACGCCCTGGCGGTGGTGCTCGGAGACTTCGATCACGTGGGGGATACGCTGGTTTCGATGGGAATCGGCGTCACCGAATACGACGGTTTTGTAGTCCAGGCTACCTATGAAGCCGAAGAGGATCGGCAGCAGCGGGGGGAGGCGGCCCTGACGGTCGAGGGCCTTTTGGGCACCAACGACAACGGTAGTGCCGAGATAAATCTCTACCAAGCGGCTTTTTTCAACTCCGGTACCCGTGGACTGAACGCCTTCCAGTACAACAACCCCATCTTGGAGGACAACAGCCTGCTCCTCCAGCCGGAGTTACTGGATATCGCCTGCACCTACGCCGAAAATGGCAATGTCCTGGTGGTCAGCGACTGGGCCTACGATTTGGTGGAGTACTGCTGGCCGGACGCCATCGAATTTGTGGGGGACGACGCCGAGATCGACGCGGCTCAAACCGGCGAGCCCTCTACCGAAGTGCTGGCCCTGGTGGGCGGCGACGAGCCCTTCAAAACCAAGGTGGGGGTGGGCGCGGTTTCGCTCACCTACGACTACTCCGCCTGGGCGGCGATCGAAAGTGTAGGAAAGAATACAGAAGTGCTCCTGAAGGGGGACGTCTTCTACCAGCCCTCCGCCGCCGAGCTGCCGCAATTGCTGCCTGAAGCGCCACTTTTGGTCCGCTTCACCGCCGGAAAGGGCACCGTCCTCTACTCCACCTTCCACTGGGCCACCCAGGCTCAGGGACTCTCCAGCACCCTGCTCCAGGCCTCCGTCGAGGGCCTGCCGGTGAAGGACGCCACCCCCACCGAGGAGGCGCAGCCATGATCGCGCTTTTACTAGCTTGTACCGAAAATAACTTCGCGCGTGTCTACCAGGATGACTTCTTCCAACAGGAGCGCATCAATACGGTAGACGTGCTCCTGGTGGTGGACAATTCCTGCTCCATGGTGGAGGAGCAGAACAAGCTCGCCACCAACTTCGACAGCTTTATCCAGTTCTTCACCGAAGCCGATGTGGACTGGCAGATCGGCGTGGTCACCACCGACGTGGTGCAGGAGCAGTTCGCCGGGCGCCTCATCGGCGGTGACGACGAGATCCTCGTGGTGGACGCCGCTGGCACCGTGGTCGATGAAGTGCGCTACGACCGCGACTGGCCGGTCGCTCCCGGCGCCGTCTTCTCGCTGGATCCCAGCTACAACGCGGCGATCCGCAACGACGCGCTGAGCGCCTGGTGTGTGGGCACCGAGGGCAGCCCCGGCAACATCAACCCCACCTGCGCCACCGAGCAGGGCCTGGGCACCGACGCCCGCTACGGCGCCGTCATCGTCACTGAGTTTCTGCCGGATCCCGATGGCGTGGCCGACAACCTGGGAGAATGGCTGGAGCTGACCAACATCTCGGATGCCGACGTGGACCTGACCGGCTGGACCCTCCGCGATAACGGCCTGAGCCTCTACTCCTTCCCCGAAGGAACGATCCTGGCCGCAGGCGGCATTCTCACCCTGGCCCGCAGCGATGACAGCGCCGGTAACGGTGGCATCGAGGGGGCCCTGGCATTGGGTGATGGCTACACCCTGAACAACCACGACCTCTACCTCACCCGCGCAACTGAGGGTGCTGCCGAGATCTTCTCGGAGAACGTGGCTCAGGGAACAGGCGGCGTCGGCATCGAAATGGGCTTTGAATCCGTCCACAAGGCGCTGATCGATCCCGACTTCGCGCCGCTCAATGCGGGCTTTGTGCGCGAAGATGCCAACCTTTCGGTGATCATGGTCTCCGACGAAGAAGACTCCTCGCCCATGTCCGTCAACGAATACCTGCAGGCCTTTGCCGATCTGAAGGGTGGAGAGGCCTACCGTAACCATGCGCGGATGAATGTTTCGGCGGTGGTCGGCGATACCCCTCCCTCTTTTGATGGAGAGCCGTCCTGCTCTTCCGCTTCGGGGGTGGCCGACTACGGAAGCCGCTACGTCTACGCGGCGCGGGCCACCAGCGGGCTGATCGACTCCATCTGCAACGACGACTTTTCGCCGATCGTGGCGCAATTGGGCCTCACCCTCTCCGGGCTGTTGGTCGAGTTTGAGCTGTCCCGGGTTCCGGAAATGTCCACCCTGGTGGTCAGCATCTACGACTCCCCCGACGAGGCCTCCAAAGTGCGTGATCTGGAGATCGACGTGGACTTTTCCTACGTCGAAGAGCGCAACACCATCGTGTTTGAGGCGGACCAGGTGCCGGACAGCGAGCAGTACGTCAAGGCCTCCTACCGGATCCGGAGTGGTACATGATCCCCCTGCTACTCTGGCTGTTGGCCTGTGGCACAAAGACCGAGATTGAATGCAGCGAAGAGAAGGCATGCCCCTTCGGAAGTAGCTGCGTGGACGGGGCATGCCAGGAGCAGTCCTGTGCGACCTCGGACCAGTGCTCTATCGAACAGTATTGCTCCACCGAACACAAATGTGTGGCGGGCTGCGAGGCTGACGGGGACTGCAAATTCGGCGATCACTGCGTCGATGGCGCATGTGAGAAAAAAGGTTGTACCAACGCCCGCACTGACTGCTCGTTTGGGCAGTTCTGCGCCATCTCCGGCGAGTGCTACGATGCCGCGGGCTACTACTGTAAAGCCTGCGAAGATGACTTTGCCTGCGGCGGGTCGGGCTCCGGGAATGTCTGCTACGGCGGCTACTGCGCGGTATCCTGCGATACCGATCGGGACTGCCCCAACGGCTACGACTGCCTGCCCTTCACCGACATCAACGGGAACATTATCTCGTACCAATGCTACACCTACTGCTGGCTGATGGAGTAGCGATGCGACGTGCCTGGCTGCTGCTCACCCTCGTCGGCTGCACCGGAGAGGAGCCCAAAGAGAGCCTCGTCTCCTTTGAAGGCCCCAGCCTCAGCCACACACCTCCCACCAGCGTGCTGGCCGGAGAGGACCTGACGCTCACCGTGGAGGCCGTCGATCCCGACGGGGTGCGCTCAGTTTCTGTATTCTGGCGTACTGAAGGACTCGATTATAGCGAGTGGGCGCTCAGCCCCGGAGAGGGCGACACCTGGACGGCGGTGCTGCCCGGCAGCGGCGTACGTGCGCCCACCGTGGACTACTATTTCAAAGCGGCCGATGGCGGCGGACCTCCGGCCTCCAGCTACCTGCCTGAAGATCCCAACACGCCCTACAGCCTCGCCGTGGGCGTAGAAGGGCTCCCGCTGCCCTACAGCACCAGCTTCGAGTCCGTGCGCAGTCTCGTCGAATTGGACTGGCACGCGGGCTCTCAGGCCGCGCGCGGGGCAGGCTGGGAGGTCACCCCGGCCAGCGCCAGCGAGGGCGAGCAGGGCGTCTGGCATCCACGCGGCAGCGCCGATCTGGGGCTGCTCCAGGACTACCTGATCAGCCCGGCGCTGGACTTCAGTAGCCCCTCGCTGATCCAGGTGAGCTGGCAGGAGCGCGGCGCCACCGTGGAGAATGCCAACCACCAGCTCTACATTTCTGTGGGCGACAGCGATCCCACCGACGGCGGCTACGAGCTGGTATCCGCGCTACCCGCTCCCTCCACCGAAGGCTGGGCGCGCTCCGCCGTCTACGATCTCAGCGCATGGGCCGGCCAAAGTCCGGTGTACCTCGCCTGGTATTTTGAAGGTACCAACAGCGACGACTGGTACATCGACCAGGTGGCCGTCGAGGAGCTGAAGGCAGATATTGAGCTGGGAAGCTCCGTTCCTGCCGAACAGCACGACCCTGGCGACACGCTGACGCTCTCCGTGCTGCTCAACAACCGCACCTCCGTCGAGGCGACGGACCTGACGGTGGCCCTGTCCTTCCCCGAAGGCGGCGCCGCCGATGCCAGTCTCCCGCTGGCCAGCCTTGCAGGAAGCCAGGCGACAAGCGTTGATTTTGAGGTCGCTCTTGACGCGTCCATAGAGACCAACCGCTACCTTCCCTTCCAGGTGGATGTCAGCGGCGACGAAGGAAGCTGGAGCTATGAAGGTCAGCTTTTGGTCGGAAAGGCCAGCACGGCGACGGTGGAGTGGAGCGGGGTGCTGGGCGGGGCGCTGAACATGAGCCTGGGGGTGGGCGACCCCGACGCGCCCGACTGGGAGACCGAGCTGTACAGCGGCGATGCCGCGTCGCCACTGTCGTTGAGCTTGGACATCACCGGACAGGCCGACTACCTGCCTCCTTCCGCTCAGAATGGCCGATGGTTCCTGCGGGTGGACGCGGCGGGCGCGGGTTATGTGGATAGTTTTTCCATCGACAGCGCCGGCAGTGTGCTCTCCAGCGGAGCGGTGGACGTGTTTCTGCGCGAGGCGGTGATCCAGCTCCCCGAGCCGCCGAATTTTGTGCTTTCTTCCGCTACGACCAATCCCAGCAGCCTGAGTCCAGGCCTCACGGGTGTGCCCCTTTCTATTTCCTTGCGTAACGACGGAGAAGCCACCCAGGGCATCCTGTACGGCGAGCTGCTCTCCAACGATCCCGACCTGACCGTACAGACGGTGGGGCCGGTGGCACTGTCCAGTGGCATCGTGAGTGCATCCGCTTCGCTTTCCATTCCTTCCGCCTACAGCTTCGATGTTTCGGCGAGTCATACCGACTCTCAGCCCGTGACCGCCGAGCTGTACCTGAACGACGGGGTGGAGCAGTGGGTGCTGCCGGTCAGCCTCGCTGTGCCCTGGCCGGTGCTGAAGGTCACCGACATCGAGATCAACGACAACGGCGGCGACGGCATCCTGGATGCAGGCGAGAGTGCAACGATCACCTTGGATATTACCAATGTGGGCGATCTGGCCTGCTCGGGAAGTGTAAAAGGGATCCTCAGCCTGGAAAGCAGCAGCACCGCCAACGTCACCGTCGATCCCGACGATCAGAGCTTCGGAATTATCGGTGTCAACACGACGCAGGACGCCCGGTTTGACGTGGTGGTCGATAGCAGCGCGGTGGCCGGGCAGACCGTGGACCTGCTGTTGAGCCTGAACGACTCGGCCCGCAGCTACGAGGCGCGGACGCAGCTTGTGTTGGGGGAGCCTCCCTGGCGTAGCCTGTACTCCATCGAAGACGATGCGAACGATGCCCACAAGAACTGGGATTTCGACATTGTAAGTGGGCAATGGCGTGTCTACAACGGGCAGCTCCAGCTCCGGCTGCGCTCCGCCGAGCCCTTTGACCCGGCCACCCTTTTTGTAGAAGCCTGGGGCAGCTCCACGGCCTCCAGCTTCACCTGGTACCAGATTGTGATCCAGTCGAATGTCGCGTCTTTACGCGGCTACGACGGGGATTTTACCGATCTGGGCACCCCCGCCTTCTCCTACCCCGACAGCCAGACCGTCGAACTGGACGTAGACCTCGCCGATATGGGCCTTGTCATTGACCAATTCTCGCTGGGCTTCGGCAGCGGCTGGTGCGGGGACCCCGACTACTGCGATCAGTATCCCGACGGCTGGGGCTACCCCTACACCGGCTGGTACACCAGCTACTGGTTCGACCTCGCCTGGTAGTCAGCGGCACTGAATGAGGCTTCATTCAGGAAGACAGGTGGAATAAGCTCCGCAATGTCCAGACACACGCAAGGCGCGTGCGGCCCGAGCGCCGCAAGCGCCTTTTGGTTGGCCGTCCGGTTGCGTTTTACTTCGCGCCACCCTCGGGCGGAATCGCGCGCACTTCTACGATCTCCACCGACGCCTCCAGATCGTCGGCCGTCAGATCGACATCCACGCCGTCGATCCAGCGATCCACCGCCTTGGGGTCTTCTTTCAGGATCTCGGTGTAGGTGTTGTTGGACATCACCCGGGGCTTGCCCTCTTTGTCGTTCTTGGCGGGCTTCAAGGTGCCGACCATCACGCCTTCCTGCGGAGGAATGGTACCTTCCACGGGGATCTCGATGGACTGCACTTCGCCGCCGTTTTTGTCCTTGACGCTGGCCTTCAGGCGCAGATCGGTCATGGGGAACTTGGAGCCGTTCTGGATCATGAAGGAGAAATTACTGACCTTCGAATCCAGAGGTTGGCGCCATGCGCTGTTGGCGATGGTGACGTAGCGGTCGGGATTGTAGAGGGGATCGTAGTCCTCTTTCACCTTGTTGTCGGCAAAGAAGTAGGCGGGCACCACGTTGTCCACCTGGGCGTAGCCCTCTTTTCCGTCACAGCGCAGCTTGTACCAGCGATCCCGCTTGGCCAGCAGATCACACTTGCCGTTCTTCTCCATCGGCCCGACTTCCGGGGCACTCACCGAAGCCGACGAGCGCAGCGGCACCGAATTGGTGACCAGCACCTCGGAGAATTTCATGCCCTTCTCGCCGATCAGGTTGATCTCGCTCTGATCGGGCACGGTAGAGCGGAGCTGCAGGGCGTAGACCCACATGCCGATAGACACCAGACCCATGGCCACCGCAACCACTGTCTTGGTGGTGGTGGACATGCCCTGGGACTCGGCGGGAAGGTCCAGATCGACATCGCTGCGAAGCACCTTCTTCAGCTCGGGGACCTCCATGGCATAGAGCCAGTCGGCCGCCCCGGGAGGCTGGACGATGTCACCGGCACCGACCTCGCCTTTCTTGGCGAGCTGCTTCAGCTCTTCCAGAGAGCCGGTGCTGAACTGTTGACCGCGAACGTTGACCATCCACCTGGACATGGGCATCCTCTCCAGCGTTGGCGTGGTACCTGATTCGGGGGGGGCACGTCAAGGTGCGTCAGGGTGGTTGACTGACACTTGACCCCCGTGTAGCTTAGCTGCCCGTCGGAGTCCCCGTTGTCCTTCAAGCGCCTGCGCCTGCTGATCGCCTATGACCCCGAGCAGGGGCTGTGTGAGCGGGTGATCCCGCGCATGAAGGAGCTGCTCCTGAACCGGGCTTTTGATGTGGATGTTGTCACTTTTGTGGAGGGTGCGGACCTGTCACCCTACCGGGGGCTGATCCTGGGCAGCCCGGTGCGTGGGCTGGGACTGCGCGGGGATCAGCCATCGGAGGCCTTCCAGAAATTTGTGGCGGACAGCGAGGGCCTTGACGAAAAGCGGGTCGCACTTTTCACCGTCTACAATTTGCGGCCGGGGCGGATTTTGGCGCGGATGCGCGAGCAGGTGGAGGCCCGCGGTGCCCAGGTGGTGGTCGCCGCCGCCTACAATCGCTTCCGATCGCAGGAGGGGGAACATGTGCTGCCCGCGGAGTGTATGGTGCGGATTCGGGGCGGGTGATGTTGTTTTTCCTGTCGATGGTCTGGGCGATGGACTGTAAGGAGGGGGTGACGCTGCCCCCGGCGACCTCCCTCGTCACCGTAGACTGGTGTAATTTTGACTACGGAAGTATGTGGGGCCCCCTGCATGCTGGTCGGCAGGAGATTCACGAGTGGGGCGCAGATGGTGGGCCGCACGATACGATTTTGTCCATGCTTTTGGGGGTGCAGGAAGTAGAGTTGCTTCCCGATGCGGGCAAGGAAGTCTGGGTAGCCCTGCGAGAGGAGACCTACATCCACCGGGCGACCACGGCGGCGCGGGCGGAGACACGGTTGTTGCTCTATGCCTGGCGCGAGGGGAAACCTGCGGTGGTCTGGACCGGGTACGCCCCGTTGGCCTACGAAAGTACCTTTGAAGGCAACAAAATAACCCTGTGGGACCACGGTCGCTGCGTGGAGCGCCTGCGGGCGGAGGCGACGGGGGTGGTGAAGCTGGGTTGCTGAAGGGGCAAGAACGCCGGGGGGAGCTTTGGGGCGGCGGGGTTAGGTCCAATCCCCCACCAGCGCCCGCCCCGTCCAGCTTTCGTGCACCAACGCCACCTGCTCCGGGGTGCCCTGCGCCACGAGGCGCCCCCCCGCTGCCCCGGCTTCGGGGCCCAGATCCACCAGCCAGTCACAGTGGCGGATCACGTCCAGGTGGTGCTCCACCACCAGCACGGTGTTGCCCGCGTCCACGAGGCGATCCAGCACCATCAAGAGGCGCTCCACGTCGGCGAGGTGCAGGCCGGTGGTGGGCTCGTCCAGCACGTAGAAGCACTTTTTGTTCTTCGTGCCGAGCCCCGTCGCCAGCTTGATCCGTTGGGCTTCGCCGCCAGAAAGCTCGGTGGCGGGCTGACCCAGGCGCAGGTAGCCCAGCCCCACATCGGCCAGGGCCTGCAGCGGACGGCGGATACGGCGGTGGCTGTCGAAGAGGCTCAGGGCATCGTCCACACGAAGCTCCAGAATGTCCGCAATCGAAAGACCTTTCCAGCGTATGTCGAGGGTCTCGCGGTTGTAGCGGCGGCCCTTGCAGGCATCACAGCGTACCCAGACATTGGAGAGAAAATGCATCTCCACCTGCTCCTGGCCGTGGCCCCCACAGTGACGGCAGGCGCCCTCGCCGCTGTTGTAGGAGAAGCGCCCCACCCCATAGCCGCGCTCCGCCGCGAGAGGTACTTTTGTAAACAGCTCACGGATGGGATCCAGGACACCCAGGTAGGTGGCCGGGCTGGAGCGGGGACTGCGCCCGATCGGCGCCTGATCCACCACCGCCAATTCCCAGCCTTCTGCACCCTCCACCTCCATACTCTCGGGCTTCCCGGAGAGTGCCGCCACCAACAAATCCATGACCAGGCTGCTCTTTCCCGATCCGCTCACCCCGGTCACCCCCAAGAGCAGGCCGGTGGGCAGGTCTACGTCCAGCCCCTGCAAATTGTGCTTCGTCGCATTGCGGAGACGGATGGGCGCCCCTCCCTTCCGACGGACCAATGGATTCGCAATCGAACGTTTCCCGGAGAGCCAGGGACCGGTCACTGAATGATCATTCAGTTTTTCTGGTGGTCCCATATCCACAATTTCGCCCCCTCGGTCACCCGCCTCCGGTCCCATGTCCACGATCAGGTCGGCACGACGCATGGTTTCGAGATCGTGCTCGACGATCACCAGGGTGTTGCCCAGCTTGCGCAGGCCCTCCAGGCTCTCCAGGAGGCGGCGGGTGTCGCGCGGGTGCAGGCCCACGGTGGGCTCGTCCAGGACATAAATACAGCCGGTCAGGCCGGAGCCAAGCTGCGACGCCAGGCGGATCCGCTGGGATTCGCCCCCCGACAGGGTATCGGCGGCCCGATCCAGACTCAGATATTCCAGGCCGACATCGCGGAGAAAGCCCAGGCGATTGCAGACCTCCCGCAGGGGCTGATCGGCTACCAGGGCGTCGTTCGGGGTGAAGGTAAGCTGCCCAAACCAGGCGAGGCTTTCCTCCACTGTCATGGCCCCCACCTCCCCCATGCCCTTGCCGCCTACCCGTACTGCAAGGATCTCCGGCTTCAAGCGGGCACCTTTGCAGCGACTGCAGGGGCTGGGGCGCCACTCCTCACGGCCCAGACCGTTGCAGACCGGGCAGGCACCGAGGTAGTGGTTGAAGGAAAAGTGGCGCGGTGTCAGAGGATCTTTGTGGATTTTGCCGTGGTCCGGGCACTCGGGAAGGGGCTGAAGGGGGAGGGGAGCCGCCCCAGAAGCCGGGACAAAGCGTGTTTTTCCGATCCGGTAGGCCAGAGCCACCGACTCAGCGATGCGCGAACGTTCGGTGGAGGCCGGATCAAAGCGG
>CAITDR010000165.1 GCA_903891165.1 uncultured Pseudomonadota bacterium
AGATGTATCAGATGTATCAGTCCCCACCCTTTGCCATTCCTTGCCCGGCGGCGGCCCCGAATTTCGGCTATGGGGAAGGGGCGTTCTGTCTCCCGTGCACCCTCTGGAGGTAAGGTTCCTTGACTGCATCCCGCTTTGAAAGTCTGCTTGTCCGGCTCCGTCAGCGGGCAGAGGATGCGCCGGAGACCCGCCTCTATACCTTTGTGGACGACGACGGGGCGGTAGACGGGACGCTGGAAGCGGCGACTCTCTGTATGGCCGCGGATCGGTTGGCGACGCAGCTACGGGCGGCGGGGCTGAAGCGCGGCGATCGGGTACTTTTAGTATACCTGCCGGGTCTGGATTTTGTGCGTGCCTTGGTGGGTTGTCTGGTTGCAGGACTGTTGCCGGTACCAGTTTTTCCTCCTCCTCCCTTCCAGCCTGGCCCGGAAGGAAAAATGCTCCTCCATGTGGCTGAGGATGCCCGGGCGGCGGCGCTCTTGAGCACGCGCCCCTTCGTGGAGGCCTGTCTCGGGGACACAGCGGCGGTGTGGCCGGCGCTGCCCTGGATCTGCACCGACGAGGCACCGGAGCCGGACGGGCAGCCGTGGGTGGAGGTGACTGCCGAAACCGTCGCCTTCCTCCAATATACTTCGGGCTCCACCGGGAATCCCAAGGGCGTCTGTATCACCCATGGGAACCTGATGGATCAGCTCTCCATGTATCGGGAGGAGCTGCATTTTGGTGCGGACGCACGCCTGGTTTTCTGGGTGCCTCCCTACCACGATCTCGGCCTGATCAGCGGAATTCTGGCGGTGTTGGCAGGACATGGGCAGGCGATCATGATGTCGCCGCTGAGCTTCCTTCGCAGGCCGGCCCTCTGGGCGGAAGTGATGGTGGTTTTCCGGGCTACCCATATCGCGGGGCCCAATTTTGCCTTTGACTTGCTGGTGCGCAAGACGACGATTGAGCAACGTGCGGCCTGGGATCTGAGCAGCCTGCAGGTGGTTCTGAGCGGGGGAGAATCCATCCGCCCGGCAACGGTACGCCGCTTTTTGACGGCTTTTATTGCAAGCGGTCTGTCACCTCAGGCCTGGTGTTCGGCCTACGGTCTGGCTGAGCACACCGTAGGCGTGACCGTTGGCGGCAGGCGCCTGATCTCGGTGGATCCGGTGCTCTTGGATCAAGGAAGAATAGAGGTGATTGGGGAGAGTGATAATCTGACCGCTGCACCGTTGGTTGGGACGGTGGGTCTGATGAGCTGTGGCAGTCCCCGTGCCGGGGTGTATCTGAAAATTGTGGATCCCCAGACGGCTCAGGCGCTTGGGCCGGGGGAGGTAGGCGAGATCTGGGTGGACTCGGCCAGCAAAGCGGCCGGCTACTACGGACGTCTGGCGGAGTCGGCGGCAGCCTTTGAGGCACCTCTGGAGGGTCGGAGCTGGCTGCGCACCGGTGATCTTGGGGTGCTCCACGCCGGAGAGCTTTTTGTTTGTGGTCGCCTGAAGGATCGGGTGATTGTGGGGGGCCGCAAGATCCACCCTCAGGATGTGGAAGAGAGCCTTCGGGAAGTACATCCCAAGATTCGACCTGGTTGTACGGTGGTTTTTGCGGCCGATCCGGGGGAGGGCGGGCTGGTGGAGGGACTGGTGGTGCTGGCTGAGCTGAGCACCTCTGCCACCATCGAGGAGAGAGTGGAGGTAGAAACGGCTATTCGTGACGCGGTGCGTCGCCACCATCGCCTCGCCTGTGCAGCGGTGGTGCTGGGCGCCCCCGGAATGGTATTGAAGACTACAAGTGGGAAGCTGCGGCGGCGGGCCTGTGCGGAAGCCTGGCGGGCGGGGTGCTTGGAGGGCCGATTTTCTCCGGCTGCCTCGCCGGAACCGCCGCCGCAGCCCGGTGGCATGCTGGCTTTGCTCCGCGACCTTCTCGGGCAGGTGCTGGGGCGTTCTCCGGCTGGTCTGCCCGCCGACCGCCCTCTTGGGGAGCTGGGGGTCTCGTCGCTGCAATTGGTGGACTTTACGGAGCGCCTGGAGCAGTCTCTGGGACGTCCAGTGCCTTCTACCTTGCCTTTTGATGCTCCCACGCTGGGGGAGATGGCGACATGGCTCTCTGGACAGTCGCCGCAGTCCCTTGCTCCCGTCGAGCGGGAGCCGGGAGACAGCCTGTGTATCGTCGGAATCGGCTGCCATTTTCCCGGTGGGGTCACTGACCTTTCCTCTCTGGAGGAGCTTCTTTTTTCCGGGCGGGATGTGGTGGAGGAGGTGCCCGCGTCGCGCTGGAACCTGGACGCATGGTTTGACCCGGTGCCGGGCAGGTCGGGGAAGATCAGCAGCCGTTGGGGTGCGTGGATCCACGGCATCGAAGAATTTGAGCCGGCGTTTTTTGACATCACGCTGGCGGAAGCCCCCACGGTGGACCCGCAGGAGCGTTTGCTGCTGGAAAGCACCTGGGAAGCGCTGGAGCAGGTGGGTCTGCGCCGGTCGGATCTGTCAGGTTCACGCACCGGGGTTTTTGTTGGGATCTCTGGCAGTGACTATGCGCTGCGCCTTCTACAGGAGCCAGGGAACATCGATGGCCACGGCCTGATGGGGACGGCGCACAGTGCCATCGCCGCCCGCCTCTCCTATTGGCTGGGGCTCCGGGGGCCGAACATGGCCATCGACACGGCATGTTCCTCCTCCTTGGTGGCCCTCCACCAGGCATGTCAGGCGATCCAGGCGGGAGATTGCGACATGGCCCTGGCGGCGGGGGTGAATGTGGTGCTGGCGCCGGAGGGCAGTGTGGCGCTCAGCCGCCTGGGGGTCTTATCCCCTACTGGAAAATGCAACAGTTTTTCAGCAAAAGCGGATGGCTACGTGCGGGCCGATGGAGCGGCGGTGGTGGTGGTGGAGCGGTTGGCTGATGCCCACCGCCATGGGCACCCGGTGCTGGCGCTGATTTGTGGGACGGCCGTCAACCAGGATGGACGCCGCAGCAGCTTCACGGCGCCCAATGGGCAGGGCCAGCAGGGCGTGCTCCGCGCCGCCCTGGCCAGCGCGGGGCTGCGCCCGGATCAGGTGGATGCCGTGGAGTGCCACGGAACGGGGACGGCGCTGGGAGATCCGGTGGAGGTGGGTGCCCTGGCGGCCGTGTTTGGGGAGGGGCGCTCCCGGCCGCTGTGGATTGGCTCCGCAAAAGGCAGCCTGGGCCATACGGAGGCCGCAGCGGGTCTGGCGGGGGTGGCCAAGGCGCTGGTGGCGCTTCGGACAGGGACCTTGCCCGCGTCGCTGCATGCCCTGCCGCTGAATCCCCGCATTCCCTGGGGAGAGATTCCCATCCAGGTGGCGACCGCACCGGTTTCGGGGCTGAACATCATCGGGGTGTCCAGCTTTGGCCTGACCGGTACCAATGCCCATGTGCTGCTGCAGCGCCCACCGGTGGCGGCGGAGCTGTCGGTCAACGCCGCCCGTCCGGCCGAGCTGCTGGTGCTCTCGGCGGCATCTCCCGAGGCATTATCGGCTGGGGCGGCTGAACTTCTCCGGAAGCTACCCGAACACATCGGGGATCTGACCTGGACGGCTGCGACCACCCGCACCGCACTGCCTTTTCGCCTAGCGGTTGTGGCTCGGGATGTGCCTGAGCTGGCCGACAAGCTCCAAAAAATTCGGCCGGTGCGCCGTTGTCGTGCGGAATTGCCGGTGGCGTGGCTGTACAACGGGGAGGGGAGCCCGCGTCTGGGAATGGGGAGCGAACTTGCGACGACGTGGCCGGTATTCCGGGCTGCGCTATCCGATGTTTGGGCTGCCTGTGACGCGCACCTTCCCTCGCCCCTTCGCGACGTGATGTGGGGGCGGGATCCGGTGCGGCTGCAAGAGCCGATCTATGCCCAGCCTGCGGGCCTGGGTCTGGCCTGGGCGCTCACCGCTCTCTGGCGTTCGTGGGGTGTGCAGCCGTCGTGGGTGGCAGGCTATTCGGCGGGCGAAATCCCGGCTGCGCTGGCGGCAGGTGTGCTGGGGCTGGAGGATGCCGCCCGATTGGTATGCCGGCGAGCCCTCCGTTTCCAGGATCGGGCGGGGGAGGGCCTGACCTACCATATTCGTGCGTCACAGGCGACGGTGCGCGCGGAGTTGCTGCCCTACGGCCCTCTATTGCGGGTGCTGGCCGTTCACGGTCCCCGGAGTGTGCTGGTGGGTGGGGAGGCTGAAGTAGCAGCCGCCCTGGCCAATAAAATGCTCTCCCGTGGAATCGCCACACGACGAATTTTGGGGCGGACGGGCATCCCGGCGGCCCGTCTGGAGGGGGATGGCACCGATCTTGCATGCAATCTTACCGATATACACTTCCAGGCCCCGCTCCTTCCTTTTGTTTCCTCTCTCCATGGACAACCTACCGAAGCAGTTACGACGGCGGCCTATTGGGGGAGGCAGTTGGAGGGCACGGTGGACATGGACGCCGTCGTGCGTAACCTGGATGCGGCGGGCGCCCGGTGTTTTTTGGAGATCGGCCCCGGCACGACGCTCTGCTCCCTGGTGCCGGGCATTTTGAACGGTCCTCAGTCGCTCTGTCTGCCGTCCCTGAAGGGTGAGGGAGAGGAAAATGCGGAGGTGTTGGAGACGCTCGGTGCCTGGTTCTCCGCGGGCGGAGCCGTAGATTGGGGCGGCGTCTTTCCCAGTGGAGGGCGGCGAGTGCCCCTGCCCACCACGGTCTGGCAACGGCAGCGCTACTGGGTGGCACCAGCTCGGCCGTCTACTGTCTCTGAGGACCGGCCCCGCTCTGGCGTGCCCCGCTTGCAGTCGTCCACCGAAGTCACGGCCGTACTCCTCGATTTGTTGCGTACCCTGACCGGACGCCAGCCTGAGCCCCGGACGCCGCTGGTGGACTTGGGCATGGACTCGCTGATGGGGCTGGAGCTGCGGACCCGTCTGGATGCGGCGTTGGGGGTGCAGCTCCCGCTCTCCTTGATCTGGCAGGATCTTTGTGTGGAAGAGCTATCTGATCTCCTGCGGGAGGGCCGGAACGAGGTGCGACCGGCTACGCACGGGCTGATAGTGCCTTTGTCCGTTCAGCGGCCGGGGCGGCCGATTTTTTGTCTACCGCCAGTGCATGGAGGCGTTCATGTCTACCAGCCGCTCGCAGCGGCCCTCTCGGTGCCGGTGTGGGGGCTCCGCGCACCGGGTTTGGAGCCGGGCGAGGTACCGCAGGTGGAGTTGGTAACGATGGCGGCTGACTATCTGGCATTGGTTCGCGAGGTGGTGCCGACAGGGCCTCTGCGCCTGATCGGCTACTCCTTTGGGGCCGCGGTGGCGCAGGTCATGGCCACCTTGGACGACGTGGAGCTCCTGATCCTGGTAGATGGAGCCGCCCCCGTGGATTTTCCGGTAGCTGAGAGGACGGTTCTGCACTTCTTGGGCGAGGCCTTTGGCTTGCCGGAGGTGGAGAGTCGCGGGGCCATGGTGGATCTGATAGGAGCGCAGCAGCTTTTCCCCGAGGCTGAGCTGTTCCCACAGCTTGCCCGTATGGAGGGGGTGCTGCGCGCCCACCTCCGGGCTTGGTCTGGCCATCGCCCGCAATTCTGGCCGGGAACTGCCTGGCTGCTGCGCAGCGCCGAGGGACCGCCCGGCGGCCCTGCTCTGCCGGATCTGGGTTGGAAAACCCACCTGGGCGGCTTACACGTGCTGGAGCTGGGCGGGCATCATCGCGCCGCCGTCGCCACTGCGGTAGAGGCGATCGGTCGGATTCTGGAGACAAGATGAGTCAGCGGCTGCAGATTCTCAGTATGGGAAAATACATTCCACGCCGGAAAGTATTGAGTTCTGAGTTGGATGAACGCCTGGGACTGCCGGAGGGCTGGATCGCCAGTCACCAGGGTGTCATCCAGCGCCATTGGGCGGAGGGGGACGAGACGGCTTCGCAGATGGGGGCCTGGGCGGTGAAGGATGCGCTGGCGCGCGCGGGTCTGGAGCAGGGGGATGTGGACCTTCTGATCAATACTTCAGGAACAGCGGAGCAGCATATTCCTGACACTGGCGTCCTGATCCAGCGAGCGTTGGGCTGGGGCCGCTCGGGGATCCCCACCTTTTCGGTCCATGCCAGCTGCCTGTCCTTCCTCGCGGGTCTGGAATTGGCGGCCGCACTCCTTGCAACAGGCCGCTATCGTACCATCGTATTGGTGAGTACGGAGCTCAGCTCAGGGGGCATGGATTGGTCGCATCCCGAGACCGCCAGCCTTTTTGGAGATCTGGCGGTGGCGGCTGTACTCCGGCAAGGCCCGGAGGGAGATGCCTCGGTCCTGGAGCACTACCGGCTGGAGAGCTACGGCGATGGTGCCCACCTGACCCAGCTTCCGGGAGGCGGCAGCCGCCTGCACCCCAATCACCCTGACACCCGCCCGGAGGACAACGTCTTTCAGATGGACGGGCCTGGGGTGTTACGCATGGTTTCGGGGCTGGCGGGGCCCTTTTTAGAGCGGATACGGCCCGGACTGTCCAAAGGACTCGGAGACATCGACTGGGTGGTGCCGCACCAGGCGAGTCGCCTGGGTCTGGCTGCGCTCCATAGTTTTGGACTGGGGCCCGACCGGATGGTGCAGACGTTGGACCACTATGGCAACTGTGTGGCCGCCTCTATTCCGATCACGCTCTTGGAGGCCATTGAGACCGGGAGGCTGCAACGGGGTCAGCGTGTCCTGCTTATCGGCTCCGGTGCTGGTCTTTCGCTGGGTGCCGCCATCCTGATCTATTGACGTCAGAGCGCCGCCTCCTCCTCAGGACCCTGCGTTTTTCTTCAGGTCCGTGACCACATCCTTAAAAACCCGCCCGATACGGGTCTGATCCTCGATCATCCTCAGCTTCGGCCAGGTGGAGCGCTCCCCGGAGCGGATGAAGGCGCGCAGGTCGTCGGGACTGGGGTTGGCCACCACTTTTCGGAACAAGGACCAGTGGAATTCGGGGTGGATGTCGATGTCGCCGTGGTAGTCCTGGCTCATCAGCGCGTAGCTGCGGTCGGCGAGCTGCCGGAGGGGACCGGTACCGGGGCGGGTCGCCCGCCGCGCCAGGTCCGCGGCCCACGCGCCCTGGGTCCGGGCGGAGGTGGAGACCAGGGCGGCGATGGCGGGGGTCAGGCCGCGCTGCCCCCGATGGCGGGCAAAGGGCAGGACGTGGGGGTTGGTCTGGCTGACGATAAAGTGGTTGACGTTGTGGTGCCTTGCCAAGCGGAGCTTGGGAAGATCCTCGTAGATCGACCCATCCACCCAGCGCTCGTTTGGCATGTAGGGGACGATGGCCCCGGAGGGATCCCGACCCTCCAGCACCACCGCTGGGAACAGGCCGGGCAGGGCGCTGGAAGCCAACGCCGCGCTGGCCACCAGGACATCCGGGGCGGTCAGGTGGGAGAGGACACGCGGCTTCTGGCGGCTGCGTGTAGGGGAGACGGCAATGTTCAGCGCGCGCCCCGAGTGCATAAATGCGTCGGCGAAGGTGCGGTCGCCAATATTGTTACGGAGCACCGCATAGAGCTGTGCCGGGTCCAGCCATGCTCCCTCTGCCCGCGCGGAGGCCCAGCTCACCGGCTTCAGTCCGTCCAGCCGCATGGCCACCGGATCGGCGAAGAGACTGCGAAGTTCCTCGTCGTTTCGGCAGCAGATTCCGCCCGCGATCATCGCTCCGGTGCTGGCTCCGGAGAGGATGTCGGGAAGTAAGCCCGCGTTGAACAGGGCCTTGACCACCCCCAGGTGGTGAAAACCCCAGGTTGCTCCCCCGGACAACATGAGGGCGGAGCGGCCAAACACCTTCCAGGACTGCTCAAAGCGGGCGCACTTCTGGGCGTTGCTGATCCCCGGCAGAGGGCTGCGGGCCAGCCATCGGAGCGCGGCCTCTACCTCATCTAACCATTCACCAACCAGGATTTTTGTGCCACCCAACGCGACAGCATACAGCTCGGGGGCGGCCACATCCGCGAGGTGGCGGTAGAGGCTGGCGGTCAGGAGCGCCGTGAGGCTGTGGCCATCTCCCGCCAGCCGCAGGCGCCGCAGGTCGCCCAGCTCGGCGCGCAGCAGGCGATGGTCGAAGTAGGGGCTTTCGTCCTGCTGCCGCCACTCTTCGGCACCCGTCAGCCGATCCACGTATTCCGCGGCGCTTTTCCAGGCTGAGGCACTCTCTGCGGCCTCCAGGTCGGCCAAGGCGGCCCGAAGGGAGCTACGACGGCTCATCGTGGGGTCGGGGAGGCATGCGTCATCTCCGCTTCCTATCGGTTTTTCAGGAAGATGGCGAGTGGCAGCCCCCGATGAATGCGGACCACGTTGGCGCGGTACGGAGGTCAGGATAGAAGGTGGGTTGTCCGGAGGTGCTCATTTCAATCCAAGAAAATGACCGTCGCTCCTCGCCACGTATCGATTGTGCGATCCAGGCGGAGGTCGAAGGCGCCACCTGCGAGATCCTGGATTTGAGTGTCGGAGGGGCTTTTCTTGCACTGCCCGTTCCTCCCTCCTTCCCGCACAGCTTCATGCTCAGCTTCGGGCTCCAGGATCAGGTGGGCCCGAACCAGGAGCCCGTGCCGCGGGCGTTGCGCCTGTATGCAAATGTCCGGCGCTCCGTACGGTTGCAGAATCACGGTTTTGGAATCGGGGTGGAGTTTGTGGCGGTATCCGCGGAGGATCAACTCATCCTTCAGCGTTATGTCCTGCGGAGTGTTATCCAGGACATCATCACCCTGGTGGAGCGCCAGACCGTGGAGCTGGAGCCGGGGGATCTCAAGGACCTCGGTAACACTTTTGAGCAACTCCGGGCGATGCAGCGGGAAAACGTGGAGCTGAGCCTGTGCCAGCGTGGGGGTTGGGCCATCCTGAACGGTCGGCTGGTGGGGGTGGATCGGGCGGGGCTGACGATCCAGCTCAATACTCCGCCGAAAGAGCCCCTTCTTGCCGGGAAAGTACATCTTTCCTGTACCCGGAC
>CAITDR010000166.1 GCA_903891165.1 uncultured Pseudomonadota bacterium
CCGATCACACCGACCAGCAGGGCCATCAGCTCCACCAGGAACAGTCCGAAGAGGGAGAGAGCGTGGTGGAGCATGTCCATTGCGATAGGTTAACCGTCTTTTTGCTGTGGTGTACACTGCGGGCCACAGGCCCCTCTTTTCGAGCTATAGTCCGGGTATGGATGTCCTCGGCTTCCGACTTCTCCTCTGGATGGGCCGCCCGGCCCTGGTGATCACCTTGGGCCCTGCGGAGGCACGTCGTGTCGCCAAAGAGGCACCTGAAAGACTTCGGGAGGTATTACCTAAAATTCCCGACCTTGGAAAGCCGGGTGCTCGGGGCTTTCTGATCTTCACCTGTATGCTGGTGGCCATACGCCGGGTCTGCCCGGAGCGTAGTCCCGCGCAGGCTACGGAGCTTATGGGCGCGGTCTTCCGCTCCGCTGCCCGCTTCCTTCCTCTCCCCCTTCGCCGCCTCTATCGCTGGTTTTTTTTCTCTCCCTGGTATCATAGACGCCTGGTGGAGGGGACGGTGGGCGGCGGAGAGGCGGGCTTTGAGGGTCGTTTGGTGACCCACCCCGGCGGCTTTGGGGTGGACTACAGCCGCTGTGCCCTGCAGCACTTTTTGCACCACATCGGCGAAGGTGCGCTGGGCCCGGAGATCTGCGGCTTGGATGAGGTGGAAAGTGATATTTTTGAGCTGGGACTGGTGCGGAGTGGCACCATCGGTCGCGGGGCGAAGAAGTGTGATTTTCGGTGGACGAAGGCGCGTTAGGGCGGGTTGTTGGTATTTTTTGGCGAGGGGTAGCGGGAGGGTCAAAGCGCGGAAGGCGCCTGCGGCGCTCGGGACGCACACGGGGCCCTTCCTGCGCTGTGTGGTGGCCCACGAGCTGACCCATGCGCTTCAGCACCAGATCCTCGAAAAGCCGGAGGAGAACCAGGAGACCTGGCGGACCCCGATGGAAGGGCACGCCGCGATCATGTCGCGGCGGCTTTGCGCCGATGCGAAGGCGGTCGCCCTGTCGGAGGTGTTGGATGGGAGCGACGCGGTGTCCAGCGTGCCCCTTTCCCTTTTTTTGAGGGCTGGGACGATGCCGGTCCCCTGGTCCGGGCTGCACAGCGCCTCCATGACATAAACAACCTCTTCCCCGGGCTGCGCTCCGAATCCCGTGACGGGATCGCCTCGGCCACCGAACTGATGACCAGCCTGGAGGGGGGCGAAATCAACGCGGCGCACATCTACCCCAGCGAAGCGGGTATTTTTGCACGTGTATCCTCCAAAAGCACGCAGGTCGCCATCTCCGCCTTTCGCCTTCAGGATCCCGAAGACATCCAACGCTGGCTGGAGCAGCGGCAGACACAGATTCGGCATGGCGACGGCCGGGTCATGACGGATCAGCTGGGCGGGGTCTATGGTTGGGAGGCGAAGCCGGTGCCCTCCCTGTTGCGGTGGGGGGCCGAACAGAGCTTGGGGCTGCTGAACCTTCTCTCCGCCGAAGTGCCCATCATCCTGCCCTACGAGGGCGAGCTGCCGCCCGCACCCCACTCGCTCTCCCCCGACTATTTGCGGGCCTGCGCCGGGCGTTTTTTGGTGGAGAGCCCGGCCGACTGTGTGGCGGCGATCAGGGACTTGGGGGGTGGCGCGGAGCTTTGCCAGGAGGAGGGAGAGAAAGTGGGGGAATAAGCCTGGGATTCTCTACACCCCGCAAGGCGCGTGCGGCGAGGAACGCCGCAGGCGCCTTTGGGCGGGCATCCCCCTTGCTGCAGAGAGCTGTTGCAGCGCTGCAACAGCGCCACCGCAGGCGGCCGGCTCAGTTGAAACAGGCGAGGTCGGTACTGGAGATGCTGCCGTCGGGCTCGCAGAAGCAGCTATTGCAGCCATCCGGGCAGGTCCAGGAATCGCCCGGCTCGTAGGTGCCGGTGGTATCTACACAGGAGACATTACAGGCCATAAGCGTAGAGGCCACCGCGCCATTTTCGCAGGTGCAGGTGTTGCAGCCATCCGAGCAGGTCCAGCTTTCCCCGTCGGGATGTTCGACACCATCGACATTGCAGGGGGCCCCGGCGCAGGCGAGAAAGAGGAGGAGAAGCGGCATGGGACACTCCGGGGGGGGCTTTGGGTGAGGCGGGGGGCTGGGACGAGGGAATCAGGTTAGCTAAGCAAGGTGGCTGTGGCAATCGGTTGTTTTTCTCAAAGCGTGCCGGAGCTTCACATGAACGAGGGCTGCACACATCCTCGGGGACCGACCTCCCCCCTTCCGCAATATCGGATAGAAGCAAAAGCCGCCGCCCCTCCCCGAGGTCCCCCATGCAGATCCCCCGCGCGTCGCAAGTGGTCCGAGCCCGATCACGGCACTACCTTGTGTCCGAGGTGGTGCATGGCCCCCACGCGGAGGACGCCACCCTGGTGCGGATGTCCTGCCTGGACGACGATGCCGCCGGGGATTCTCTTGAGCTGCTCTGGGAAAAGGAGCCCGCAACCGAGATTCTGGAAGAGGAAGAGGTGCGACTGGGCCTGGGTCTGGACAGCCCTCAGGCCTTTGGCGCCTGGCTACACGCACTCCAGTGGTCCTGCGTCACCTCCACCGAAAAGGAGCTTTTCCAATCCCCTTTTCGCGCGGGCATCGCCATCAAGCCCTACCAGTTGGAGCCGCTGCGCAAGGC
>CAITDR010000167.1 GCA_903891165.1 uncultured Pseudomonadota bacterium
ACGGTGAGGGTGCCGGTGAGGACTTCGTCGGGGATGCCGATGCCCAGGTCCACTTCGGCGGGGGAGAGGACGATGTTGGGCTCACCTTGGGGCTGGCTGTCGTCGGGGGGGTTGGTATCATCCACCGGGGAGTCGGAGTCGGGCTTGCCGGTATCGTCTCCAACCACAACGCTGGAATCGTCCACTTTACCGCCGTCGGCGCAGGCGATGAGGAAGAGGGGGAGGGTGAGGGCAAGCAGGCGCATGAATGGGCTCCAATTATAGTGCCGTTCATACACGAGATTTGAGGCGGCCGCGTCAGGAAAAGTGCCTATGTCGCGCAGAAGGTGTACTCGGGATGAGTACACCTCGGATTGGCTCCCTTTTTGCGTAGCTATCCCCGTAAGTGCTATCGTTTCGCAATATATCGAAACGATAGACGGGCTCAATTCTCGGCGGGCAACACGTAGACCCGGCCCACGTCGGCGCTGGCGCCGTTGTTGTAGGAGGGGGCGGAGAGCGCTACATCGAGCTTGCCGTCCTCGTCGATGTCCACACCGCCCGCTACACGGGTTCCCAGCAAATCTCCTGCATTTTCGCCGGTGTAGTTCATCAGGCTGCTGGTGGGAAGAGACAGCCCGCCGCTGACGGTGCCATCCACCAGCCATGCGCCGCCTGCCGAGCTGTCCATTCCCGGCGATCCCAGCAGAATATCGCCCACCCCGTCGCCGTTGATGTCGCCGGGCAGGGAGACCGAGACCCCCATGCTGCCGTCGCCGTAGATCGTTGCGTCGGTGCCACCCACCGCGTAGCCACCACTCCAGGAGCCACCCCACTGCACTAGGACGGCGCCATAGTTGCTGCCCGCGGTGTCGTCCCCGGGGATGCCGATCACCACGTCGCTCTTGCCGTCTCCATCCAAGTCATCGGCGGCCACCGAGCGGGCGTTGATGCCGACGCCATCGCTGGCCGCGGTGCCGACAAAGGTGGCGAAGGCGATGTCCTGGACTTCGTCGTAGTTGGCACCCATCGCGTCGGCTCCGGCGACGGCATAGCATGCGCCTACACCCGCGTCGTTTCCAGAGGCACAAAGCAGCAGATCATCGTCCCCATCGCCGTCAAAGTCTCCCGCGGCCATCGCGCTGCCAAAGGATTCGGCCGTGGAATTCCCGTAGGCCGAGCTCAGGTCGCCGTAGATGGTGGAGCCGCTGAAGGCGTAGATACCGTTGCCGTTGTTGTACCAGCCGTCGCCGTTGTCGGCGATCGATACCGAGCCCACGGTGTAGTAGCCCCCGCCCCAGCCGCCGCTGTAGTAGTAGGTCAGCGGGGCACCACCCGCCAGATCCATGCCTCCATCGCCGTTAAAGTCACCGGTCGCGTAGGAAGCACCGTAGCGGTAGTAGCTGCCCTGGCCGCTGCCGCCGAAGATCAGGCTCTCGTAGACGTTGGAGACCGCGGTGGTGCCGGTCACATAGGCGCCGTTCACCGACTGGTCGAAGATGTAGAGCCGGCCCTGGTAGGTGGAGCGCTCCGGAGCACCCACGATGTACTCGATACGGCCGTCACCATCCACATCTCCGAGCTCTCCCACCACCGATCCAAAGCCGTCGCCGGTGGTGATGCCGGTGACGGTCAAGTAGCCGGAAGTGTAGCCTACATTACTACCGGAAGTGGCCAGGTCGTGGAAGGCCACCCCGCCCAGGCCGGAGCTGTAGGAGGCCGACGCGATGATCAGCTCGGCGTCGCCATCGCCGTTGCTATCGCTGCCCAACAAAAGATCTTCTTCCCCGATGGTCTGAGAGGCGGCAGAGCCCAGGACCGTCCAGGTGGCGTCCGCAGCAGAGATGGCGCCGAGGCTGCCGTCGCAGTTTTCGTCGATGCTATTGCCCGGTACCTCGGTTGCACCGGGGTTGATCGCCGCATCGGCGTCGTCACAGTCTCCGCCGTTGGTGACGTAGCCGGTGAGTGTGGAGCAGGACAAGGTCAGGCTGCTGGGATCCCCGTAGCTGTCGCTGTCGGCGTCGATGTAGTAGCTGTCGGCGTCCACCGCATTGTCGTCCACAACGGTGCTGCAGTCGTTGTCGATATTGTCACATACCTCGGTGGCGCCCGGGTAGATCGCTGCATTACTGTCGTTACAGTCGGTGGGGTAGTTGCTGCCGTCGCCGTCGGCATCGTCGTCATTGCCGTCGCAATTCTCATCGACGTTGTTGTACCAGACCTCGGTGGCGCCGGGGTAGATCGCTGCATTACTGTCGTCGCAGTCGCCGGTGATAGTGCTGTAGCCGCTGGGCAGGGTACAGGCGTTGATCGTGGTGCTTCCGCCCACGGTGTCGCCATCGGCGTCCTGGTAGTAGAGCGTGCCGCCCGCGGCGTTGATGTCGATGGTGCCGTCGCAGTCGTTGTCTACGCCGTCGCAGACTTCGGTGGCGGCGGGGCTGACGTAGAGGTTTGCATCGTTACAATCGTCGCTATTGGCGACGCTGCCTGCGGGCTGGGTGCAGGAGTAGGTGATCGCCGTCGGGTTGCCGTAGCCATCGCCGTCGGCGTCGGTGTACCAGGGGTCGCCCTGGGCATCGGTGTCGGCCTGGCCGTCGCAGTTATTGTCAATCCCGTCGCAGATTTCTGTGGCGCCGGGGTTGATGTTGTCGTAGAGGTCGTTGCAGTCGGTGCTGACGGGGTAGCCGTCGCCGTCCTGGTCGTCGTCGTTGCTGTCGCAGTCCTGGTCGATGCCGTCGTACCAGATCTCGATATTGCCGGGGAAACGGTTGGGATCCTGGTCATCGCAGTCGAAGGGATAGGCGACACCGTCCAGGTCCTGGTCGGAGTCGTTGCCGTCGCAGTCGTTGTCCTGGCCATCGTACCAGGTCTCGGTATTGCCGGGGAAGTTGGCGGGGTTTGTGTCGTCGCAGTCGGTGGCCACCGACACGCCGTCAAAGTCCTGGTCGTCGTCATTGCCATCGCAGTTTTCATCGACGCCGTTGTACCAGATCTCGACCGCATTGGGGTTGATCAGCGGGTTTTCCGGGGCACAATCTTCGGAGTCGGCGGCGCCATCCAGGTCGCTATCGTTGTCGATGACGGCGGAGAGATCGACGCTCAGGGAAGGGGAGTCTGGGTCGTTGGAGGAGAGCTCCAGGGAGCCGGGGTAGGAGCCGGGGTCGGGAGCCGAGAAGGAGATGCCCACGTCGGTGCTGCTGCCGGCGGGGATGGAGAGGCTGAATTGATCGACGGTGTAGCCGGAGTTTGCGGCGACGGTGACGTCGAGGGTGGCGTCACCGGTGTTGCGCACGGTGAGGGTGCCGGTGAGGACTTCGTCGGGGATGCCGATGCCCAGGTCCACTTCGGCGGGGGAGAGGACGATGTTGGGCTCGCCCTGGGGCTGGCTGTCGTCGGGGGGCGAGTCCGTATCGTCGGCGGGGGAATCGCTGTCCGGTTTGCCGGTATCGTCGCCGACCACAACGCTGGAGTCGTCTACTTTGCCGCCGTCGGCACAGGCCATGAGGAAGAGAGGGAAGGTGAGGGCAAGCAGGCGCATCAAGGCTCCGGTGTGGCCCGACTATAGACGCAGCTCCGCCATCTCAGCAGCGTGTGGTCGCGCCTGTTTTGTGCTTTGACGAACTTTGTACATGCCGCTTTTGGGGTGGAGGAGGCGGAGCTGCTCCGGCCTCACTCGGCAAGGTCCGGGCGATCCATCTTCCGTAGCTCTGGAAAGCGCCAGGCGTAGATCCCGGCGACCACCATGGCCCCCAGTCCTCCCACCACCACTGCGACCACCGGTCCCCACCACGCGGCCGTCACGCCCGACTCAAAGGCTCCTACCTCGTTGGAGACCGAGATAAAAAGGAAGTTTACCGCGCTCACTCTCCCACGAAGGGCATCGGGAGTGCGCAACTGCACGATGGTCTGGCGAATCACCACGGAGACCTCGTCCGCCGCGCCCAGCACCAGAAGTGCGATCATCGACAGCCAGAGCTGCGAGGAGAGCCCAAAAACAATCGTTGCAAGTCCGAAAACGGCGACCGCAGTCAACAGACGCGCCCCGGCCCGGCGGTGCATGGGGTGACCCGCCAACCAGAGTGCGGAGGCGGTGGCACCGATCGCGGGGGCGGCGCGCAGAAGTCCGAGCCCCTCCGGGCCGGCATGCAGGATGTCCTTGGCAAAAACCGGCAGCAATGCCACGGCGCCACCGAGAAGGACCGCAAAAAGATCCAGGGAGATCGCCCCTAAAAGCACCGGGCGACTCCGAACGTAGGCCAGGCCCGCCGAGAAGCGCTGCCAGACCGTCTCGCCCGGTGGGGCGGCACTGGGAATACTGGGGGGCAGAAGGGCAAAAAGGAGGATTCCCGCCGCCATCAGCCCGGCGGTCACCCCAAAGGTGGCCGAGGGGCCGATTGTTGCGTAGAGGAGGCCCCCCAGGGCTGGACCCACGGTGGAGCCGAGCTGAAAAACCGTGGAATTCAGTGCCACGGCCCTGGGGAAACGCTCAGGCGCCACCAGACCGGGTAGGAGCGCCTGCTGGGCCGGGGCAGCAAAGGCCCGCCCGACGGCTCCCAGCCCCAACAACACAAATATCCCCGCGGGTCCGGGCTCGGCCACCGAGAGAGCCAGGGCAACAAAGAAGTGGATCACCAGGCAGAAGACGGTGATCAACCTGCGATCATAGCGGTCGGACAGGGCGCCGGTCAGCGGCCAGAGGAGCATCACCGGAAGGAACTGCACCAGCCCCACCCAGCCCAGATCCATGGGCCTTCCGGTGAGGGCATAGAGGCGCCAAGCCACCGAAACCCCCTGGATCTGGAGGCCAAGGATCAGGAAGACGCGGGCGGCCTGGTAGAGGAGGAAACGTGGACCCAGGGGAGCTCCCAAAAAAAGGGGGCCTTGGCGGCCCCCAACGGTCAATCTGTACGAAGAATTACCGAATCGTCCCGTCGCAGTCGTCATCGACCCCGTTGCCGACCACCTCGGTCACACCGGGGTTCACCGAGGCATTGGCGTCGTCACAGTCGTCGTCGTTTGCCGCGGTGGGAATGCCGGTCGGAGCAGAGCAGCCGGAGCGGCACATACTTGCGGTTCCGTAGCCATCGCTGTCGCCGTCGTAGCAGAGATAGAGCAGCTCAGAAGCCAGGACATCGGAGTCCTGGTCGTCGTAGACCCCATCACAGTCGTTGTCGATCTGATCGCAGAGCTCGGGGGCACCCGGGTAGGCTGCGTTGGTACGATCGTCGCAGTCGGTATTGTCGGTTACAAAACCGGCGGGGAGGGTGAATGCGGTGGCGGTGTTGTTGGGGTCCCCGTAGCCATCGCCATCGGTGTCGGCGTAGTAGGTGTTGGGGATGCCGCTGCCGGTACCTTCGTCGGTCTGGCCATTGCAGTTATTGTCAAGGGAGTCCGCAACTTCGGCTGCTGCGGGGTTGACGTTGGCGTTGGTATCGTCGCAGTCATCCGACTGGGAGACGTAGCCTGAGGGCTGAACCGTCGCATCCTGGTAGGTGCTTGGATCTCCCCAGCCATCGCCATCGCCATCGTAGTAGTAGCGGGTGGTGCCGGAGCTGCCCTCGTCCACCTGGCCGTTGCAGTTGTCGTCGATCTGATTGCCCGCGATCTCGGTGGCACCTAAGTTCACCGAGGCATCGTTGTCGTTGCAGTCGGTGGAGTTGGTGACGTAGCCCGCAGGCTGGGAGGTGGCGTCCTGGTAGACGGCCGCGTCGCCATAGGTATCGCCGTCGGCGTCCTGGTAGTAGCGGTTGGTGCCGCCCACACCATCGTCAATCAGGCCGTTGCAGTCATCGTCCGATCCGTTGAGAACTTCGGGAGAACCTGGGAAGATGGTAGCATCGCTATCGTCACAGTCGCCACTGTTGGTGACATAGCCGGCCGGGGGAGAGGTGGCATCCTGGTAGGTGACCGGGTCGCCGTAGGTGTCGCCATCGGCATCGAGGTAGTAGCGGACCACACCGGCGGTGCCTTCGTCCACCTGGCCATTACAATTGTCGTCGTAGCCATTGGCGAGCTCGGTGGCACCGGGGCTGATGGTGGCATCGGAATCGTCGCAGTCGCCGCTGGTGGAGGCGTAGCCGGCCGGCACATCACAGGCCTGAGTGACCTGGTTGGAATCGCCAAAACCGTCACCGTCGGTATCCAGGTAGTAGTAGGTCTGGTCGGTGGGGTTCTCATCTACCTGGGTGTCACAGTTGTTATCCACACCATCACAAAGCTCGGGTGCACCTGGAAAAATGTCGCGGGAGCTGTCGTTGCAGTCCGTGCCATCAGTGATGTAGCCCGCGGGCTGTTCCGTCGCATCCTGGTAGGCATTTGGATCGCCAAAGCCGTCGCCATCGTTGTCGAAGTAGTAGCGGCTGGCATCGCCCAATTCGTCGATCTGGCCGTTGCAGTTGTTGTCCAGGCCGTCCTCACCTTCGAGGGCCGTCGGGTTGACCAAAGCGTTGTTATCGTCACAATCCCCGCCCTGAGGTGCACTTCCCGCGGGAGGCTGGCAGCCCGTCATCTGGGAGGCGGTATCTCCGTAGCCATCGGAGTCGTTGTCCATGTACCAGGTGACCTGGGTGAGGCCCTCGTCGATCTGGGTGTCACAGTTATTGTCCTTCCCATCGCAGAGCTCTTCTGCACCCGGCTTGATGGCGGGATCGTTGTCGTTGCAGTCTTCTGGAGCCGCAACGCCATCTCCATCGGCATCGGTGGGGGGGGCGCTATCGTCTGCAGCGGAGTCATCGGTCGGGGAATCCACCGTACTCTCTTTGGGGTCACTGTCGTCGGTAGCGGATTCTTTGGTACCCGGACATCCGGCAAGAACAAGGGTGAACAGAAGCCAGCGCATTGGATCTCCTCTCTAGGCGGGGGTACTATAGACGCATCTCGGCCTTTTGAGAAGTGGGAGAGGAGGAGGAGTTTTGGAAGGCAGGCGACCGTACCTTCAACGCTGTGATCTTTCGGCTTGCGAAGGAGTATGCTGTTACGATGGGGTCTATCTGGAGCCGGGGGAGGATCGGCGCGTGCGGGCGGTGGTCAAGGCACATCCTGCCTTCTTTCACTTTTTGCCCAAGGTCTATCTCTTGACGGGTCAAGGGGGAGGAGGAGGGGTGAAGACGGCCACCCGCCCCTATGTGTATCGGCAACGGCCGGCTCATTTTACGGATAGCCGCTGTGTTTTTGCCTTGGCGGATGCGCGGTGTGCGCTGCAGGTTTTGGCGGTGGAGGAGGGGAGGCATCCTTGGGTGTACAAGCCGCGGGCCTGCTGGTTGCATCCTTTACGTGTCAATGCCACGGGGGCGATTGCGCCTCCTGCTTCTCCTGCGGAGGATCCGGATCGGAATTCGGATTATCCGGGGTATACGGCGTTTACTCCTTGTGGGATGGATCGGGAGGGAGGGGAGCCTTGGGAGGAGGTTTTGGGGGAGGAGTTGGAGTTTCTTGAGGATTGGCTTCGGGCTGAGCCCGGGTGATCGGTCTGCTTTGCGTAGGCGTTTGTTATTTGGCGGTGTGCTTCGCACGGACTTTTGGTTTTTGCGAGGCGTTGTCGCTACGCGCGGGCGTTGCTTGCAGCCAAGGCTGCGGTTGTTTTGGGCGGAGTACCTCCGGGACAGCGTTGCAAAGAGGGCTTTCCGCCCTCTCTGCACTCTCCCGAGGTAAGGGGGCTCCGCCCCCCTACCGACCCCGGCCAGCCCTCCGTGGGCCGAGTCGTGGCTGTGAAACGACGGACCCGCGGTGTGGGTTTTTGTGGGGTTGGGGTGGGTCGTTTCAGAGCCCCTCTCTGGACTCTCCCCGTTTTTCGGTGGGGAGGTTTTTGGGTGGGGGCGGGTTTTTGGGCGAGGTGTGGG
>CAITDR010000168.1 GCA_903891165.1 uncultured Pseudomonadota bacterium
ATATTGGCCTGGATCTTGAAGATAAAGCCCGTAAAATCGGCATCATCTGGATTCCGCTGCTTGCCCGCACAGGGGCGGGTGCGGGGCCCGGGCGCCAGATCCACCATTGCCTGCATAAAGGGCTCGATACCAAAATTATTCATGGCAGAGCCGAAGAAGACTGGTGTCTGTTTGCCGGACAGAAACTTCTCCCGGTCGAAGGGCTCCCCGGCCCCCTCCAGCAGCTCCAGATCCTCCACCGCCTGCAGATAGACAGGCTCGCGGATCCGATCCTCGGCTTCGCTCAACTTGATCCGTTCGAAAGAGACAACATCGTGGCCGCCGCTGTTGGAGAACAGCAGCACCTCTCCCGACGAACGTTCCACCACCCCAACAAAGTCGCGTCCCGACCCCACCGGCCAGTTGATCGGCGCACACTGGATGCCCAAGGCCTGGCCCACGTCGTCCAAAAGCTGCAGCGGCTCGATACCGTCGCGGTCACACTTGTTGACCAGGGTCAACACCGGGATTCCGCGCATCCGGCAGACCTCAAACAGCTTTCGGGTTCGATCTTCGACACCCTTGGCGTTGTCAATCAGCATCACCGCGCAGTCCACCGCCGCCAGCACCCGGTAGGTATCCTCGGAAAAGTCCGCATGGCCGGGGGTATCCAGCAGGTTCAGCTTTTTCCCGTGGTACTCGAACTGCAACACGGACGAGGTGATGGAGATCCCACGCTCCTGCTCCATCTTCATCCAGTCCGATACCGTACTCCGTGCGGACTTCCTTGATTTTACCGCACCGGCGATGTGGATGGCGCCCGAGTACAGCAACAGCTTCTCGGTCAGCGTGGTTTTTCCGGCGTCCGGGTGGGAGATAATGGCGAAGGTGCGGCGGCGAGCGGCTTCTACCGCCAAGGTGTCCTGGTCGGACATGGGAACCTCAAAGGGGCCGGGCGTCTAACCGGTCTGCCCCGCCGCTGCACCCCTCAGAGCGGACAGATTCTGACCGGGCGGAAGGAAAAGCGATGCGTTAGGCAGGAGGGATGTCTTCCTTTGTGCGCCCCCTTCGCTACGCGGTCTTTCTGGGAGCTATGGCCGGCTCGCTGGAAGTGGGCCTGCGGGCGCGCCCCCAGCAGGGTCTGGAGACCACCGAGCTGCTGCGCTGGTGGCTGTGTTCGGTGCTCCTCGGCGCTCTTTTCGGGCTGCTGGTAGGACTGGGTTTCGGGAAGCTCCGCCGGGCGGAGGGGCTGATCTTCGGAGGGCTTCTCGCCATGCAGGCGGGGATCAACTACCGTTTTGAGTGGGTGCTCAACAACTTTCTCAGGGATCCAAAGGTCTGGGGAGGGCTGCTGGCCATCGGGGTGGTGGTGCTGGGCATTTCCTATATTTTACATCCACTTCTGCGTCGTATCCCCCTGTTTTTCATGGGAATTCTCGGCCTGTTCGGTCTGGGTCTTGCCCTGGGGCGCGCTCGGGAAGGGTCGGCGCGGCCGGCCGCCCATTTTCCGGTGCTGATAGTAAGCTTGGATACCGTTCGCGTCGATCATCTCGCGGCCTATGGCTATGGTGCCAGTCAGCCCAACCTGCAGCGCCTCGCGACGGAAGGCGCCCGTTTTACGCAGGCCATTGCCGCTGCGCCGATCACCGAACCTTCTCACCTTGCGATGTTTACCGGCATCGCGCCCTTCCGCAGTGGTGTGGTCAGCAATGGCACCGAGCTGGGCGATCGACCGGCCCTGATCTGGCGGGATTTTGCGGCGGCGGGCTGGCGTACGGCTGGCTTTGTCGCGGGTTTTCCCCTGCACGGGAAGTATGGCTGGGACCAGGGCATGCAGGTCTGGGACGACGATTTTGGGGCGATCGCCGGGCTTCAGTCGCTGAGCCTGGTCAAAGCCTGGAACCAGGTGGCGGTAAAGGAGCATGCGCTTCGGGAGCGCAGCTACGATCGGGTGTTGGCGCGGGCCATCCCCTACCTCAAACGGCACCGCGACGAGGACTTCTTTGCCTTCGTCCACTTCTATGACGCACATGGCCCCTATGTGTCGCCCTACAACGGTCCCCTGCCAGAGGCCGACGCCCCGGCTCTCCCCCTTCCTGCCTACTGGCCCCCCGAATATCGCCATGTTTCCGACGAAAAATGGCTAATCCAGGCCTACGACAACGAGATTCGCAGCCTTGACGATGCCATCGGCCAGCTTTTGGAGGCGCTGGGGCCGCGCCTGGACGATACCCTTCTGGTGGTCACTGCCGACCATGGGGAGAGTCTGACTGAGCATGGCTACTACTTTGATCACGGGGACAACCTCTATGATCCGTCGCTTCGTGTACCCCTATTGATACGATGGCCAGGAAAAATCGCCGCAGGCCTGAGCATCGACTGTCAGGTGGGAGGTGTGGACCTTGCCCCTACCCTTCTGGAGCTGGCGGGTCTGTCCAACAGCCAGCAGCGGGATGGTCTGTCCCGGGTTCCCGAGCTGCGTGGAGAGCCCTGTCGGGAGCGTCCGGTGGTCTCCTCCACCGTCTCGGGGCGGTCCTGGGATCCGCCACCGGTGGACCACGCGCTGCGCGGCCAGGGCAGCAAATTGATTCGGAGTGAGCAGCCGCTTCACAAACCCGAGCGCGGACTGGCTCCGCTCGGCGAGGTGGCGGTGGGCTACCACTTCTTTGATCTGGCGGTGGATCCGGGAGAAAAGGCAGAAAGCACACAGGATCCCCGGACTCCGGCCGCCCGAGAGCTGCTGGACAGCCTGCTACAACAAGGGCAGGCTGGCATTCACCCGGATATGGATGCGGAGACAAAAGCGGCCCTCAAAGCCCTGGGGTACCTGAATGAGTGACGACAGCTTCGAACAGGGGGTGGTTCCTGCCGGGCGCCTGTACCTGTGGATGGCGGGGCTGGGGGCCAGCACCGGCGCTCTGGCCGGCGGCGGGGAGGCCGTGTTGTTGGCCTTCCGTCTGGATTTATGGATGGAGACCCTGGATATCTGGCTCCTGGGTCTGGCCGCCGTGGTGCTCAATGCGGGACTGGGGGCGGTCTGTGGGGCCGGAGCGGGGCTGCTGGTACAGTGGGCCGGGGCGGCCCTGCCGCCTTGGAAGCGCTATCGGGCGGCTTTCACCCTGACGGTCACGCTGTTGGCCTGGATCTTCCTATCTCCTTCTGCCTGGGAGGCGGTGCGGACGGGCATCCCCGGGCGGATGGCAGCGGTGGCCATGTTGGGTAGCTCTCTTCCCATTACCGTCTGGTACAACGCCGGCTATTGGTTCCGCCGCCTGAGTATTGGTGCAGGCCCGGTGGTGGGCTGGCGGGTCCTTTCCGTGGGCTTGGGCCTAGCCACCGTCGCAATTGCACCCTTCTTCTACTCTGTACCTCCTGTTGATCTTCCTGCACCTTCCACCCAGCCAAACCTGATCCTGATTACCGTAGACACCCTGCGGCGGGACCACCTGGGCGTCTACGGGGGTATGGTGTCCACGCCGCGGATGGATGCCTTGGGGACTCTGGGTCTGGTGGTGGAGGAGGCGGTGACGCCGCTGCCGGAAACGGCACCTTCTCATGCCAGTATGTTCACCGGCCGCCACCCAGCCGAACATCGTGTGACTTCGAACGGTCAGACCTTGACCGGCGGAAAAATGACCCTGGCCGAGCATGTGGGTCTCTTGGGCTATCGTACCGCTGCTTTTGTGTCATCCTTTGCACTGGACAGCCGCACCGGCCTGGGGCAGGGTTTTCAGATCTACGATGACGACTTTTTTCCCTATTTCCGTGGATTTTCGGAACTTCAGGTGGCGAGGTTCGGTCTGCGGTTGCTGATGCGCTTCGGCGATCCGGCCGACTATCCATTTTTGTTAGAGCGTCCGGCCCCGCGCACCCTGGATCGCGCCGTTGCCTGGGCTTCATCTGGTTCGGGGCCATTTTTCCTGTGGATCCACCTTTTTGAGCCCCACTCCCCCTATGAACGCCACGATGGCCAGCCTGCGGGCGCCGATCACCGTGCCATCCTGGCCAAGGAGCCCGGCTACAGCTACAGCCCCCAGGAGGTGCAGGCCCTTCGGGATCTCTATAGGATGGAAGTGGAATATACCGATAGCCAGGTGGGGAGGCTGCTCGACGATCTGAAGAGTGCTGGCCTGATGACCAACGCCGTGGTGCTGCTGACGGGGGATCATGGGGAGAGCCTGGGGGACCACGACATCTACTTCAACCACCACGGCATCTATGACGACGTCCTGCGGGTGCCCTTCCTCCTGTGGTCCTCGGCCCCCGCGTGGAAGCCGGGGATGCGTGTACCGGGGCAGGCCAGCGTGTTGGATGTGGCCAACAGCCTGCTGGGGGCGGGAGGGCTGCCGCTGATGGCAGGCACCCGCTCGGAGTCTCTGGGCAACCGAGCCCTGGGAGCGGTCACGACACCCGAGGCGGCGTTGCTGCTGGGACGAGAGGGGATGTCCCTGAGCGAAGGACAGCTCTATGGAGTACGTTCTTCCAACGGAATCAAGTATATTCAACGCAGCGACGGATCCGAAGAATTTTACGATTTGAATAGCGATCCATTCGAAAAAACCAATATTGCGGCCGAGCAGAGCCGGGGGGTGCAGATCGGCCGGGCAAATGTGGATGCGTTACGCCGGGCACTGCCCGATCCGAACGCCGTGGATGCGGCCACGCAGGCGATGCTGAAGGAGCTGGGCTACATCGAGTGAAGCGCCTTCCCGCCATCCTGTGGCCCTTTGTCGTCTATCTGGGCGTTGCCTTCGCCTTTGCGCCCGATGCGATGCTGGGCCAGGGGGCTTTCCTCCACCACGACCTACGCCACCACCACCTCCCCTGGCGGGTCTGGGCGGCACAGGAGTGGGCACAGCTGCAGGTGCCTTGGTGGGCACCGGGGGCGGCCAATGGCTTTCCCTTGCTCGCAGAGGGACAGGGAGGCTTTCTCTACCTCCCCACCATGCTTCTTTTTTTGTTTCTGTCAGGACCACTGGCGGTAAACTTCAGCATTCTGGGGCACCAGATCTTCGGCGCACTCGGCATGCACCTGTTCCTCCGGGCGCGGGGCGCGCGGGATTGGGCGCCCTATGTGGGGGGAATCACCTGGTCATTCTGTGGCTTTTCTATCTCCCACACCCTGTACCTGGGCATGCAGAATGGCTTGGCCTGGCTGCCCTGGCTGTTCTGGGCAACCTGCACGGGGAGCTGGCGTGGGGTCGTGCTGTCCATCGCGGCGCTGGGTCTGGCCGGGCATCCCCAGGCGGCGGCCTTTGGCGGCTTGATCGCGGCGGTCTACGCTATGAATTTTCCAGGACAGCGATTGAAGTGGGCGGCAGCGGCTGCGGGTGGGCTGCTCTTGGCCTCACCGCAATTGGTGGCCACCCTTGAACTCTCCCGCTTCTCCCTACGCGATGGGGGGGTGGACCCTGGCTTTGCCTCCATCGGTGCCCTGCCACTGCCCGAGCTGGCAAATGTAGTTCTCCCCTACCTTTTTGGCTACGACCGCCCCGCGGATGTACCCGAGAGCTACTACCACCGGGGGCCGGGCTACTGGGGAATGGGGGTAAATCACTGGGAGATGTGTTTTTACCTTGGTTTTCCGCTGGTGATCCTGGCTTTTCTGGGGCTGCGGCGGGCACGGGGCTGGGGGATCGGCGCCGTTCTCTGCCTTCTTCTGATGTTGGGGGGGCCACTCTGGGAGCTGCTGCGCCTGCTACCGGGTTTTGGATTTTTCCGCTTCCCCGTCCGTTTTGCGATGGGTTTGTCGCTCTGTGTGGCGGTGTTGGCTACCGAGGGCTACGGCCGCGTTTGGATGGCCCAGCGTTGGCAGAGCTGGAGCCTGGGACGGTGGCAACGTGGGCTTCTGGCAATTTCTGCCTGCTTTTTTCTATCCACGGGAATAGGGCATGTGCTGGTGCGGGAGGCCGAATATCCCCTTCGCAGCCTGCTTCGGGGTCACTTCTGGCGGCAGGTGGACGAAGCGGCTCCCCCCCTGCCCGACTCTGCCTTGGCCAGGGCGGCTCTGCCCGCGATGGAGCCGGAAGACCCCGCTTTGATTGGGCAAAAAGTGGATCGGATCATCGGCAGTCTCCAGTGGAGCAGCTCACCGGTCTCGCCGGGAGTGCTCTGGCCGCTGGCGACCCTGCTGCTGAGCGTACTATGCCTGAGTCGGCCACGCTGGTTTCCGGCGCTGATCGCGCTGGATCTCTGGTCCTTGGGGAGAAACTACCATCCACGGGTACCGATGGAGGAGGTGCCGCAGGCCCCCTCCTGGCTGGTGGAGGAGATGCGGCAGCCCGGCGGGGGGCGCTTGACGGTGCTGGATCGTCGGGTCGCGCCGGCCTTGGATGGCCAGCTTCTCTCGGCTTCGCTGGGGCTGATGTACGGCACGCAGGATGTGATCCTGCCCAGCCCGCTCTTGATGGTGCGCAACGATGCGCTCCTGGCCCGTGCGGGCCTGACATTTTCCGAAAAAGGCAGCATCCAGGTAGAACACTACCTTCAGAATGTCGCCATCGCCAGACGTATCGGACTGAAATATATCGCTTCGATACATGAGATCCCGGGACTTTTTCCGTTGGTGCGGGGACCGGTGTCCGTCTACCTGGATCTGGCGGCGCTGCCTAGGGTGCGGATGGTTCCGTGCAGCAAGCAGGTCAGTACGGCGGACGATGTCTTCCTGGCGATGGAGGGCCTGGATCCAAAAAAGGTGGTTGTGAACGAGGGAGCAGCGGACGCTCCGGTGATCTGCGTCGACGAAGGTGGAAAAGCCAGCGCTACCCTGCTCTCCTACACCAGCCAGCGGGTGGAGATCGAGGCCATCGGACCCGGCGAGCTGGTGCTGTCGGATAGCTGGTACCCGCGCTGGAAGGCCACCCTCGATGGGGAGCCAGTCGAGATCCTTCGGGCAGACCTGATTTTTCGAGGGATTCCGATCCCCGCAGGTAGCCACCGGGTGGTCTATTCTTTTGATCCCGGCCTGCCCGGTCTCCTCTTGTATTTCGCGATGACAGGAATGTTTGGGATCAGCTTTAGGGGCCTCTATGGTCTTTGGAAGCGGAGGGGGGAGCTTGGAGAGGTATAGTGTCAGCGATATCACCCGTCGGCTGGAGAGCCTGCTGCGGGCGGAGTACCCCGATCTCTTGGTGGAAGGAGAGATCACCGGCTTCAAGGCTCATCCCTCGGGGCACTGGTATTTTTCGGTGAAGGACGAGGGAGCGGTGCTGGCCTGCACCATGTTTCGGGACAAGAACCAGAAGGTGGCCGCCCCTCCCCGCGATGGCGACCGTGTGATCATGCGTGGCAGCATCGGCGTCTATGTGCCGCGGGGTACCTACCAGATGAACGTGCGGGGGCTGCGGGTGGAGGGCGGTGGGGATCTGGCCCGCCGTTTTGAGGAGCTGCGCCAGAAGCTGACGGCTGAGGGCCTCTTTCTCGCGGAACGGAAGCGCCCCATTCCCGAGTGGCCCGTGGCCATCGGCATCGCCACCTCCGCCTCCGGTGCCGTGTACCAGGATCTTTTGAAGGTCATAAACAAACGGTATCCGGCGGTGGTGATCTATTTTGTTGGATGTCGGGTGCAGGGGGAAGGTGCGGCGGCCGAGATCGCCGCGGCGGTGCAGCTCTTGAACCGACATGGGCGCAGCTCGGTGTTGATCGTCGGCAGAGGGGGCGGTTCGGTAGAGGATCTCTGGGCCTTCAACGAGGAGCTTGTGGTTCGGGCGATTGCCGGAAGTCGCATCCCGGTCATCTCCGCGGTGGGCCACGAAACCGATGTGACGCTTGCCGATTTTGCGGCGGACCTCCGTGCGGCCACACCGTCGGCCGCCGCCGAATTGGCCACTCCCTCCCGGTCGGAGCTGCTGGATCGGCTGGAGCAGGACCGCCAGCGCCTCGCTTCCGCGACCCTCTGGCAGCTCAAACATAGCCGGGCCGAAGTGCAGAAATTGCGCGGGCGCCTCCTGCATCCCCGCGACCGTTTGGCGCTGGGCCAGCAGCGCCTGGACGAGCTTCAAAGCCGTCTGCAGGCCGCTGCCCGTCGCCAGGTGGAGCGGGGGACCAGCCGCCTGATGCGCGTGCAGCCGCGACCGCCCACCGACCGGATCCGTGTGGGCAAGCAGCGGGTGGACAACCTCCAGCAGCGCCTCAGCCGGGCAATCCTGGCGCTCCTCCGGGGCCGCCGGGACAGCCTTTCGGCCAGTGCCGGACGTCTCGGCGCCATGTCCCCCCTCCAGGTCCTGGAACGCGGCTACGCCCTGGCGCTGCGCGACGGTCTGGCCCTACGCTCGGCGGCGCAGGTGCAGATCGGCGAGCGCCTGGAGCTGCGACTGCACCGCGGGCGCCTCGGAGTTCGGGTGGAGGAGCGCGACGAGGGGCTCGAAAGTACCTGAGCCTCCGCTGGCTAAGTCTCTGATTTTTCAGCCAATCTGCGCAGAAGCGTCCAGGCGGCGTTGATCTGCGCGGTGCGACGGGTGGCCAGCTCCGGATCGGCAGCACGGTCGGGGTGGTTCTCTTGAACCAAGCGTCGCCACACCAAGCGCACTTCTTCAAGGGGAGTATTTTCTGAAATCCCCAGGATCTGCGCGGCTCGAGCGGCACTGCGAGGGGCCACATAGGCGCCGCTCCACGGTGCTTCCAGGCCCAGCGCGGCGGCAAAGCTGTCCACCCACTGCCGGGCGGCGCGGGTGGCCCAATGCTTTTCTCCACCTTCTACCAGCCATCCCAGAAGAAGCTCCTGATCGGGCAGCTCGGTGGACAGGCCCACCCGCTCGGCCACCTTGTCGGGTGCAAGCCGATCCTCCTCCACCTCGCGCAGGGACTTCAGCCAGCTTCGAAGCCAGGAAATCCCCTCCTCTTCCAACTGCCAAGCCTCTGTACACAGGCTGCGGATGTAGCGCACATCCTCCTGCTGCAGCGTCCGCCCCCCGGCCCGTGCCGAGGCCAACAGCGCCATCACCATACGACCCTGCCCGGTGCTGCCAAGGCGCCGGAGTCCCAAGGGAAGTTCCAGGCTGAAATCGGCAAAAATGGGCTCCAGGTTGGGGGCGGCGATCTGCACCTTTACGCTGGCCTTGTCCAGCCCCTCAAAGAGCGCGTAGCGGAAGAAGAAGGGAGGAAGCTCGCAGCGTTCCTTGGGGTGTTCGGGCACCACCACCTCTTTCTGGCGCTCCCCGGGCACCGACAGGCGCAGCTCGCAGTCCACGCCGGCCAGACCCCGTGCTTCCCATACCGGAGTAAGCACCATTCCCGGACCAGAATCTGAGAATACCTGATGTTCCACATTAAGTTTTCTCAGCCGCAGGCTCCCGTTCTCCCCATCGGCCAGAAGGTGCCCCACGGCGGCCCCCACCCCGGCCCCCACCGGTCCGCCGATCATCGCCCCCAACGCACCGCCGATGGCTTTCCCCTCCCACTTCACGCCTGTGCCCTCCAGGTGGCCGAGCCGTTGGGGGTCTCGTACAGCCTCAGGCTGACCAGCCGCACACCGGTATCCTTTAAAAGATCCTGGCTGATTTCGGCGAGGGCCGCTGCGATGTTCTCGGCGGTCGGAGGCACATCCAGAAAGTAGACGGGCCGCCCATAGGCCGCATTGGATGCAACAATTGTCGCAACGGCGGGATCCGGATCCCCACGCATCAGGATGGCGGTGTGGTCCCAGTGCTGGTCGATCCAGCCGCCCACCCGTTCCTTGATCACCCCAAAATCGACGACCCGCCCGCGGTCATCCAGGGCCTCCGCCCAGCACTCCAGCTCCGCTGCGTAGCGATGCCCATGGAAGGCCGCACATTTTGACTCGTGCCGGGGGATACGGTGCATCGCATCCCACTCCAGCCTTCTTGTACAGGTGAGCATTTTCCCGGTTGACTTCCCTATCAGGTGTATATATCCCTGCGCATCCATTTCTGCGAGAGGACATGACCCGCTCTACCGAGCTTCCCGACCACGCCAGCGAGGCCGACGACCGTGCGATTCCCATCGACCGGGTCGGTATTCGGCGCCTCAGCTATCCGATCCAGGTATGGGATCGCTCCAATCGCCTGCAGAGCACCGTCGCCACCATCGACGCCACGGTGTCGCTGCCGTCTACGGTGAAGGGTACCCACATGAGCCGGTTTGTGGAGGTACTTCATGAGGTGCGCGGTGAACTTTCGCTCAACAACATCGAAGCGGTTCTGATGCGAATCCAGCACCGGCTGGGGGCTACCGCCACCCAACTGGATGTACGCTTCCCCTACTTCATGGA
>CAITDR010000169.1 GCA_903891165.1 uncultured Pseudomonadota bacterium
ATGCTCGGTGCGGCAGAGGCCGATGCCGGTTGCACCCAGCTTTCGGGCATTGGCAGCATCGGGACCGGTGTCGGCATTGGCACGCACCGTCAGGCGCGCCCGCTTGTCGGCCCAGGTCAGAAACTCACCCATCGCCCCGGAGTCGGTGGGAGGAGCAAGCGTGGGAATCTGGCCTTCAAACACCTCACCAGTGCCGCCGTCGATGGTGATCCAGTCGCCGCGACGCACCACCGTATCGCCCGCGTAGAAGAGCTGGCGGCCGTAGTCCACCAGAATGTCGGTACAACCGACCACACAGGGCTTGCCCATACCACGCGCCACCACCGCCGCATGGGAGGTCTGGCCGCCGCGGGAGGTGAGAATACCGCGGGAAACCGTCATTCCCTGGATGTCCTCGGGGGAAGTCTCCAAGCGCACCAGGATGGTGGGCTCGCCCTTCTGGGACAGCTCCTGAGCCTCCTCGGAGTGGAAGACCACCCGGCCTGAGGCGGCCCCAGGCGAGGCATCCAGACCCTTGGCCACACATTTGCGCTTGGCGTCGGGGTCCAACACCGGCCGCAGTACCATCTCCAGCTCGTTGGCCTTGATCCGACGCAGGGCTTCTTCCTCGGTGATCAGCCCCTCGTGGACCATGTCCACCACGATCTGGACACCCGCACCGGGGGTACGTTTGCCGGTTCGGGTCTGGAGCAGGTAGAGGGTACCTTCTTCAATGGTAAACTCGATGTCCTGCATGTCCCGGAAGTGGGTTTCGAGCTTGAGCTGGACCGCAAAAAGCTCCTGGTAGGCGGCGGGCAGCGCCTCCTCCAGGGTCAGCCCGACGCCGCCCTGGGCCTTGTTGATGGGCAGGGGGGTATGTGTACCCGCCACGACATCTTCGCCCTGAGCGTTGGGCAGCCACTCGCCGAAGAAGACATGCTTGCCGGTCTTGGGGTTGCGGGTGAAGGCCACCCCGGTTGCGGAGGTTCCTCCCATGTTTCCGAAGACCATACACTGCACATTGACGGCGGTACCCATCTCGTCCAGCAGGTGGTTGGACTTGCGGTAGAAGCGGGCACGCTGGGAGTTGAAGGAGCGGAAGACCGCCTCGATCGCCAGCTTAAGCTGTACCTGGGGATCCTGTGGGAAGGGCCCCCAGGCCTCCTGCACCACGGCTTTAAGCTGGCCCACCAGCACCTCCAGCTCCGCCGCGCTCAGATCTGAAAGTTCCCGACCTGCCCGGAAAGTATCGGTGATCCGGTGGAAGCGGCTGTAGTGTACCCCGAGTACCACGTCGCCAAACATGGTGATGAAGCGACGGTAGGAGTCCCATGCGAACCAGGGGCGCCCGGTCTTTTTCGCCAGGCCCGCCACGGTTTCATCGTTCAGACCCAGGTTCAGCACCGTGTCCATCATGCCGGGCATGGAGACCGCGGCGCCACTACGCACCGAGAAGAGGATGGGATTGCTCGCATCGCCAAAACCTTTGCCGGTCTGCTCCTCGACCTTTTTGACGCCTGCCGCCACCTCTTCCCAGAAGCCCTCGGGGTAGCTCTCTCCGTTCCGAAACCAGTGGTTACAGACGGCTGTGGTGATGGTGAAGCCCGGCGGAACCGGAAGTCCCAAGCGGGTCATCTCGGCGAGCCCGGCACCTTTGCCACCGAGCACCGCCTTCATCTTGCCGTCGCCGTCCGCTACGCCATTGCCGAAGGAAAAGACGCTGGTCATCAGAACTCCGCCGGTAGATCAATCTACCGAAAGTCGGGTAAAATCCGCGAGTCGTCCAAAACGTAGGGTGACCGCCTTCAAAAGTCCAAGGCGGTTGTCCCGGATCCGCTCGTCCGGGCACATGACCAACACCCCTTCAAAGAGGCCGGCCAAGAGCGGCTGGAAGCGGGCCAGGGCCACCAGCGTTCCCGCCACCTCTTCCGAGGTGGGCAGGCCCAATAGCGCGCCGTGTAGCAATTTTTCTGCTTCATGCTCAAAAAGATCAGGATTGTAGTCTGCACTACCAAAATCCTTGACCAGTCCGGCGGCACGGCGGAAAGAGAGCTTGATCGGTCCGAAGCTGCCATTCTGGACCAGCTCGCCCAAGGCGCGCACGCGCTCGGCGTCGTGGACCAGATCCATACCGGAGGTGGCAAGCACCGCCTCGACCAGATCGGTGGGGTGCCCCTCGGCGACCAAGAGCGCCTTCAGGCGCCCCTGGATAAAGTCCGCAACCTCGGCGTGGAAGCTCTTGTTTTCGGGACAGACCCGATCCAGAAGACTGCGTACATCCCCACGAAAACCCAGCTCCAGCAGAATCTGCAGAATTCCCTGGGCCGCCCGGCGCAATCCCTGGGGATCGGAGGAGGCGGAGGGACGCAGACCGATGGACCAGCAGGCGGAGAGCAGCGTCAGACGCTCGGTGAGGGCCAGCGCCCGTCCCGCGGGGGTCTGCGGCAGAAAATCGCCTGCAAAGCGGGGAAGGTAGTGTTCTTCGATGGCCATGGCCACCGAGACCGAGGCACCTTGGTGCAGGGCCAGCAGCCGACCCACGTGGCCCTGAAGCTCGGGGAACTCGCCCACCATCTGCGTGGCCAGATCGGCCTTGCAGATCCCGGCCGCAGCTGCCGCTTCGGACGCATCCGCGCCCACATCGGCTGCGATCTCTGCCGCTGCAATCGCCAACTTCCGCTGACGGTCCGCCATGGTGCCCAGACCCCGGATCCAGGTCATTCCGTCCAAGCGCTCGCCGTGCTGTTCCAGGCGCAGCCGTCGATCGGCGGCGTAAAAGAACTTGGCATCGTGGAAACGTGCGGCCAGAACCCGTGCATTTCCCTCGGCAATCAGCGCGGCTTCGCCGAAGGGGGCGTTGGTCACCACCAGGAACTGATTGCTGAGCACACCGTCCCGGTAGATGGGGAAGTAGCGCTGGTGCTTCTTCATCGACTCGACGAGAAGCCGAGAGGGAAGCTCCAAAAGTTCTGCCGGAAAGGCGCCCACGATCACCTTGGGCCACTCCACGAGGTTCACCACCTCGTCCAGAAGCTCAGCGTCGAATTGGGGCTCGGCCCCCAGATCTTCGGCGGCCCGGCGCAACTGCAACAGCAGCTCGCCGCGGCGTTCGCCCGGGTCGGCCAGGACAAAATGCTGGCGCAGGCTGGTAAGCCAGTCCAGGCTGTCCTTGAAGGCAAAGGATGCCGGCGCGTGCAGGCCATGGCCACGCGACTGCAGGGTGGTGTAGACCCCGGCCACATGGGCCTCGATCAGCCGCCCGCCCAGCCGGGCACAGACATAGTGGATTGGACGTGCGAATTTGTAGTTTCCACTACGCCAGCGCATGGTCTTTTTGAAGGGCAGGCCCATCACCAGCCCCTCCAGTCCCGCCGCGAGCAGGTCGAGTGTGGCTTCGCCGCCTTCCACCTTGCGGATCGCGGCCACCTCGCCCTTGGGGCCGGGTTGCGCAAAGACGGATCCCGAAGGAACCCCATTCTTCCTTGCAAAAGCCTCGCCAGCTGGCGTGAGCTGCCCATCCTTGAAGGCCACCGCGGCGGCCGGCCCGGTGATCAGCTTCTCCGCAGAGGGTCGGGTTGCAGAAACGTTCTGCACCGACACCGCAAGACGACGGGGGGTGGAGAAGCTACGGACGGCACCGTGGGCGATGTTGCCCAACAGCTTGACCACACCTTCGCCCAGTGCGGCCTGCGCAGTGTCCAGGAAGCGGGCGGGGATCTCTTCCGTCCCGATCTCGATAAACAGCTCCTCGGTCATCAGCTTGCCCCCCGGATGGCGTCGGCAGGAAGTTCTTCAATCGGAGCCTCCCCTGGAGTGCCGCGGCGCACAAAACTCTTCGCACAGTCGCAGGCCAGCGTGCGGATACGCCGGATGTACTGTGCCCGCTCGGCCACGGAGATCGCGCCGCGTGCAAGCAGCAGGTTGAACAGGTGCGAGCAGCGGATGGTGCCGTGGTAGGCGGGCAGCGGTAGCTGCACAGTCAGCAGGCGCTGGACTTCCTTTTCCGAAGCTTCAAACTGGCGGAACAGCTCGGCAACGTCGGCATGATGGACGTTGTAGTGGGACTGCTCCACCTCGTTGCGGTGGTAGACATCGCGGTAGCTTACACCCTTGACCCACTCCAGGTCGAAGATGTTGTCCACCTTTTGCAGGTACATCGCCAGTCTTTCCAGACCGTAGGTCAGCTCGACCGGCACGGGATCCAGATCGATGCCGCCCACCTGCTGAAAATAGGTGAACTGAGTGACCTCCATACCGTCCAGCCACACCTCCCAGCCCAGTCCCCAGGCGCCAAGGGTGGGAGACTCCCAGTCATCCTCCACAAAGCGGATGTCGTGCTGCTTGAGATCCAGCCCCAGCGCTTCCAGGCTGCCCAGATAGAGCCGCTGGATGTCCATGGGCGCCGGCTTCATCAGCACCTGGAACTGGTAGTAGTGGCCCAGGCGATTGGGGTTGTCGCCGAAGCGGGCGTCACCCGGGCGGCGGCAGGGCTGCACATAGGCACAACGCCACGGGTCCGGCCCCAACGAACGCAGAAAGGTGGCAGGATGAAAGGTACCTGCCCCCATCTCCGCGTCGTAAGGCTGGAGGATTGCGCAGCCCTGGCGTCCCCAGTAGGACTGCAGGGACAGGATGAGATCCTGAAAGGTCACGACTGCCTCAGAGGGCGCCCATGTAGCCCGATCCAGCTCTCCTCGCAATTGCCGCTTTGTCGCAAGCGGTCAGCTTTGAAAGAGGCGCTCGGTACGTTCCTCGCGCAGGGTGAGGAGCATGTAGATGGAGCTGGGCAGGGCAGACAGGCAACAGGGGCCACCGCAGGGGATCATCGCGAAGATGGCGATACCCTGCACCCAGAAGGCCGACTCCAGGCTGCGCGCCTGCATTCCCGCCCAGACCTGCGCCCCCCCGGCAATCGCCGTCAACACCAGGCTCGCCAGCGGCCAGCCCATGGTGAACATACTGCCAAAGCCGATGTCGTACCAGCGATAGAGGGCATAGACCGCCAGGCCTCCACACCATGCCAACCCCAGCGCGCCGGAGACGATCATCCCGACGCCCGCTTGCTGCACCTTCTTGAGCCAGGCCCGATTTTCGGGAAGCTCCGCCTCGGCCGGTGCTCTTTTGAGGACGAAGGCCTCCTGACCTCCGCCCACGCCGATCTGCCGGCCCAGGCTACGTTTGGCAAAACGCTCGTTCCACCAGCCATGATCGGGGCCTTCGGCCAGGGTGGCCCCACTCTTGTAGTGGCGCTCCAGAAAATTCGACAGCCCGGCGGAGCATGCCATTCCCCGGATATCCGGTACACCCTCCCGTTCTCCATAGGCAAGCTCGCCGCCCTTCCGACGCCAGGTGGTGAAGGTCTGGTTGTGGGCGCGTAGATCCGCAAGGATACGCGCTCCCAGCGTTTCAGGAGGGCTTTCGGGGAAAACCTTGAAGTAGAGGCAGTCCGCACAGCGCACCAGGATGCCCTGCTGCTGCGGCTCGCGCACCTGCTTCACCGTGTAGTGGTACTCATCCTCCGGGCCGGGAAGGTCGCGGGCCTGGTGAAGAAAAGCGAGGCGGATCCCCTGGCTTCCCCGTCCGGGCCCCAGCAGATCGGCCACATCCATGACCCCGGACTCGGTGGGCATGGCCCCCCGGCCGGTGCCATCGGCAATACCACCCTCCACAAAACCGCGGAGGATCCAGCCAAAAATATCGTCGATGGCAGCGATGGCGGGCATGACACCTCTGCGCGAAGGCTAACCCGAAGGGGCACAACGGGCGGCCCTACCGGAAGTCACCGAGGGGGGCAAAAACAGAAAAAACCGCAGAAACCTGCGGTTTTTCTTGCGACAGGCCGAAGCCCGGGACTTCAGTCCTTGAAGATCGCGTTCAGGAAGTCCAGACCGTTTTCGTTCTCGCCGACGGCCTGGCCGCTCTGCAGCTTCTGGGCAACGAGGTAGCCGTCGTAGGCGAAGAGCCATGCGGTCAGGTAGCCGAAGCCGCAGGTGAGGGTGCCCACCACAAGCCAAATCACGGCGGCGATGATCGCCTTCTTCTGCTGGCCCATCAGGAAGTACCCTGCGGCGCCGAAGAAGAAGAGGTTCAACACAGCGATAATGATAGGGTTGGTGTCCGGCTTGGTGATCATCTGGCCCATAAGAAACTCCGAGAGAGAGACGCTGAGGCGAAATCGCCCCAATTGCGGGTGCGAGGTTAGTACATCGCCCGTCATTTTTCAAGTACTTTTCGCAGAATGCTCACAGATCGCGGCACTCTGGGCCCCAGGCGACGGGGCCGGGGTTGCCTGCACCTGGTCTCAGGTCGCCGAGACGTAGATCGGGAAAAAGGGAGCCACTCCCTCGGCCGGAGCGTAGCCGCGGTACAGATCCGAGAGCGGCTCGCCGGCCTCCGTCGTGTAGTGGACTTCCACAATCATCGGCCCTTCGGGAAGGCCAAAAGCCGCAAAAACTCCCTTGGTACCTACCGCGCCGCTGTCCACAGCCACACCATCCTCTCCCAGCACACAGACCGGGTGGACCCTCCCCGCGCTGTCGGTGATGGAGACCGAAGCGGTGGTGGCGATAGGCAGATCCCAAGGTGCAAAGCCGCTGATACTCTGCCTCAGCTCTCCCACCACTGCCGTGCCCCCCTCCCCCACCGTGGAGCAGCCCACAAAATCGGCACGCAGGTCGTCTTCCCAATCATCGGTGGCGATCCAGGGAATCCCCTCCCCCGCCGGCAGATCCACAAAACCGGAAGAGCCCGAAAAGGAAGTCACCGGGTGCCCCTCCCCCTCCAGCAGCAGAAAAAAGGGACCTCCCGCCGGAACCACAATCTCAAAGCTGCCATCTTCGGCCGAGGTCGCGGTGGCCACCTCGGTGCCCAGCTCATCCAGGCTGCGCAAGGTCTCGCCCGGCACCACGGCGCCCGTCAGGTAGGGGGCATCGTAGACGGTGCCGCTCAAGCTCACCTGCGAAGGCAGGTTTGGATCGCAGGCCAGCAATAAAAAAATCAAGGAACCTCCCCCTGAAACCAGAGTGCCATCACCAGGTCGCCAGCCTCGGCCGTGTAGATGTGCTTCCCGCCGATCCCGCTGTCCACCTCTACGGCACCCGGCTCCAGGTCCACCGCAAAGAACCATTCAAAGCTACCGCTTTCTACCTGGACAAAGCTCGCATTTTCCGCATCATAGTCAAAACAGCGCACCGGCTGCCCCTGCACCCGCACCAGGGCGCAGTCCCAGGCTTCAGGATCATAGGGAAGTCCCCAGAGGTGAATGGCGCCTTCCGAAAGTGCTCCTGCATCAGGGGCCACCTGTGCAAACAGGTCGTCCATCCATACTTTATCGGCGGCAAAAAGGGTGCCGGCAAACCAGCTTCCGTCGGAAGTGGGGGAGCGACCGGCCCAGCGACTGGGATAGACATCCTCTCCCGAGATCCGCAGCTCAAAGCTCTGGGATGCCGGAAGCAGCGCCGCCCAATAGCCGGGGTAGTCCTCGGCGTAGGGCTGCTCCCCCTCTACCGGCTCCCCGTTCTTCAGGCTGAAGTCCAGGGTTCCCGAGGTAAAAAGCTCCCCTTCCGTGTCCGGCGATGCGTAGACGTAGCCCGCATAGCTCACCTCGGCCTCGGCCGGTTGGAGGCCACGCTGGGGACTGCAGTCGAAGATCCACCACATCCCGACAGCCTAGCCCAGCACAGAGGGACCGGCCAGCCTGCTGCCCAGGGGGCGACCGAGCTGGGCCTCGATCATCCGGATCAACACATCCCAGGGACCGGGCGGAAGGGGACGGCCAAAAACCTCTTTTAAGGGCTGCCGACGCCCGGCTTCCACGGCATCCACCCAGGCCAGCGACAGGGTCTCCCCCTCGGTGCAGGCGCGATGGGCCGCCCCGGTACCCTCCACCCAGACCAGCGGATCCTGGAGGATCTGCCTGCATATCGGACAGGTGACAAGCATCGGCGTCAGGCCCGCAAAGGAGAGGGCCTTGGCCTCAAAAGCCCGGTAGAAGGTGGGGCCGGCGTCTCCTTCGCCATGTTCCAAGAGCAAAAGCGCCATCTCCAAGAGCCCGTACAGGCGCGGCTCGGCCACCTGCTCCCGCGAAAGTGCGGCGACGCACTCGCAGATATGCAACATGCCATAGAGGCGATCCAGATCGGCGCGCAGACCCACCCGGGCCTCCTCCACCTCCAGCCCTTGGAGGCGCTGCAATTCCCAGGGGCCCTCCTCCACGGTGATACGGGCCCGGATCCCCAGGTCTGCCGAAGCAAAAGGCGAGCGGGACCGCCGGGCTCCACGCGCCACCACCGAAAGGCGACCGGCATCGGGGGTCAAAAAACGAAGCACCCTGTCGGTCTCTCCCAGGTCCTGGCGCCCGATCAAAACCCCCACATACTCCCGACTCAACGCCCCCCCAACAGCAGCGAGGCGATGGAGAGGTAGATGGTCAGACCCACCCCGTCCATGGCCGTCGTTACGAAGGGGCCCGTCGCAATGGCTGGATCAATACCCAGGCGCTTCATGGTCAATGGAACGGCAGTTCCCACCAATGCGGCGCAGGTCATCCCCGTCACCACCGCGATGGCCACCGCCGCGGCCACATGGTAGTCTTGGTAGCGTACCATACAGTATGTGCCGATCAACACCCCAAAAAGTACACCCATGGACAGGCCCGTGCCCATTTCCGCGATCACGGTGGAGCCCGCCCGCCCCTCCAGTCGCCCCGTAGCCAGGTTACGCACCGTCAATGTCGCAGATTGAATGCCGACATTTCCCTCCATACCCATGACGATGGGGATGAAGCCTGCGAGGATCAGATCGCTGGAGAGTACACCATTAAAGCGGCGGATCACCTCGGAGATCAACAGACCACCCCCCAGGGTGATCATCAACCAGGGCACCCGCTGCAGGACCGCCTGCGTCCGGGTCAGGTTCGGCGTCTCCTGCTCGGACACACCGGCCATCAACAACATATCTTCGGCAGCTTCTTCCCGGATAACGTCGATCACGTCGTCCACGGTAACAATGCCCAACAGCGAGCGCTGCTCATCCACCACCGGCACCGCCAACATGCCGTAGCGACCGGCAATTCTCGCGACTTCTTCCTGGTCCGTCTGCGGGGTGACCGAGATCACGTCGCGGATCATGATCTCGTTCAGCGTGGTCGAAGGCGCGTGGGTGAGCAGGTTCCGCAGCGAAACCACACCCACAAGCTGGTGAACTTCATTTTCTACATAGATGTAGTAGATCTGCTCGTGGTCGCTCACCTCCTGCACCGCCGCAATTGCGTCTCGACAGGTACAGTCCTCGGAGAGACGAAAAGCCAGGGGCGACATGATACCACCGGCGGTATCGGGCCGGTAGCCCATCAGCTCTTCGACCTGCTCGCGCTCCTCGCCGTGGATACGCTGGAGCACCGCCGCCCGGGTCTCCTCGTCCAGGTGCTCCAGGGCATCGGTCTGATCGTCGGGATCCATGGCCGCCAGCAGCACTGCGAGGCGATCCACCGGAAGATCTTTGATCAGGTGGGTAAAATCCTGCGGGTCCACCGAGGCCAGCACCACGGCGGCCACGCTGTCCTCCCGCACCTGCCCGAACACCAGCCGTTGCTCCGGCGGGTGCAGGTGCATCATCGCAGCGGCAAGATCCTCCGCCCGGGTCTTGGCGACCACTTTTCCCAGGGCCGCAGCGGCCCCGCGACGCGCGAGACGTCGGATTGCATCCACCCGTTGGGTGAGCAGAGATTCGGCCATGGGTCCTCCGGCATCTCAGGGCTCCGCGCTGTCGTCGATGAAGACCAACCGTCGCGACCGGGATTGTGCTCCCAGAGGCTTGAGCTGGCGTCCGTTGTAGGTGAGGGTGACCAGAGAGAGGTTGGCGATGGCCACCTCTAACCGATCATGGGCGGTGAAGCGGCAGCCGGGCCTGCAGCTCTGCGAGCGTGCATCGTTGGCGGCTTTGGCGCTGGGATCCAGCACGCCCTCAAAGCTGACCTGACCGTCCGCCACCACCTGCACCCGCACCTTGTCGGTGGGGCGTAATTCCAGGATCTGATCGGGGGCCTCCCCCAGAGAATCGTCGGCGGGACCGGCAATCTCCTCGCCCACTTTGACCAGCAGCACGAGGCTGACCAGTACCAGCGCCCCCAGAGCCACCCCCCGGAGCACGGGTCGAAGAGAAGGAGGAAGTTCCGGACCTTTTCGAGCCTCTTCCGGCTCTCGCCGAGAGGGACTGGCTACCGGCGGAGCCCGCACCGGCGTGCGGCCCGACGGCACACTCGGGCTACTTTGCCAGCGGGGAAGCCCCAAAAACATACGGTACTGTCGCGAGTAGCCGCTGCGGTAGGGGCCCGGCGGCAGCTTGTGCAGCTCTCCCCGCTCCAGCGCGTCGAGATGACGTGCGGGAATCCGGGTTCGGCGGCTCACTTCCTCCAGGCTCAGCCCGGCAGCCTCGCGCGCAGCTTTGAGCTCAGCCCCCTCCATCTCCACCCCCGAGACAGGCCCGCGCGTCCTTTTCGACGGTGGTACCCCGTGCATTGAGGATGACCTCCTCCAACAGCGCCGCCCCCAGGGCCTGCTGGCCCGAGGCGATCTGGAGACAACCTACCTTCACCTTGGCATTCATCGACTCGGTAGGGCAGGAATCGGCGAGGCGGGCATAGGCGTCGAGCGCACCGGGGGTGTCCTTCTGCTGCTCCTGCGCCCGGCCCAATTGGTAGTAGCTGTCGCAAAGCGCAGGCATACGCCGGATGGCCTCTTCGGCGACCCGCTCGGCCTCTTCCAGCTTCCCGGTCTGGATCAGCGCCGCGGCGAGGTTGGAGTAGACGATGGCCGGGTTGCGATAGTCCAGATCTTCCAAGGCTTTTCGGAACAATGCTTCGGCCTCGGGCGCTTCACCGGCGGCCAAGAGGAAGGTGCCGTAATTGTTGAGCACCTCGGCTTCCCGCGGTGCCTGTCGTAAGGCAGCTTTGAAGGAGGCTCTGGCAAGATCGGGCTGCCCCTTGGCCACGTAGGCGATGGCGAGGTTGGAGCGCGCACGCCAATTCCCAGGATCCAGCTCGATCGCATGGCGCAGCGTCTCGATCGCCAGCTCGATCTGGCCTTCCTTATAGTAGGCGGTTCCCAGGTCACTCTGGGTGGATGCCCGCATCACCGTCGCCTTGCTGACACAACCGCCAAGCAGAGGAAGAAGCAGGAGTGCAAGCATCAACGCCTCCAGGGCCTAGGACAGGTATTTGTGGATCAGCGGTGCGAGGTCCGCACGTAGCTGCGGCCCCACCGCGTGGTGCGGGGTGAGGATGGCGTTTCGCAACGCCGAGTGGGCGGGGGTGGGCTGGGTGTGAGCCAGGATCAGGGGAACAGCACGGGCGATAATCCGCTTCGCAAGGGCCACATTTCCTGAAAGGACCGCGATTACCTGATCCACGGTCACCGCGTCGTGCTCGGTATGCCAGCAGTCATAATCTGTTGACATGGCAAGAGTAGCGTAGGAAATCTCGGCTTCACGCGCCAGTTTTGCTTCGGGCATGTTGGTCATGCCGATGACGGATGCACCCCAGGAGCGGTGCAGGAGCGACTCGGCGCGGGTGGAGAAGGCCGGGCCCTCCATACACACATAGGTGCCACCGTCGTGCGCGCGCGGCGTTTCCTTCTGCGAGGCATCCAGCAGAATGTTGCGGAGGACGCCGCAGACCGGGTCCCCGAAGGCCACATGCGCGACCAGTCCCTTCTCAAAAAAGGTGGCCGGACGCCGAAAAGTCTTGTCGATGAACTGATCGATCACCACCACGTCGCCGGGGTGGATGTGCTCCCGCAGCGAGCCCACGGCGCTGACGGAGATGATCCAGTCCACACCGAGTGTCTTCATGGCGAAGATGTTCGCGCGGTAGTTCACTTCCGAGGGGTTGAAGCTGTGACTGCGGCCATGGCGAGGAAGAAAGACCATTTCTGCGTCGCCGAGACGGCCACAGATCAGGGCATCCGACGGGTCGCCGTAGGGGGTGGAAATCCGCCGCTCTTCTACGTTCTGGAGGCCCTCCATCTGGTAGAGACCACTGCCGCCGATGACCCCAATCCGCATGCGCACTCCAAGCCCGCCTGCACTAACCCCTTTTTCCGGCGGCTGCTACGCGGAAGGCTGCGGTGGAGCGCGAAGATAGCTGGCCACCTGGCCCGGGTCGGTCTTGCCCAATTGCCCACAGGCGGCCGAGATGTCCTTGCCCCGGGTGGCACGCACAGAAACATTCAATGCAGCATCCAACAGAATATGCTGGAAGCGCTGCACCTGGGCCTCGGACGGACGACGGATCTGCCGATCGGGGTTCTCGTTATAGGGGATCAAGTTCACTTTCGAGCGGATGCCGCGCATCAGCCGCACCAGACGGTGGGCATCCTCCAGCGAGTCGTTGAAGCCGGCCATCATCACGTACTCAAAGGTGATCCGTTTGGCCTTGGGAAGAGGCAGCTTTCTACAGGCATCCAGCAGCTCCTCCATGGAGTAGCGGCGGGTGATCGGCATCACCTGGCGGCGCTGCTCCTCGGTGGTGGCATTCAGGCTCACCGCAATGTTCACTGGGCTCTCCGCTGCCAATTTCTGCATGGCGGGAACCAGACCCACGGTGCTGACCGTTACCTTCCGATGGGAGTAGCCAAGCCCATGTTCGTGTAGGTAGGCCTTAAGCGCGACCACAAGATTGTCGTAATTGTGCAAGGGCTCCCCCATGCCCATCATCACGATGTTGGTGACCCGCTCGGTGGTGAGGTTCTCGGGGCGTTGCCAGGCGCCGGAGTCCATAAAACGCTGCACCTGCAGGGGCTGGTTGGCGATCTCCGAGGGACGCAGGTGCCGCTTCAGACCCAGGTCCCCGGTCAGGCAGAAGGAGCAGGCCATGGCGCAGCCCACCTGCGTAGAAACACAGAGCGTAAGCCGGTCTTCGTCGGGGATGAGCACCGACTCGATCTTGTGGCCATCGTCGGTGCGCCACAAAAATTTGGTGGTACCGTCCACACTCTGGAGTACACCTGCGGGCTCCAAAAAGGAGATGTAGAAGCGCTCCTCCAGATCGACAAGCACCTTTTTGGAGACGTTCAGCATCTCCGAAAACCCGGTGACACGCTTCTGCCAGAGCCACTTATAGACCTGCAAGGCGCGGAAACGCTCCGCACCCAGGCCCTTCATTGCCGCTTCGAGCTGGGCGAGCGTCAGGCTCTTGATGTCGATGCGACCGTCGGCACGCACAAATGCGGGTTTGACGTGCTCGGGCTGGGAGAGGTCGGCTTCGGCTGGCATGTGGGGGGCGCTAACCTGTTATCGATGAAGGGGCAAAGCGCCGCTTCGGCGGGGATCGGGTTAGGGGGCCAGGAGCGGTGATAGCGGGAGGGAACAGCGATGAAGTGGGCTTTGCTGGCGGGAGATGAGGACCGGAAGTGGACGGACTTTTTGAGCGGCCGCCTGGGCGAGCTGGGCACACGGAAGCTGAAGGTGGTGGGGCTGGAGGCCTGGGCGGCGGCGGGCAATGGGATCGTGCTGCTGCTGGAAACATCGGCAGTGGCAGCCTATTGGGAGTGGCCCTTTCGGGAGAAGTTTGGGGATAAGATCGCTGTCCTTTTTCCGACGGAGATGGGCCAGGTTGAGGAGGAAGGGCAGGCGCTCCAATGGCTGGTCACGCCCGACGGTCTGAAGTTGAGCTGGACGGGAGCTCCCGGCCTTCTGGGGAGGCTTCTGGGGCTGGAGGGAGGCGGCGGCGAAAAAGAATGGTCGCGTGCAGAGCTTCCCAGCGACATTTTCTGGTTTACGCCCACCTGGGAGCAGGGCCCGGGCACCACGCGGTCGGCGCGACCGCCTACACACACGATGACCGAATTTTCGGGGGAGCTCCAGCCGGGGGAGGATGCGCTCGGTACCGGCAGGTCGGGAGGTCCTGGCAAGGGGGGGCTGAAGATCGCAGAAGTGGCGGTCAAAGGCGACGAAGGCTTCGGCGCCGGGGAGGCCGAAGCCCCCCAAGGCGGTGATCTGGGGGACATCGACGATCTGACCCTGGAAAGTGCAGAAATTCCCAGGCCCGCCCCATCCGTCATGCCTGCACCCGTGGCAAATCCGGCGCCGTGGAAACCGACCACAACCCTCTACGATCTGCAGCCCCCCCATCCTGTAGGTGCAGTGGGTCCCCAGCCCCAGAGCTTCGGCCCGCCGAATCCCGCCCCCCGCAGTCCTGCTCTCCCGACGCAGATCTCCTGTCTGCACCCCCAGCTCTGCCAGCCCGAAGCTCCTTTTTTGCTGGAGGTGGTCCTGCATCTGCCCGAGGCAACCCCCTCCCCCTCCCGCCCCGGCGAGACCGTGGAGCGGGCGCTGGGCAACACGCAGCTCCCCGCTGGAGCACAACTTCGGGTAGAGATCCGCCCACCGCCTGGCTTTTTGGTGGATAGCCCGCAGAGTCTGCTGACCTGGCTGCCCCCCTCCTCCCGCGTTGGCTTCCTGCTGACTGCCGAAAAAAGCCTTGCTGAAGGTAGCTACATCATCCCCGTGCTGTTGTACCCTGCCGACGGATCCATCGCCTTCTGCCGGGTGTATGCCACGGTGGAATTGGGGACAGCAGGTGCGCTGAACGCGGGCTCCATCAACCGCCCTTCCACAAAGATCCCTCAAAAAATCTTTGCCTCCTACGCCAGCAAAGACCGGGCCGAGGTGCTGGAGCGCGTCGCCAGCCTGGAGGCCCTGGGCATCGACGTGTTTGTGGACTGCCTGGACATCGCCGAGGGCCAGCACTGGGAAGAGGGCATCCAACGCCAGGTCTGCACGCGGGATGCCCTGCTGTTGTTCTGGTCACGGGCCGCTGCGGCCTCGCGCTGGGTGGAGCAGGAGTGGAAGCTGGCTCTGGCGGAACGTGGTCTGGACTACATTTTTCCCAATGCCCTGGAAGCACCTGCTCTTTGCCCGCCGCCCCCTCCCCTCGCCGCGCTGCAGTTCGGCTCCGCCTTGCTGCTCACCCCGTGGTCGGCGCCGGCTGCTCCCGCCCCGGTGATGCCCGCTGCTCCCACCCCGGCGATGCCCGCTGCTCCCCTTCCCGCACCCTCCCCAGCGATGGCCCCGGGGCCGCCTCTTCCTATTGATCCGTCAATAGATTCTACCAAAAATGCAGGATGAATCATCTGGATTGTCGGGTCAATTGCGGTGGGCACCCTGCTGTGCACCGGCGGATTGGGGGTTATTGCGGCAGTGGCAGGGTGGTGGGCATGGGGGGCCCAATGAATCCCATCCATCCCTCTTCCTGCCCTCGGAAGGTGGGCTGAAAATCATCGTCTCGCGCATCCGCACGGCCACCCACAGACCCGACAAAAATGTAATCCCTGCTACCAAATTCAGCGCGACCACCATCCCGAAAAAATCTGCCGTAAAACCGGCGATCAGGGCACCAAAGGCATAGCCCAGATCCCGCCAGAGACGGTAGACCCCCACCGCGGAGGCCCGCCAGGAAGGATGGGCCACATCGCCGATGGCGGCCAAAAGCGTGGGATACACCATTGCGGTGCCGAGACCCAGGAGGACCTGGCCCAGCGCAAAGGCCGGGATACCGCGCCCCAGAGACACAACAAAAATCCCCACCCCCTGCACACCCATGCCTCCGGCGATCAGCCCCTTCCGACCGAGGTGATCCGAGAGGGCGCCTGTGGCCAGTTGTGAGATACCCCAGACCGCCGGATAGAGAGCTACCAACCAGCCGATCTCCACCAAACTCAGACCCGCAGCGGCAAAGAGCAGCGGAAAAAGCCCCCAGGCCATCCCGTCGTTGAGGTTGTTCACCAGCCCCGCCTGGGTCACCAGGGAAAGCTCACGATCTCTCCAGCTTGTACGCCAGAATAGTTCGGACGGGCTCAGGGCGGGGGGCGGACGGGTCGCCAAGCCCACCTCCTGCTGCATATGCTCCCGGGTCTCGCGTACCCAGAACAGCGAAAGCCCAAGTCCAACAACCACATAGACCACACCCAGGGAGAAGGGATCCGGACGCAGCCCCCAGTGCGCCGCCACATAGCCTGTGGCCAAGGCCGAGCCGGCTACCGCGAAGTAGCCGGCAAACTCGTTGAGTCCCATCGCAAGGCCACGGCGCTCGGGTCCGGCCAGATCGATCTTCATGATCACCGTGGTGGACCAGGTCAGCCCCTGGCTGACTCCCAAAAGGAGGTTGGCAAACAGTATCCAACTCCAGGATGGCGCCCACATCAAAAGAAAGGGAACCGGAAGCGCCACAAGCCAACCCACAATCAGCACCGGCTTACGACCCAGATGATCGGAAAGGCGCCCCGCGAGGTAGTTGGTGAAGGCCTTGCTCAGCCCAAAAACAAGGATGAAGGAGAGGATTGCCGCACTATCCCGCAGGTGGAACTCTTCTGTCGCGATGGACGGAAGCAGGCTGCGCTCCATCCCCACCATCGCCCCAACAAAAATATTCACGATGATCAGTAGAATAAACTGGGCGGCATTCGAGCCTAAACCCAGCACGGGCTTCATGACTCCGCCACCAACGGAAGGCCCGCCGCCCGCCAGTCCGGCGGACCACTCTCCAGACGGAGTGCGGAAAAGCCTGCCGATCTCAGGGCTTTCACCGCCTCTATCGCAAAGACACAGTAGGGACCTCGACAATAGGCCACCACGTCCCGGTCCCGGGGCAGCTCCCCCAGGCGCAGATGCAGCTCCGATAGCGGAATCGAACGTGCATAGGGCAGGTGTCCCGCCCGGTATTCCTCTGCCGGGCGCACATCCAGCACCGTCACCTGCCCCGAGAGCGCACGCTGAAGTAATTCCCCTCCTCCCACCGGCTCCATCGCCTCCCGCTCCCCCAGATAGGAGCGGGTCGCCACCTCCACTTCGGCGAGGCGCCGCTCCGCCAGACCACGGAGGCCCAGGTAGAAGGTCTCCACCCCCTCCGCCAAGCAATACTGCACGAACAAGCCATGCTTCTCCGCCTCGACCAGCCGGGCTGCCCGGAGGATCTGGAGGTGCTGAGAGCTGTTGGCCACCGAGATCTGGGTCAGCTCGGCCAGACGCTCGACCGTGCGGGGTCCCTGGCAGAGAATATCCAGCAATTCCAGGCGCTTGGGACTGGCCACGGCCTTTCCGATGCGCGCAAATTGCTCAAAAACGTCGTCTTTCAGGCGGCGTTTGGAGGGCTCTGCTTCCCGGACCTTCATGGACCTCCCGGAGTGGCCGCGGGCGGTCACTCTTATATTCAATTGATTTCTTGAATATAGGGCAGAGATTCAGAAATCAAGAGCAGTTCAGGCGAACTATTCCAAAAGCGCGTCAGGAGTAGCCCGATGGCCAAAGCTCTATGCGGCGAGTCCCACGTTCTGCGATTTCGCAGCTGCCTCTACTGACCGGGCGAGGCTCCAGAGAGGCCCCATAGACATCTCCCTGAATACCTTGCCAACCGCCCAGGCTAGCGCAAATGGGAGGCACAACGTAAAGATAACCATCCGAATTGGACGCTGGCACAGCAGATACCCCATGAGTACAATCAGTACAAGTGGCATGAGACCAAACAGATCATCCACCCGCGCTCCCAGCGAAGTGATACTCTCGCGATAGGCCTTCGTACGCCAGTTGTCCACATGTGCGGCGGGGCGTAGCGCTGCCTCCATAAATGCCATCACCTGAGCATAGTCGCCCTCGCGAACAACATAAATTGCCTGGCACAGGAGAAATTCCATGTCCTGGTACACCAGGGTTACGCGAAGTTCCTGAGATGCCATACCGTAGAGACGATCACGAATGCCATGTAGCAGGGAGAGCGTGGCGAGTCTGGACGCCCACGGAACGAAGCTGAGGGCGAGTTTTGCACTCAAAACACAAACGCAAAACACCACTGCTATCGCGGAGGTATTCATGGTTTCTCCTCTGAGTTGTTCATCCGTTCAGACCGCTTCGGGTACTCGACAAGTGCTTGGACATCATGAGAACTAAGGCGACCTGGAATTACTCCTGATCGAAACCGACTGAGCTCTTGTTCTTGATAGGAAACACGACGCCAAAGCGCCCAGATTACTAAAACTCCAAGAGCTGTGAGAATTATAGTCAGAATAGCGAGAACTACCGAGACAATCAGCCACAAATTGTCACTCTCCAGAATGGAGAGAAAGTCTGCAATCCGAACCTTGCTACGTTCCGGCTCGGGTAACAGATATACGTATCCGAGGAAAGTTGCGCAAAGTACCAGAACAAGCTTCCAGTCGAGCGCATTTTCAAAAAAGACTCGAACAGATCGAATATCCGACCTGGAATCGACTTTTCGCGCTGTTCAGGCAATGGGCTCTGAATTTCCGGCATACCCATCAGAGGTATCCCACCCCACTCCAGAATGCCACCCACGTTCATCCCAGCGCCTGTACTCCGAAGGGGGCAAAGCCCCCCAAAAAGGGGAATCCAGAGCGGCAAAGCCCCTTTGGTGCGGGGGGTTACAAGGGTGACACCCACGTCCCCGTTGCAGATCGACCGCCGGGGGGGGTAGTCGCAGAGGAAGGCTCTACCGGATCTGGAGCGGGGGGGCCTCCGCCCCCCAAGCCTCCTGACCGGAAGCGTCCGAGCTGGGGGCGAAGCACCCCCCTCTCAGAACTGCACGCCCACACCCAGCTTAACAACGTGGCTGCTGTCCTTGATCTCGCCGCTGGGAGAATCATTTTCGACCAGCTCGATGTTCCGGGACTGGAACTCGTAGCCCAAGCCCAGATACAGGAAGTCGGTCAGCGAGTAGCTGAGATCCACACCCAGCTCGGTGTTGTAGGGGGTGCTGCCACCGGCCAGGTATTCGGTGACGTTCAGGCCCACACCAAACTTCGGCCCGATGTCCGCCGTTACTTCTGCACCGAGGCCCAGACCATTGATGAAGAGGGTCCCGGGATCGATAGAGGCCGCGTCCGGCACCGACCAGGTGCGTACGGTGCTGCCACCGTAGCCGACCCGTGCGCCCACCCCGATGGTGCTGCTGCCCACGTCCACCACATAGCGGCCTACCGCCAGAACATGCACGTTCACCAGCTGGTCGCTGATGGCATCCGCTGAAGGACAGGGTTGCCCCAGCCCCTCACAGAGAGCCTGCGGCGCCACCGAGTACACGTTGGCCCGAAGCCCCGCGTCCACGCCCACATAGCGGAAGCCCGGAATGAAGAAGCGGGCGTTCAGCCCCCCTCCCTGGGCCATCGAGGTGGGCATGTTGATCGGCAGCTTGTACAGGGTGGAGCTCTGGTTCAGGCGCTCCTGGCTGTACTTGTAGGCATCCAGCGCGTAGCCCACCTGGATGCGCAGAAAGGGGCGATCCGAGGTCTCTTTGGGCGTCTTGGGAGGAGGAGGAGTCGCGACCACCGGCGCCGGTGCCGGAACCATTGCAGGCGCCGGAGCCGGAACGGGCGCGGGGGCACCCCAAGCAGCCGGAGCCGGTGCAGGAGTCGGGGCACCCCAAGCAGCCGGGGCCGGAGCGGGCGCAGGCGCACCCCAGGCCGCGGGAGCGGGAGCCGGGGCAGGTGCACCCCAAGCGGGCGCCGGCGCGGGCGCAGGAGCACCCCAGGCGTCTACCGGCGCACCACCCACGGCCACCGCCGCACCTACCGGCAGCTTCAGGAAGCCGGAGGCCGACCCATCGGGCGTCGCGGCGGAGATCTTCACCTCACCGGTCTGCCCGGCAGGCACCGAAAGTGTAGCCTGGTATACACCTGGACCCACTTCCTGGGCCGGACTGATGCTGCCTGCCGAAACCATAAATTCCAGTGCCTGCCCGGAGACCGGCCGGCCCTGGTCGTCGGTTGCGGTCACCCGCACCACGGCGGCCCCGCCGGGAACGGCGGTGGGGCTGTCGCTGGCCACGGCCAGCTTCGACGCCTTTGCACCCGGCACGCCCGCAGGAGGCGGCGCTGCCGGAGGCGGCACCACCATGGCGGGCTGCTCCCGGCTGATGCGCAGGTCCACACGGCTGCCCGCCCACTCATTCACCAGCTTCACCGCGGCGGCCTCGCCGGAAACCGGAAGCACCGGCAGTGCCACGGGTGCGGAAGCCTGCACGAAGCTCGTCGCGCCGGTGATGCCCGCCGCGGCAACGGCCTCGACCGCCACAAAGCTGCTGGTCCGCCCGGCAGTATAGTAGACCATCGCCGTCCCGTTGGGGCCGGTGGTCACCGTCGCCGGAAGGGCACCGTCGCCCTTCTTCACGGCGAGGTTCACCGCCACGTTGGGCACGGGGTAGCCGTACTCATCGACGGTCACAACGGTGAGCGCGTTGGAGGAGAGCCCATCGGAGGGCAGAAGCTGGCGTGCAGGAAGCACAATCACCCGCGCGAGCGCATTGCCCACCGGCGGGGTGGTCACCACCGCCGAAAGCTCCACACCCCCGGGACCGGTGGTCTGGAAGGAAGCGCTGTATTCGCCGTTCTTCCCGTCCTTTACGTCGCCCTTAATCTTCGCGCCGTTGGCGCTGAATTCCAGGCTGCGACCCGCAATTCCCTGGCCATCGGGGCCGATCACCCGTGCGGAGACCTTGAAGCTATCGCCCGCAATCGGCAGCGTGGCGGGATCGGCGACCACCTCCACTTTTACCGGCCTTGCACCAACCAGGTTCATGGTGAAGCCGTCGGCCTGCAGCGGGCTGCCGCCGGTGATGGCGACGCTGACCGTGGCGGTACCGTTGGTGGGCGAGGTGGGGGGGGTCCAGGTGGCGAGGTAGATGCCGCCGCCCTCATGGCGTGCAGGGGAAACCTGCCCGGCCGAGGCGGTGAATGCCACCGTGGCGTTGCCATCGGGCTTCCCATCCGCGGTGTAGACCACCGCACGCAAGGGGATGCCCAGGCGTGCATCGGCCGGGACCGCCAAGGGACCGGGCAACATCGCAAGGCGCTTGGACTCGGGGATCCGCAGATCCAGAGGTGCTTCCTGGGTGGTGTTGTCCACGTTGATCGAAACCAGGGTGGCAGCCGGCACGCCGGGGGGCACAAAGATGGGAACGTAGGCACGCCCGGTGGCGTCGGCCTGCACCGGCCCGTAGGTCTTGTCGGCGATACGGATCACCGCGCGGCCGTTCGGTTGCACATTCACCGGGTAGTTGGTCTTTCCAACCAGGGGCAGCGCAAAGGTGCCGTAGGAACGGGTGGGATCCCGCTTGTCTACCACCCGGAGCACCGCCAGCTGGGGGAAGCCCTGAGCCGGAGGCGTGTAGAGCGCGCTGTACTGGCCATTGCCCAGCGGGGTCACATTCGCCACCGTCCCCACGCTGGAGAGCACGACGAGATCCGCCGTCGCGTCGCCGCCAGCAACGTTAAAGGAGAGGGAGGCCGAGCTGTCCTGCCCGAGCACCACCTGCGGAGGATTGGCCGCAATGGTCAGGCTGCGACCACGGGGCGGCGCCACCGGGATGTTCCAGCTCTGCGAGAAGTTGACGCTGCCCACCTTGCCCTTCAGGGTGATGGAGGCGTTGCCCGGCACAGAGACTTTCCCAGCCACAAAGCTGATGCGGTACACACCGCCACCCAGCTCGGCGGGATCCGTCGCGGTGCCGGCGGAGGCGGAAGCCTTCAGCTTCAGGCCCAGCACCGGCTTGCCGTCCGGGCCCAGCGCAAGAAGAAAGACATCGTTTGGCGTAGCCCCATCCCCAACAATTCCGACAGGAGGAAGCAGCTCGATCAGGCCTGCACCCGAGAAGACCGGGCTCTGCGCCCAGGCCACCCCAGGAACCATCATCCCCACGGTGGCGACGGCCATAACGGGGGAGATTCCGAGGAGGAAGGGCAATAATACCTTAGAGGGACGCATTCTGGTAGGCTCCACACAGGGCGCACATCCTACGAAATTTGCCCGCCCTCTGTCAACGGTTTTGATGCGAGCGGCCGCAAAGGGGGGCATGTTTCACAAGCCCTTGACCGCGCGGAGGTCCAGAACATCCTGGTAGATCGCCTCCGTTCCCCGAACCATCGCCTCCACCGAAAAACGCCGTCCCTGCGCGATTCCGTAGCCGCGGGGCAGGTTCAGCGCTTGGCGCATTCCCACCGCCAGCGCGGCGGCATTCCCCGGCGCCACCAGAACGCCTCCCTCCCCCACCACCTCCGGGATCCCTCCCGCCCGGCTCGCAACCACCCGGCAGCCCGCCTCCAGCGCCTCGGCCAGCACCTGGCCCAGCCCCTCCTCCAGACTTGGGTGCACCAGTACATCAAAGCTGGCAAGAAGATCCTCTACATCCTCTCGTTGGCCCAGAAATTGCATGCGATCGGAGACCCCCACGTTGGCTGCCAGTGCCCGCAGCTCGGCCTCCCCCGGCCCACTCCCCACGATCACTCCCGTCCCCGGCAACTCCGCCAGCGCCCGCACCAGGGTGGCATGCCCCTTGTGCGGCACCAAGGCGCCCACCGCTCCCCAGATCGGTCGCGGAAAATCCAGGATGTTCCGTCCTCCTGCCCGCGAGCGCACCCCCGAGTGCACCACCTCCAGCTTTTCGGCGGGCACACCGGCCGTGATCATCACCTGCCGTATGTGGTGACTCACGCAGATGATCCGATCCGCACGGCGATATTTCCAAGGATGGTTCGGTACAAAGTCGGTGCGTCGGTGTATGACCAGCGGTCGCCCACACAAAAAAGCCAAGCCGGCAGCATGAGGTGTATGCGCTGCTACAATTTCGAAATCTGGTCGGATCAAGCGGAAGATCGAGCGTGGGTCGGCATTGGGATAGAGCGGTACCGTGGGGGGTCCTACCCGCTGGGCCAGCGGTGAACCCGGCATCCCCGCCCAGCCATCTTGCGGCCGGGAAGCAAGGAGGTAGGCCAATTGTTGCTGCCCTCCCCGCCATTCCAGGGCGCTGTCCACATGCAGCACCCGCACCCGCTAGAGCCCCGACATCTGCCGCCGCGCCAGCGTAGCGGACACCGGCCCGGCCCGGGTCTGCACCACCACCTGCACCGGCAGCCGATCCTCGTCCTGCGAAAAATAGACGGTGAACCGACGACTTACCTCGGTGCCGTTGTCGGTCCCCACCTCCACCCCCAAGGCCGGGGTTTTTCCCACCAGAGAGGGCCGGCCCGCGGTCGCGGTCAGCGTCAGCGTGCGTCGGCCGGTGAAGACCGGAAAACGGGTACTTTCTCCAGGAGAAAGCTCGGACGAACGGATCCGATAGAAGGCGGAGACGGGGTCCTCCACCCCCTCGGTAGGGGCGTAGCGTTCCTCGCGGGTGGCCCAGGCGCCATCGGTCAGCTGGCGCCGCCGCACCACAAAGGCGTCCGCCAAAAACTCCATAAATTGATCCTGCTGAAAGCGCCCCTCCCGGAAGCGGGTGCTGTAGGAGCGGCTGCCCTCCTCCGGGGACCATCGCGACGTAAGGCGATCATGCACGGGATACATACGCTCGGCGATGCCTGCGGTGTCACAACCCGCCTCGATCCGGTAGCCTTCCCCATCGGGCAGGAGCTGCGCCCAGGCCACACCGGCCTTCATACCCATCCACTCGATGGACCACTCCAGCCGCTCCCCCACTTCGATGGGGGCGGCCGTCGCCAGCGCAACCAGGAACATGCCTCAATTATAGCCCGGTCTGGCCGAATCCGCCCTGCACAAAAAGGCGCCGCGATCCGGATCGCCTAGGCGACGTACACGCCCCCTACCGAAAAAGCCCGCTCTCCCCGGAGCCAACGCCGCGCGAGCGTCAGGGGGTACAGCGCCGCCCCCAGCTCTCCGCCCTCCTCCTCTCCCCCCTCTTCCGCGGGCGGTCCGGCGGTCACCCCGTCGCCAGGCACCAGCACCACAAAGGCTGCCGCCTCCGATCCGGGGCATCCCAACAGGGCTTCTGCCCCGATCAACACATCGGCCCCCCCCGCCAATGCCAGGTCCACCCTGCCTTCCGCCACCGCCTGCACCGCGTTGGCCAGGGCCACCGCGCCGCCCAGCCGACCGTCACACCAGTTGCCGTTATCGCCTTGCAGATCCCACTGCGCCGCCGCATAGCCCAGAATATTATTGGACAATCCCTTGACCAACCAAAGCGGGGGAATCAGCGGAATGCCCACCGACGCAAAGGTGCCCAGGCTGTAGCCCCCCGCAGCGCGCACTGCATCCAAGGCGGGAAGCATATCTTCCGCTTCCCCCGCCTGGGGTGAGCCACCCACATACATTCCCCGTCGCGACGGTGCCAGCTCCCGAAAAGCGGGCCAGGCTTCCATGGCGGCACTCGCGGCGGCCAGGCCCAGCTGTACGGCACGGGTCATCGTCTTGATGTGTTTACGCGGAACGCCCCACTTCAAGGCTTCAAAGCCAGGAACCCTCAGGTCACTCCCCTCGGAAACCTGCCGCAACTGCCCCGGCGCCCCCACCACAATGCCTCGCGGCCCAAAAGCCGCCGCCGCCACAATCGACACCCCACGCATCAGAGCTGCCCCCACGAATTTGCTGTATCCAAGGATACGGTTTGTAGCGATCGGTCGATACGTTTGATCAGGCCTGCCAGGGTTTTCCCAGGTCCCACCTCGATACAGCGGGCTGCCCCCTGCAGCTTCATCGCATGGACGCAGGCTTCCCAGCGCACCGGCTCCACCACCTGGGCCACCAGACGCGCCCGGATCTCCTCCGGGTGCGGCGTTGCCAAGGCATCTGCATTCTGAAAGACCGGCCAAGAAGGCGGATGAACGGCGACCAGCGCCAAGGCCTCTTCGAGGCGGCGTGCGGCCGGCTCCATCAGGGCGCAGTGGAAAGGTGCACTGACCGCCAATTTTTTGGCGATCTTCCCCGCTTCCTCTACGGCCTGGATCAGCCGATCGACGGCCAACCGGTCGCCGGAGACCACGATCTGCGAAGGCCCGTTAAAAGCCGAACAGGAAACCAGTCCCTCGGTCGAACATTCACCACAGAGCGTCGTAAGTGTGTCGGCCTCCATCCCCATGACCGCGGCCATCG
>CAITDR010000170.1 GCA_903891165.1 uncultured Pseudomonadota bacterium
GTGACATCCATAGAACTATCGTTCGGAGAAAGTCGGTGGGTTAGGATGGCGGCCGATCGGGAGGACCAATTGATCTTTCTTCTTTCCAGCATGGTTTTGGCGGGCGACGCGGGAACCGTCGGCTTTGGGCCCAAAGGTTTTACCATTTCCGACGCGAGTGGTAACAACTTTGTGAACTTTGGCCTCAACCTGCAGCCGCGAATGACAGCCACCTTCAACGGGGATCCAGACGCCACCGATGCGGAGGCGCTTTCCGACACGGGCTTCCGGATCCGTCGGGCGCTCATTTTGATGAATGGCACTTTGGCGGGCCGGATCGACTACCGCTTCCGCTTCGACGCCGCAAAAACGGTGGAAGTGTTCGACAGCGGCGGAAAGGCGACGGTGGCGGCGCGGGCTATCCTGGACGACGCGCAGGTGATCTTTCGCATTTCGACGCCCTTTGAAATTGCTATGGGGCAGTGGAAAGTTCCCTATACAGCGTCGCAAGTGACCAGCGACTTCAACATGCTCTTTCCCGAGCGGGCGATGCCGGTGGAGGGCTTCAAGTACGGCGATATCAAGGTGAGCGGCTTTGGCTGGAGTCGGGAAGCAGGTGTGGCGGTACTCGGGTCGATGTCCGAGAAAAAGCTGGACTACCAGCTGGGGATCTTCAACGGAAATGGCACCAATGTCTGGCCTCCACCGGATTCGGGTCCGCTGGTGGTGCTCCGTCTGCACGCGGCGCCACTCGGCGAGCTGAAGTACGACGAAGCGGACATGGAGCACGGCAAGTTCCGCGTTGCCCTGGGCACGGGGGCGGCGATGAATTTTATGCCGAGCTACAATGATAACGGTGGAAAAATTGGCGATACCCGTGATCTACGCATCAATACTGAGCTGCGGGTTGCAGTGAAGGGCCTGACGATGCAGAGTGAGCTGCTCTACGGTCAGATTTTTGCCGCGGAGGGTGACAATCCTGCGCCCTCACTGGGAGCTTATGCACAGGTAGGCTATGTGATTCCCGTTGGTATTGCACCGGCGTTCCGATGGTCCCGCCTGGACCCCTCCCTCGAAGACGAGGGGGATGGTCTGACCCAGCTGGAGGGCGCGGTGAGCTGGTACCTTCCAGGCGCAAAAAAGACGCATCTAGGCCACAAAGTTAAGTTGATGGGGGCATGGACCACCACCCTGATGGACGAGGTGGATCATCCTGTGAACCACACTGCCATGCTCTCGGGCGTCATCAGCTTCTGATTACGGAAGGTAAATCAGGGGAGTTCGGCTTCCCAGGTGCCAGTGTAGGTGGTCTCCATGGACAGGGTGGCCGCCACGGCCAGACCTTCCCATGCGCAAATTCCCAGCCAGCCGACGGCCACCTTGCCGTCGGCAATGCCGCGCTCGACGCCGGAGTCGTCGCCCGGTTGGAAGGTTCCGCCCGCCAGCGACAGGGCCAGCGCACCACAGCTGCTATCTCCATTGCCTTCACCCTCTAAGGCGAAGAGGAATTCGTCGGTATCGTGGCGGACCAATCCGGAACGCACCACGCTGGGATCGTCGGGATCCCACAGCCGCAGGCTGTGTACATCCTGCACCACCAGCGGGTCGTCCTGGTCGATGGCGACGCGATCGGGCAATACCTCGGAGGGGCAGACCACAGCGGCATCGGCGCAGAAGGTCGCGAGATCCACCTCCAACGGGCTGCCATCCGGCGCGTTGAAGGTCACAATTCCGGTCTCACCGTCGGTCTGCTGCTCCTGCACCGCCCCGCCGATGTCCAGCCGGAGCGTATAGACCTCACTCCAGCTCAGCGCGTAAAGCCCACGTACATCCTGGTCAGGATTCCCTGCACTATCCTCGGTCTTTCCGCCGGTGCCGCTACACGCGAGCATACTTGCCAACGCGATGCCGAGTGGCAAACGCAGATGCATCACAGCGCGTAGATGAAGGGAAGCACCGGGCTGGCCTCCACAAACAGGATGAAGCCCACCATGATCAGGAGGAAGACGACCAGCGGCGTCATCCACCATACCTTCTCATGAAGGATAAAGTCCCAGAATTCCGCGAGGATACCCTTGTTGGGTTTGGGGAGCTGATCTTCTTCGGCCATGACGACATCATAGCGCGGTTTTTGCCGAAGGTCGAAGCCGGTGCGCTATACTGAGAGTGGAGGCCCCCCATGCTTTTTCTGCTCCTCGCCTGTCAGACCCCCGATGAGAGTGGCGAGTCGGAAGTGATCAAGGAAAGTGGGGATTCCCAGCCGGAAACCAAGCCCTATCCCTGGAGCGACAATCCCGACTGGTGGACCGACCCTGGGCCCATTGCCCCGCGGATGTTCCCTGAATCCGTGCCGGGAGGGATCTGGGACGTTCGAATGGCGACATCCACGGATGGTGTAAATTGGGATCCTGATCCAAGGCATATCGCCTATGGATTTTCCTCCTTCGACCTCTTGCCCACCCCCGACGGTCTGATCCTGACCGGCGTCATCCAGTACATCGAGAACGACACCGTCCTCCTGGAACAACCTTCTCTTTTGTCGCTTGTTACCGCCGATCTTGAGACCTGGGGAAGCCAACGTTTCCGTATCTCTGAGGCCACCCGGCGCTGGACGGTGGATGGAGGCCTACGCCTGCGTCCTGACGGTCTGTTTCAAGCGCATTGGTTTGGTACCGATGTGGAGGGAGATCCAGCTACATTACCGGGTGAGCACGAAATTTTCTCGGGCTCTTGGGACGGGGAAACGATCGTGGAGGATGGTCTGGTCTACTCCCGCGAGCTGGCGGCTGACCCCTCGGTGTGCTGGCGCGGGGATCAGGAGTGGCTCTTTTTTACATACCAGGGCACCACCATCCGGGCCGCCAAGGGCAACGGCGATGGCACCTTCGCCGACACGGACCTGGAATACGACTTTGTAAATGTTCCGGCCTGTGTGGCCTCGGACGACGACTTCCGTCTCTATGCCCAAAACAGAGGGGGAGGGGGACCGCCCTGGGTGGTGCACCTGAACGAAGATGCCAGCTTCAAGAGCAGCGAGCAGATCTACCCGGAAGAGCAAGATCCCTTCGGCTACAACAGCTGCACCTCGCCGCAGATGACCTACTTCCAGGGGAAATATGTGCTCTTCTGTGCGGTGATGGTGTTCAATTAGGCGCTGGCTCCGTCCGCTTTGGGGTCTGATCGTTGCCCTGCTTCTAGTGGGGGGGATCGAGCTTTTTGCCCACCTGCGCTTTGGGGAGCCCCCGCTTCCGGTGCAGTTGGTGCTGGTGGGGACGGCCCACATCGAGCAGCGGGGCGATCAACTGCTGCTAGCGCACCAGCGGGATCACCGGTTGGACGTGCAGATTCCCCGGAAAGGAGCGCGCCCCCGGCTGGTGGTGCTGGGCGGCTCCTCGGTGCGGCGGGGGCCGGGACCGGGAACCATTTCTGATTTTCCGACCCGTTTGGCAGAATTACTTCCCGATGTAGAGGTGCTGAACCTGGGGAGCCCGGGCCAGAGTATGGGTGGAGTGGCCAAGATTCTTGGTGAACTGGCACCGGTGCAGGCGGATCGAGTATTGCTGTATGAGGGCCACAATGACTTTGCGCAGGTAGTGTTTATGGGCGGGGTCTATGCGGCCCCCCTTTGGCAGCTGCCCTTCTATGCCTTGACGGGAAGATCCTGGATCTACCTGACCGTGAAGCACCTCGTGCTGCCAGTACCTCCCGATACCAGCGGGATGACTTCGGCGTCGCGCCTTCTGGTCACCGCCGATCGGACGGCACTGGATGCCCGCGCGCAGGTGCTGGATCTCTACGCCCAGGCATTAAAAGATGCGGTGGATCAAAGTCCAGCACCGGTCATTCTTTCGACCATGCTCCGAAACTTTGATGCCCCTCCGACGGGGGTGTTGGTGGAGGGCGACTCAAGCCATTGTTCGGCGTTGCTGCGCCAGCAGGAGCTGGACCGGACAGCGGTGGAGACGGCCTGCGGGCAGGGCTCTCTTTCCGAGTGGCTGGCAGCCCAGCAGGCGGTCCGAGAGGGGAGGAAGGACGAGGCATTGTCGCACTGGCGCCGCTCCCTTGCTCTGGATCCTCTGCCCATTCGAGCGCCTTTGGAAGCCGACGACCTCATCCGCGCAGTGCAGGGAGCAACGGTGGTTGATCCTGCCACCGCGCTCGGACCTCTTCCCCGTGGCCAGCTGTTTTCGGATGTCCTCCACCCTTCCGCCGAGGGTGCTTTGGCTTTGGCGCAGGTTCTGGCCCCGACTGTACGCCAGAGCCTGGGGCGCTGATCAGGAGGCGGCTTCGGGAGCGGCGGCGTAGGCCCGGATAAATTGTGTGACCTGCACATCCACCAGGTAGTGCAGTGACAGCGGACGCACCCGATCTCCGCACAGTCCACGTTGGTGGAGTGCACCCAGCACGACAGGGCTGGCCAGACCGAGCGCCGCCACCCGCAGATCGGCGGGAATCAGCTCCCCCCGGCGGAGATGGTGGCCAAGGCGGATCTCCAGGCTTTGGAGAATAGGCTCCAGGAGATTGTTGAGGAATGCAGGACCGACCATGGGATCCCGCAAACCAACGGAGAGTCCGTGGGCCAGGGTCTCCGCGAGGCCGTGTTCCAGGCCAATCACCACCTGATGCAGGGTATGACGCAGGGACTCCTCTAGCCCCGTGGTGGGCTCGGCGGTGACCGCAGCCAGGTAGCGCGCCCCTCGGCTTCCCTGGCGCTCCAGCAGCAGCGTCAGGAGCTCCTCCCGACTCCCCAGGTGGTGCCGCAGGGTGGACAGGCTCACGTCAGCGGCCTGCGCCATCTCGTTCATGGAGAGCCGATGACCGTCCTCCCGGATCACCCGCTGCTCCAGGACATCCAGGATCTGCTCCCTCTTTTTTTCGAAGTCGCGATTCCGATCGCCGAGTTTCCGTGCCATCCGCTTTTCGTAGCCCCGATACCTTGTCGTTTTCTATAGAGTGAATATCGTGATAATCTATCGTCTGCCACAGTCCATCTGTCGAGGTTCTATGATCCTGCTCCTTCTCCTCTCCTGTGCTACCGATCAGGCTCCGGTCCTTAAGGGAGATTCTATCGGCAGTTGTGCCTACAAGAGTCCATTTTCTGGTGCTCAGGAATGTCGGGAGTATTTTGAGGCAGAAGCAGCTTTTGCAGAGGCGGACTGCAAAGATCTGGAGACTTCCTTTGCGGCAGGCGAGGCTTGCGGGGTGGAAGAGGTACTGGGATACTGCATTTTTGAGCAGGATGGTGTGCAGATCCGGGCGACGGTGGAGGGGGACGACGCCAGCAAATGCGGCAGCAATCGCTTCGGCTGCGAGACTTTTGCGCGCGGCTACTGGCAGCCTGCCGCGAACTGCGCTGGCAGCGATGAAATTGTGGTGCTGAGCGACCCCTGGCCCCAGCCCGAAAAAGTGTGCATGGATCCTATCGAAGGCGAGCCGGAGGGGCTTTCCGAAGGCGGTCAGGTCTGTACCTGGCAACTTGTATCTGGCGTTACGGAAGAGGGGCGGAATTTCTCGGACTATGCGGACTGCGACATCATCCGTCGGCAGCGTCCCTACGGTCCCGCTCCCGGAAATGCCCTGTCTGCGGCCGTGGATCCTCGCATGGAGGATAGCGCCTACGTCGCCGACCTGGACTGGGTGCGCGACCAGGTCTCCGCGGCTTCCTGTGACTGTTGCCACTCCGCAAAGGCACCGGAAGGAGCTGCAGTTTTTGATACCGACTTCAACGGGAACATGGCCAACCAGTTCAACGACCGGGGCATTGCCATGGCCGCCGGCTGGATTCCCACCATCGGCTTTGGTACCTTCCCCCCGGAAGAAAATAACGGTTTTTCAAGATCTTCTCCCGAAAACCCGAACCTCTCGATCATTCCTTCCACCGATCCGCAGCGGATGATCGCCTTCTTTGAGGCCGAGGCGGCGCTACGCGGTCTGAACAAAGCCGACTTCGCAGGCGACACCTATGGCGCCGGGCCCTTGGACGAACAGCGCCTCTATCGGCCGGAAGTCTGTTCCGCCGAAGAGGGCGTCGCTCCCGATGGCACCCTACGCTGGTTGCCGGGCCGGGCACGCTACATCTACGTGATGGAGGCCGATGCTGACTCGCCGACCGTGCCTCCCAACCTCGATCTTCCCGAGGGTACACTCTGGCGTGTGGATCTGCCTGCCGATGGATCGCCGGTGCGCTCGGAAACGGTGGTCTACGGTCAGGTACCCGAAGGGATGTTCCAGGTCTACCCGGAAAGTGGGGCGCCGCTGGCCTTGGAAGAGGGCAAGGAGTACTACCTCTATGTGACGGCCGACATTCTCTACCCCATCAGCCGCTGTGTCTTCACTTTTGGTGAAGAACCCGCGGCCGAAGGCTGCAATAGTGCGGTGGGAGGAGGCGCAGGACTGCTGGGCGTCGTGGTAGGTATGGTGGCCCTGCGCCGCCGCCGGGCTGCCTGACCCAGCTGGACTTAGATCCCAGGGGTCAGGTTGTAGCTGGCATTGACGGGGAAGTCCTTGGCGATGGGCTCGAAACGCCAGGCGGCCATGTTCCGGGCCATACACTGATCCACTTCGGGATCCCGGTTTTTGGCCTCCTTGGCGCGTGCACCCTTGACACTTCCATCTTGTTGGATGGTGAAGCTGATGGTCCATGTGCCGCGCAGATCACTGACGGTCTTCTGGCGTTGGACATAGCAGTTGATGAGTTGATTTTTGTAAATCTTCAGTGCTCGCGTCACCATCGCTTGAATTTCTGCGGGATCAGACAACACATCAGAGTTGTTTGAAAGCCCGGATCGGGCGGTCGCCATTCCCCCAGCAGAGGCAATCGCACCATCCGGACCCTTGACGTCGGGGGTTGTCGCGGTACCTCCGCCGCCATTGCGGATTCCTACCGGACGACTGCCACCCTGCGTGCCGTTGGGGTCGCCACCCATAGATAGCTCTCCACCATTTCCGGTGGCAGCCACGCTCCCGGCATTGATGTTCCGACCCCCATTGCCAGAGCCGCTGCCATTTCTGGCCTGAGCAGCCGCCTTGGCCGCAGCGTCGACTTTGGCCTGGGCCTCTGCCGCTTCTGCTTCCCTCAAAAAGTCCGCGATGTTGATCTCTTCCAGCGGTACTTGGAAGTAGACCTGAGGGTCGTAGTACATGGACTCCTGCGACGCGGAGTACCACCAGGCACCGCCGGAGATCGCGAAAACAAACGCGCAAAAAGCGACGGCACCGATCAGCCAATTGCCGCGTTTGTGCTTTTTGACCTTGATCTCCTCTTCCTGGGCCTGTTGCTTTTGAAGCTCCAGGCCGGGATCGGTGGGAGCGTCATCGCCAGGCACTTCCAGTAGGCAGTGGGGGCAATTGCCTCCGTAACGCTCCAAATCTTTGGAGATCGTTCCCTTGCAGAAGGGACAGACGGCGGTCTTCTTGGCTTCCATAGGCTACCCCTTTACCAGAGGGCCGGACTGCTTGGGGCCCTCCCACTGCGACATACCCCCCGCCACATTGTAGATGTGGGAGGCTCCGATGCTGGTCATAAACTCGGCGGCAGCCGCGCTGCGGCCACCCCCCTGACAGACAAAAATGATGTGGGTGGTCTGCCCCAGCTCCGCGTAGCGGTGGGGAAGCTCATCCACGGGGATATGGTGCCGTACCTGCGGGGCGTGCTCGCGCTCCAGCTCGCCGCGGGTGCGGACGTCCACCAATAAATAGGGGCTGTCCTTCTCCCTCAGCATGGCCAAGGCCTGCTTGGAGTCGATGTCCACCACGTCGGCAGGCTTGCGCCCGGGGGTGCGCAGGTTCTCCTCTTCAGGAGCTGCTTTTTGAGGGGGAGGAGGAACCGCTTTGTTTTCGGCCCGGGCCAGCGTGGCCAGCAGCGACTCTGGATCGGCAAAACCACGTTCGGCGGAGAGGATCTTTCCATCCTTGCCCACCACCACAACCGTGTCCTTGCAGAAGGGCCGCAGTCGCCCGGAAGCCCGGAAGGCGCGCGATTCCCAGGCGAGGGGGTCGTAGAGCAGGAAATACTCCAAGCCCAGCCGGGTGCGTGCGGCGCGCAATTGGTCGGTTCGGAGGGTGCTCACCCCGAAAACAGCAGTTTCCAGCTCCTGAAAGCGCCCCAGGGAGGCCTGGACCTGACGCAGGTAGCCTTCGGTGATCTCGCCATCGGGTCGGCGAAAAAAGATCAGGACCACATTCAGGTGGGTCTTGAAATCCGGGAGCTTGATCCAGGTTCCTTCGTCTGCAGTCAGCGAAAGAGGTGGAGCCTCCTCCCCCGCTGCCGGGGGGGCCCAGCTCAACAGCCGACGCGCACGATCAAGCATCCAACCTCCGCCCCTCCTCTTAACCGATTGATGCTGATCCGGCCCGGCTTCCCGCCGTTGACGATCCTTTTGCGTTGGGGGCGGCCGCGATGACCCAGTCGGCACCAAAGCTGCGTTCGCCCCGCGCCAGCGCCCGGCCGCGCAAATCCTCGATGACCCGCCCAAGCTGCTCCGCCAGAGCTTTGTCACGAAGGAGGGGCAATTTCCGCTTGGCCACGTCCAGCTGTCCGTGGATGTAGCGCGCTCCGAGGCGGTTGGGCAGGCTCTGGCAGTCCAGCAGGGTGTAGCCGGCAAGCTCAAGCCACTTCACCACGATCTCTCGGGGATATTCCCGATAGCAGCGATGCCCGGCCAGAAGGATACAGGCGTCGCGCAGCCGGTGGATCTCGTCCAGCTCGCTGCCATCGGAAGGCGGCGGCTCCATGCCGACCAGGTAGAGCCGGCCATCGGGACGCAGATGCGGCCGGATGCGCTCCAGGAGACCGTATTGGAAGTAGGGCGCGTGTCCGTCCACCGCACCGATCACATAGTCCAATAACACAACGTCAAAGCTGCGATCATGGAGAAGCGAGGGGTCGGTCCACTGGCCCAGCAACAGCTCAGCTTTGGGCGCGATGTGCTGCAGCCCCGCCATCCGCCAGGCTTCTACGGTAACGGCAGTCAGCGCACGGGGGGAGAGGCTCTGGAGCCAGCCCAGGGAGTGATCCCCTGTTCCGGCATCCAGTACATCTCCCCAAATAGGACCGTGAAAGCGCTCAAACCACTGAAAGAGTGCATCCCCACTGCTCACGCAGCTACTCCTTCCAACGAGATGATGTTCCGGACGTTTTTCTTGCCCACCCACAGGATGGTGGGCTCCTCCAGCAGCGCCTTCTCATCGGAGAAATCCGCACGATCCGCTCCGATTTTTACGGCAGCTTCCTTGAGCTTTTGCCGTGCCTCTGACTTGGACTTACAGAGCCCGCTGCCGACGAGAGCATCCAGCACCGACACCGGAAAGACGGTTGCCCAGGTGGGAGTCTCTTCTGCCACCGAAAAAACCTTCTTCTCTCCTGGTTTTCCAAAGGTGGCGTAGATGGTCTGCTGCACATCGGCGGCATGACTTTCGCCATGGGCGATCAGCGTGGTCTCGTAAGCGAGCCGGTGTTTGGCCACCCGGAAGTCCCCAGCTTCCAGCTCTTGGATCTCTGGAATTGGCAACCAGGTGTAGAGCTTCAGAAAGCGCCCCACATCCCGGTCGTCCACATTGTACCAGTACTGGTAGTAGTCGTAGGCGGAGGTGCGGGACGCATCCAACCACACCGCACCTGCCGCGGTCTTCCCCATCTTTGCGCCGCTTGCCGTCGCAAGCAGGGGAGTGGTGATTCCCCAGCTGTCCACACCTTCCATGCGGCGGATCAGCTCGGTTCCCATCAGGATGTTGAACCACTGGTCCTGCCCGCCGATCTGCAGGCGGCAGCCGTAGCGCCGATATAGTTCGAGAAAATCGAAGGATTGCAGCAATACATAGTTGAATTCGATAAAGGACAGCCCCTGATCGCGCTCCAGGCGATTGCGTACAGAGTCAGCCGTTAGCATCCGGTTTACGGAAAAATGCTTTCCAATATCCCGCAAAAACTCAACGTATTTGAGTGATAGGAGCCACTCGCCGTTGTCGATCACTTCGGCATCGGGACAGAAGCGCCGAATCTGGGCGCTGATCCCAAACATGTTCTCCTTGATACGCTCCGGCGTCAAAATGTCGCGGGTGCTATCCCGCCCCGAGGGATCGCCGACCATGCCGGTGCCGCCTCCCACCACCCCGATGGCGGAGTGCCCGGCGCGCACCAGGTGCCCCATCAACATCAACTGCAGCAGACTGCCGATATGCAGGCTTGAAGCTGTAGGATCGAAGCCACAGTAGAAGACCATGGGGCCGCCATACAGCGCCTTATGCAGCGCAACCTCGTCGGTGATCTGGTGGACAAAGCCGCGCTCACGCAGGGTATCGAGGAACTGCATTTTTCCGGACTCCGTGCCTGTTCTAACGCTCTTTTCCGGGTTCGGCATCTGACGGCGTGGTGCGGCCTACCGATGCCGCCGTAGCCAACCATTCACCCGTTCCATAGGCCGGAAACCATTGGAGGAAGGTAGGCTTCCCCCTGACTCTAGTGCCTCTGCAAGGCGCATCCACGGGCGCACCAACAGCAGCCAGCCCACCAGCACCATCACACAGCTGCCCAGCCCGGCCACGGTCAGCGCCAAGAGTCCGTAGAGCAGCGGCGACCACGCGCGGTGCACCAGCACCTCGTTGTCATAGGCCAGCTCGATATAGCCCAAGGTTTTTCCTTCGGAACGGATCGGCTTTTCAAGATAATTTTCCGCTACCGAAAAGGGCGTACCCTTTTCGGACTCCGGCACCAGAATCCGTCGCGAGGCGTCCACCACATAGACCTGCTGCACCCCCGGCATATTGTCGAAGGGGTCCACCGACGCAACCAAACCCTGTCGTAAGCGTACTGCATTTGTTTCCGCCAGTCCCACGAGGACGGCCTCGGCGTGCTCCGCCGAGATTTTCTTGCTCCCCTCGTAGGCACTATTGACCAGGGCCAGCGATCCGCCGCCGGGAGTGGCCAGCCACAGGCCCAGGATCAACGCCAGGCCGGAAATCAGCTGGAGGAGCCAGGGAATCCCAGAGTCTTGCGGCTCTTCTTCATGGTGAGCTTCGGGATTCGGCGTGGTTGCGGGGCCGGGTTTGGCGGCAGGGCGCTCGCCCCGGGTGGTGGGACGCGGGACCAGCCGGGCCACCGCCGGGCGCAGGCTATCCGATGGGGGAGTTGTCCACGATGTTCCTGAACTTTCCGGTTCGCCGGTTGGGTCTGCGACTGGGGCGCGGGCCGGGCCACTCATGGAGGGGGTGGCGGGCAGTCGCTCGGCACTGGGGTTGGGGGGCAGTGGAGTAGGGGGAAAGGAAGTTTTTGCCGAGGGGCGCAGCACAGGAGCCGCCGGTTGGGGAGGCGGAGCGGCAGCTATCGGAGGCGGTAGCGGGGTGGGAACGAGCACCGGACTGGGGGCGCGGGCGGCTCCCGGAGGCGGGCGGATACCGACACGGGGGCCAGGCATGATACCCGGCGCAGCAATCGGCAGGGGTGAGCCGGCTTTCGGCGGGTTCGATGCCGGTTTGGGGGGGGGGGAGGCGGCTTCCAACACCGAGGAGGAGACGACGGGCGCGGGGGGCCTGGGTGCCGGGGTGATGGCCGGTGATGCGTGGACCGGCGGTGTGGGGGCCGGCGTTTCGGGGCCCATCGGTGCGGCGACGGGGGGAGCAGCGGCAGGTACCACAGCGGAGACGATGGGTGAAGCAGGAACCATTGCTGCCGCAGAACTATCGGGCGTAGCGGAGGCAACCGCTGGATCAGAGACGACGGGGGGGGCAACACGGACCGGCGGTGCAGGGGCCTTTACTGCCGCAGCAGGGGCGGCCGCGACCCTTGCGGGTGCTGCAGCGGGAGGCGGCGTGGGCGTAGGACGCGGGAGGTTGCGCGGGAGAGCGAGGTTGGGGCGGGGGGGCGGCGTGGCCGGGCGGCTGCTGTGGGTGGAGGTGTGCTCCGTATCCAGCGACAGCTCGGGCTCGGGCTCCTCGTCCAGGGACAGCTCGGTCTCCGTTTCCGGCTCCGGAGGGATGGGGAGGAGCGTAGGAAAGGTACCATTGTTGGTACTGTATTGAGGGCGGGGTGGGGGGGCGGGACGTCGTGAAGAGCGCGTATTGGTGCGTTCTTCCTCCTCCAGCTCCAGCTCCTCGTCTTCCAGCTGCAGGACGTACTCGCCGATCTGGACCCGGTCGCCATCCTGCATCACCAGATAGGTCGTCCTTTTTCCTGCACCATCCAAGAGCGCATTGGGGGTGCCGGTATCTTCGATCCGCACCCGCCCTTTCTCCACATGAACGACCGCATGTTGGCGGGAAACCTGCCTTCCGGGCAGGTGGACCCGACAGATGAGGTCGCGGCCCACCAGATTGGGACCGTCCTGCAGCTCGAAGGGGCCTACATTCAGGGGACCGGCTACAAATGTGAGGCGCACTACCAACCTCCGATGTCAAGGACACCCCGGATCGCCTCTACCCCCACAGGCGCCCCGGTGAAGAGGGTGAAGGAGAGGGCACCCTGGTGCATCAACATGCCGATGCCCCGCTGTACCCGGATTCCCCGCGCCGCGCAGGCGGCAAGCTGGGGAGGGTCGGCGAGGTAATAATTTGCGTCGGTCCAGATACTTCCGGGCCGGAGCTGCTCGATGGGCAGCGCCTGCACCACCTCGCCAGCGGCGGCGGCCGTGCAGTTGACCACCAGCTGGTGCGCTTGATCGAAGGCCCCCGGTTCCAGGGGTCTTGCCTCAAAATGGGTAGCGGGAAAGCCGCCGCGCAGCGCTGCAACTGCACGCTCTGCACGGTCCAGGGTCCGATTGTAGAGGGTGACCGATCGGGCGCCACGCGCGCCCACTGCTGCCGCGACGGCTCTTCCGGTGCCACCGGCGCCAAGAATGCCTACATCCTGGCCTTCTGGCCCCACCCCCATCTCTTCTACCAGTGCACGGACATAGCCCTCCCCGTCGGTGTTGTGACCGATCAACCTTCCTGAGCGGTTGACCACGACGTTTACCGCACCCGCAGCGGCCGCACCGGGGTGCAGCTCATCCAACAGCGGGATGACCCGCTCTTTGAAGGGCACGGTCAGGTTGACCCCCCCCAATCCGAGGGTGCGCACCGCCGCAGGCACGGACTCAGCCGCCGAAGGATCCACTTCCAAGGCTACATAGATTGCGTTCACCCCGCGCCGACGGAACAGCTCGTTGTGCATGGCCGGCGACAGGGAGCGCTTCACCGGATGACCCACCAGCGCAAAAACGCGGGTACTTCCGTCTACGACCACAGCCGCTCCCGCGCCACGGCGATGTCCTGGCGGATCTGTGCCACCAGGGCGTCTACCCCAGAAAACTTTTGTTCTTCGCGGATTTTTGCGATCAGCTCTACCCGGAGGGCCTTCCCATAGAGATCGCCCTGAAAGTCCAGCAGGTGGCTCTCCACCGAGAGCTTTGTGGCTGAAAATGTGGGTCGGATGCCGATATTGGTGACTGCGGGATGAAGCTGGCCATCGACCTCCACCCGGGTGGCGTAGACACCGAAGCCGGGGAGCAGCTCTACCTCTGATTGCAGGTTTGCCGTGGGAAATCCCAGGGTGCGTCCGCGCATATCTCCTTGTACCACCCGACCCCGAAGCCAGTGGGGCCGTCCAAGAAGCATCGCGGCCTCCTCCACCTTTCCCGCAGCAACCAGCTTACGGATCCGGGAAGAGGAAACCACCCCATTCTGGCTGAGAGCCTCCACTTCCAGCACCTCCAGCTCCGGACACCACTGCCGCAGCCGCTGGGCATTCCCCTGCCGCGCCTGCCCGAAGCGGAAGTCGTGCCCGACCACCAGCACCTGGGTCATCAGTCGATGCACCAGCAGCTCCTTTCCGAAACTCTCCGCGGAAATCGCCGCAAAAGTAGGTGTAAACTCCTCGACGATTACCTCATCCACCCCGACGGCGTGCAACAATGCAATCCGGTCGGCCAGGGTGCAGATCCGGGGCTGGTGCCGCTCGGGCGCCAGCACAGCGGTGGGGGCCGGATCAAAGGTGGTCACGGCCAGCGGCAGCCCTCGTTCGGATGCGGCTTGCTTTGCAATACCAAGCACCGTCTGATGTCCCAGGTGTACCCCATCAAAATTCCCGATTGCCACCACGCGTGGGTGGGTGGGAGTCTGGGTATGGCCGGCGTACCAGAGCGGCTGCATCGGCGGCGGTTAACCCATATGGGGAGGGAAGGTGTAGGATGTCGCCTCCTGGAGGTTCTCATGCGCATTCTCATCGCGGACAAGCTGGCCCCTGCCGTGGCCCCTCGCCTGGGGGCGCTGGGTCAGGTGATTGTGGATACAAGCGCAAAGGATGCGGTCCTTACCACACGGATTCGGGAGTTGGATCCCGAGGTTCTGATTGTGAGGAGTACCAAGGTTACTTCCGCAGATATGGAGGCCGGGCGCAACCTCGCGCTGGTCATCCGTGCGGGGGCCGGCGTCAACACCATCGATCTGGCGGCGGCCTCTCGACGGGGTATCTATGTGGCGAATTGTCCTGGAAGGAATGCCATTGCGGTAGCAGAGCTGGCCATCGGCCATATGATCAACCTGGACCGTCGGATCGCCGACAATGTTGCCGCCCTTCGGGAACATCGGTGGGACAAGAAGAACTTTGGAGTTGCGCGCGGACTTTTTGGGCGGAAGCTCGCGATTCTGGGCGTGGGGCAGATCGGCAGCGAGGTGATCCGTCGTGCCAAGGCCATGGGCATGCACATTACCGCGTGGTCGCGCTCCTTAAGCCCGGCAGCGGCTGAAAATCTGGGCGTGACCTGGGTAGGTTCGCCGGAGGCCGCGGTGCACGAGGCCGACGTGGTCAGCGTACACCTTGCCCTTGCGACTGCGACCCGCGGGCTGGTGGGAGAGAAGATTTTTGCAGCGATGAAGAATGGGGCCTTCTTCATCAACACGGCGCGGGCCGAAGTGGTGGACGAGCCTGCCCTTCTGCGTGCCATTGAGAGCAAAAAGCTCCGTGTGGGTCTCGATGTTTTTGCGAAAGAACCCTCCGCCGCCCAGGGCACCTTTGAGGATCCCATTCTCGACCAGCCTTCGGTCTACGGTACCCACCATATCGGGGCATCTACCGACCAGTCCGAGGAGGCAGTGGGCGAAGGTGTGGTGGAAATTGTGGAGGCCTACGTTGCGGGATCCGCGATCCCGAACTGTGTGAACCTTGCGACGCGGACCCCAGCCACCCATCGGCTGGTGATCCGCCATGCCGACCGGGTCGGAGTCCTCGCCAGCATCCTCGACGTGCTGCGAGAAGCCAGTATCAACGTGGAAGATATGCAGAACATCGTCTTCTCCGGCGGCGAGGCGGCCTGTGCGCGCATTGCCATCGTGGGCGAGCTGTCTGCTGAGACCCTGGCAAAACTGGCCGAGTCCGCCCACATCTATGCGGTGTCCCAGGTGCGAAGCGGCGGGGCGTGATAAGAGGGGGCTTCCTCTGGAGGCTCCTTGCCCGCACATCGTCTGCACAACTTCGGTGCTGGTCCCGCTGTACTTCCGCTCTCAGTCGTGGAAGAAGTCCAGCAGTCCCTTCCCAATTTCCAGAATACCGGCCTGGGTCTTCTGGAGCTTTCCCACCGTTCCAAGGCCTTCCAGGGGGTGGTGGACTCCGCGGTGGCGCGGGTGAAGCGTGTGCTCTCCGTTCCCGACGACTACACGGTACTTTTTCTCCAGGGCGGTGCCTCGCTTCAGTTCTATATGACGGCGTTGAACCTCCTTCGTCCGGGGGAAGCCGCGGACTACCTGGTGACCGGAACCTGGGCCAAGAAGGCGCTTGAAGAGGGCAAAAAGGTCGGCGATGCGAAGGGCATCTGGACCGATGCCCCCAACAATTTTCGCTCTGTCCCCCAAAACGGCGCCTATCAGGTGCGCTCTGAGGCGGTGTATCTGCACTACACCACCAACAATACCATCTATGGGACCGAGTACCACCACACCCCCGACTCCCATGGCAAGCCGCTGGTGGCGGATATGTCCTCAGACATCGCCGGGGTGCCGTTAGAGGCCGCCAAACACCAGCTCATCTACGCCGGCGCACAGAAGAATTTGGGGCCTTCCGGGGTGACCATGGTGATCCTGTCGCCCTGGGCTCTGTCCCGTGTTCCGTCCGGTCTGCCGGCGATGTTGGACTATGCGGTTCAGTCCAAGGAGCCCTCGCTCTATAATACACCGAATTGCTTCGGTATTTTTGTGCTTGAACGAATGTTCAATTGGGTAGAAAACAACGGCGGTCTGGAGGGTATGATTGCCCGGAACCGTCGGAAGCAGGAGCTGCTCTATACCGAGCTGGATCGCAGCAGCTTCTGGAAGCCCCATGCGGCGAAGGACAGCCGCTCCTGGATGAACGTCACCTGGCGGCTTCCCTCCGAGGAGTTGGAGGAGCTTTTTGTCAAGGAAGCCAAAGCGGCGGACATGGACGGACTGAAGGGCCATCGTTCGGTGGGCGGCATCCGCGCCAGCATGTACAACGCGCTGGAGCCCGCGAGTGTGGAGGTGCTGGTGGCCTTCATGCGCGATTTTGAAAAGAGGAAGGGCTGATCGGTGCGGATGGCGCGCCCGCTGGTTAGGGCGGGCGCCTTCAGGGAGGCCCCATGGCCGGCAACAAGCACGACGAAGAGCACGATCACGACCACGATCACGCCCATGAAGAGGGCGAGGAGTGGGAGAACGAAGAGGATCTGGACGAGGACGATATCGTTGTCCTCTCTGATGCCGATGGCAACGAGAAGGAATTCCGCTTCCTGACGGTCGTGCAGCTGGACGAGCAGGACTTTGCCCTGCTCACCCCGGCTACCGAGGACGAGGATCCCGAAGCCGCCACCGAGATCTTCATCTTCCGCTACGAGCAGGATGAGGACGGCGGTGAGATTTTCTCCGAGATCGAAGACGAAGATCTCTTTGCGCGCGTTCAGACCGCCGCCGAGCAGATGCTGATGTCCGAGGATGCGGACTAGTCATGTTGGTCGCTCTGATCCTGGCCTGTACGGCGTCGGAAAGCAAAGACTCGGACTCGGGGGGAACTCCCGCGTTGGAGCCTACTTTTACCAATGTGCAGGCCGAGGTCTTCTCTAAGTCCTGTGCCTTCAGCACCTGCCACGCGGCGGGCGGCGCCGGGGGGCTGAGCCTCCCGGATGCGGCCACCAGCTACACCGAGTTGGTGGGCGTTCCCAGTGAGCAGGTTGCGGAATTTATGCGGGTAGAAGCCGGTAATCCTGCAGGCAGCTATCTGTACATGAAGCTGACCGAAGACAGCCGCATCACCGACGATCCGATGCCACCCTCGGGTGTGCTGCTGGAAGCGGAGAGGCTGGCGTTGGTCGAGGGTTGGATTGCCGCCGGGGCCGAGAACAACTGAGGCAGGCTTAGGGACCGCTGATCCCGGTTCCTTCCAGCTTTTTTCGGACCGCCGCCACAAAGGTGGCGCCCGGATCAGGCTTTCCGGTGCGATAGTTGGGGTCCAGCTCCAGAAAGTAGCTGGTCCCCTCCATTTTCCGGTACTCCAGGTGCCCGATCACCCGCTCGATCGGCCAGCGGCGTTGCAGATCGCGGATGATGTCCACGTTTGCCTGTAGCTGCGCCTCGGTCAGCGGCCATTTGGCAGGGTCTCCGCCCAGATCCGCTGATCCCACATTCTCGATGCCGAGGGAGATGTGGTTCAGGCCGATGCAGTGCCGTGCCATCCGATCCTCGGGCAGCAATTGCTGGATACTTCCGTCGCGGTCCACCAGAAAATGGGCGGAGACATTGACCTCTCCGGCGGCGGCCAGCTCGGGCCGAGCGTTGGCGGCACGGGTGGGCGCAAAAGTGTTCCACGCGGAGGCGGCCGTGGAGCCACCGGTCCAGTGCAGCACCACGACCCGAGGTTCAATCTTGCTATTGTCGCCGGTGTAGCCCTGGTGTTGCTTGCGGTAGGCCACCGTCAGGCGCTCACGTTCCTCATCCCAGGGCAGCGGTTTTTGGAGGATGGTCGGCCCGGTGGCAGGGGCCGCATCGGGCTGGAAGGCTACCGGTTCAGCAGGGGTGGGAGGAGGAGGAAGCGGAGCTTCTTGCGTCTCTTTGGCGTCACCGGAGGATGTCGCCGCCGGTGCATAGAGTCCGCAGGCCCACAGAAACAAAATCATCGGCCGGAGCCGTTGGCACCCTTACGCGCCAGAGCATCCGCCCGTTCGTTCTCCGCGATGCCGGTATGCCCCGCCAGCCACTGCACCTGCAGTGCCGGCCGTCGCCGCATCAGCAGCTTGACCTTGCTGATCAGCTCCTGGTTGGCCTTGGGCTTCCAGTTCAACGTCAACACGCCCCGCGCGTAGTCAGAATCTGTAAAGACCACTACTTTTGCGTCGGAAGGGACGGATAGCTCGTCCAGGCTTTCCAGGGCCATCAGGATGCCGGTCAGCTCGCCCACGTTGTTGGTGGCATGTCCCAGGGAGCGGTGTTTTTCGATCACCGGCTGGCCGGGCAGCTTCAGGACCAGACCCGCCCCGGCAGGACCGGGGTTGCCGTTGCAGGCGCCGTCGGTGAAGGCGAGGATGGTCTCGGGCGGGAGCGCGGCGATGCGGCTGTGGGCATCCACCTTGGCGGCCGCCGCCTGCGAGGCGGTGCGGCTGCCCGCGGAGCCGAAGCCGCTGCCTCGACCCGCAGGACGGCCGGGGCCTTCCGGGCGGGGAGTGGTCGCGGCTGCAGCGTCATCCGCACTGGTTCCCGCAGGAAGGTCCTCCGTCTTCCCTGCTGCCAGCTCCACCCCAGCGGCGCCCGCCCGGTAGATTTTTGCACCTCCGGAGGCGGAATAGCGGATGGGCACCCGGCCCCCTTCGGCCACGGGGATCCCTTCTCCATCCACCTCTACCCAAACTTCCTTCCCTTTGAAGTTCGCTTTTCTCCAGCCCACGGTTCCCCCTTTTTCAGGGGCGACCTCTAACCGATCTGCGGCGCCGCTGCGGAGGTTGTGCCGCCAATCCGATGAGATTCCCCGGTGGAAACGGCAAATTCATAGAGGGAGTGGTTGTAGCAACCCGCCGTGCAGCCCTCTCCGTACAACTTCTCCCGGTGCTGCTGCACCTCCGGCGAGGACCAGAGCTGCGACAGAGGCGTATCAAAAACATTTCCCACTTTCAACCCATCGCCACCCCACACACAGCAGGGTAGCAGGCTCCCGTCGTAGGTGACTCCATATTGGTCTACCAGTCCAAGGCAGCGCACCGGCCCCTTCTCCCCCGCATGATAGTTCAGTCCCTCCGCATAGTAGTGGGCACGCCGAGCTACATCCCGATCATGACGGGCGATGTGGGCCACCGCCGCCGTCCACGCCGCCTTATCGTCGGCACTGCGCAGGTACAGGTCGGGCGCGTCGTTCACCGGCCAGAAGTCGAAGCGCACCCCCAGGCTGCGGACCTGCTCCCACAGCGGCACCAGCTCACGCACATTCTCCCGCGTCACCACAAAATAGACGCAACAATCCAGCTTTTTATCGTGGACGGCGTGCACCAGTGCCTTCCAGGTGCGTGCCCACGCCCCCTTCTGGCCGCGCAGGCGGTCGTGGGTTTCGGGAAGGCCATCCAGAGAAAAAGAGATACTTTGAAGCCCGGCTTGCACCAAGCGGTCGTAGTGGCGATCCAGAAGGGTACCATTGCTGGTCAGGTTCACGTCCATCCCCTGACTGCGGGCAGCCGCGATAATCTGCGGAAGCTGGGGATGAAGGAGGGGTTCTCCTCCCGTAAGCACCAGCGTTCGTGTGCCGATCTGTCGCGCCTCCGTCAGCAGCTCCAGGACCTTCGGCAGCGGCATATTTTCAGGTTTGTCCCACAGATCACAGAAGACGCAGCGCAGGTTACAGCCCCGGTTCACCAACAGCAGCAGGGTCAGCGGCTTGGAGGGCTGCCGAGGAGGCAGGTGCCCCTCGATAGAAGGACGAGGAACAAAGTCTTCTTTCCCACCGCGGTGCAGTTTTTGAAGGCTGGCTCCAACGGCAGACCAGTCCCGCGCCGCAGCAAAGCGGCGTGCAGCACGGCCCAAACGCTCCCGACGGCTGGGATCCCGCAGCAGCCTGAGCGTCTCCTCCACAAAATCCGCTTTTTCCGCGATCACCAGCTCCCGATCATTTTTGACCGGCAAGCCCTCCGCCCCCAGCGGGGTGGACACCACCGCGCGGGCCCCGGCGAAGTACTCCAGCAGCTTCATCCGTGTGCCTCCCCCCGCAAAAAGGGGACAGAGACACAGGTCTGCGGCCTGGATGTGGGCGGGCAGATCCTCCACCGGACCGGTGAAAATCAGGCGCTCCGAGCCATGCTGAGTGGGTGCCCCCATCCCCGAGATCAGCAGGCTGGCACCCGCCGGAAGTCGAGGGACAAGCTCCTGAGCCAGAAAGGCCACCGCCTCAGTGTTGGGCGCGTAGTGCAGGGTGCCGTGGAAGAAGAGCACCGGCCCCGGCGGAAGGCCGTAGTCCTTGCGGAGATCCCGCTGCTGCCCTTGGTAGTTGGCCAGATCCACCCCATGCGGCAGCACCACCACCTCCGAAACCCCGGCTTCCTCCGCCCGCTGCCGATCCTCCTCCGAGCAGGTGAGCACCTGATCAACGGCTTGCATCAACAGGATCTCGATACGCCGAATCCGGGTAAGGATTGACGCGTCAAGACCTGCCATCTGCCGGAGGCGGTCGTATTCAATATTGTGCTGTGACAGAAAGCTTTTGGCGCCCAGCAGTCGGCCCGCGAGCACCGCGGGCGCGGCAAAACCGGGGAATTCCGCCTGAAAAACGTCGATCTGCTCCCGCAGACCCACATAGAGCGCCCGGCTCCACCAAGCGGGGTCAAAAATCGGGCGATAGAGAAAGTACTCTTCGCGGGGATAGCCCACCCGAGCACACCAGCGCTCCGCACGCGCCTGGTTCCGCAGCAGCGGCCACTCCAGAAAGGCCCGCAACCGGGGACCATAGGGCACCGCCTCCCAACCCGTGGGCCTTACCCGCCAGTACTGGTTCCGATCATCGGTGAGCACCACCACCTGATCGCCCGCTGCAACCAAGGCTTCTGCGGAGCGCACAATGCGAGCCGCCGCCCCATGCTGGGTGGGAAAGAGGTCGGGACGGCAGAGGATCGCGACGCGCACGCCCACAACATAGCGCGCGGCAGCACATCCGGGTTGTAGCCGCACCTTCCGGAAGTACGCCCGGCGGGATAGCAGGCGGCGTCAGGAGCTGCCATGGGCCTCTTCAGCGGAAAAGTGGTGCTGGTCACCGGCGCAGGGAACGGAATCGGGCGGGCGCATGCCCTTGCTTTTGCGCGCGAAGGGGCCGCTGTGGTGGTGAACGACCTGGGCGGAAGCCGCGATGGCGGCGGGAATTCCGAGGGTCCAGCCGCAGAGGTGGTGGGCGAAATTCAGGCCATGGGCGGTCAGGCCATCGCCAATCGTGACTCGGTCACCGACGCGGAAGGCTGTCGTCGTATGGTTGCAGACGCGTTGGATCGCTGGGGACGACTCGATGTGGTTGTCAACAATGCGGGGATCATCCGGGATCGTACCTTTGCGCGCCTGACGGATGAGCAATGGGACAGCGTGGTAGAGGTCCACCTGAAGGGCACCTACAATGTGACCCGCGCCGCTCTTCCCGCCCTGCAAAAACAGGGGGGGGCCATCATCAACACCACCTCGCTGTCCGGGCTGATCGGGAACTTTGGCCAGTCCAACTATGCGGCGGCAAAGGCCGGTATTTATGGGATGAGCCGCGTGCTGTCCATGGAGCTGCAACGCGCCGGAATCACCGTCAATTGTGTGGCCCCTATCGCCAAAACCCGCATGACGGAGGAGCTGGCGATGGTGGCTGAGGACTGGCGCCCCGAGCAGATTTCCCCGATTGTGCTCTTCCTGGCCTCGGAGCTTGGGAAGTCGGTGACGGGGAAGGTCTTCGGGGTGCAGGGGCAGCGGATCCACGTCTATGAGATGAAGGTGAACGACGGCGTGGAGAAGCCGGGCAGCGACCTGTGGACCCCGGCGGAGATCGCCGAGAAATTGGATCAGATCCTGGCCTGGGAGCAGCCCAAGGCCGAGGCGGTGGACGCCGGGCCCGTGGCCGAGGCCTTCGGGCTTTTGCCGCTGGCCTTCCAGCCCGACCGCGCCGGTCCAGAGTTCAGGTCCCGCCTGCATTTTGCCATCAAGGATGGCCCCTCCTACACCCTCGTCGTTGAGAAGGGCACCGCCCGCACCGAAGCCGGGCTGAACGGTGTGCCGGATGCGACGCTGAAGACCGACTCCGAGACCATCGTGGGCCTGATGAAGCAGAGCATCGACGCCCAGAAGGCCTTCATGTCGGGGAAAATCAGCGCCGACAACCTGGGTCCGGTGATGAAGTTCGCGATGTACTTCGATTTTTCGGCGCGCCCGGCGGCAGTGGCCACGCCCTCGGAAGTATCGGAAAAATCTGAGGCAAAGACCTATCCCATCGGAAAAATCTATGATGGCGGCTTCGCCTTTGCCGAGCCTGCCCATGCCGCTGCCTATGCTGCGGCCACCGGCGACTCCAGCCCGGCCTACCAGGGCCCCGACTCTATCTGTCCCCCGATGTTCCATGTTCGGCTTCTGAAGGAGCTGATCTTCAAGATCGCTACCGACCCCGAGCTGGGCCTGGACATGCTGCGCCTGGTGCACGGTCAGCACGATGCCACCTTCTTAAAGCCGATTCGCCCGTGGGATCTGGTGCAGATGCGCGGTCGGCTGGTGTCGGTAGAGGAGAAGAGCAGTGGGCTGTTGGTCACATCGCGCCTCTCCTGCCTTGTGGATGGCGATCCTGCGGTGGAGGCCACCACCGCCTACTTCATCCGAGGCACAAAGAAAGCGGAGAAAGGCGCCCCCGCTGCGCCTCCAACTGCAGCTCCGCCTCCCGACTACAGCGCCGCTATCCACGTCGCGGACGACCAGTCGCTGCGCTACGCCGACGCATCCTTGGACAACAACCCCATCCACACCGATCCGGCCACCGCAAAAGCGGCGGGTCTACCAGGTGTTATCCTCCAGGGCCTTTGTACGATGGCGATGAGCGGTGCTGCTCTGGTGGCCGGTGTTGCCGACAACGACGCCCGACGCCTGAGTCGTCTCTCAGTGCGGTTTGCCAGCCCGGTTCTGAACGGCAGTGAGCTGCGGGTACAGGCCTGGAAGGCTTCGACAACCAAGGGAAAGGCCGCCTGGGCTTTGGAGACCCGCAACGCCGCAGGCGCGCTGGTCATCTCCAACGGGGTGGCGGAGATTCGGGAGTAGGTGCCCACCGTAGACGCACTACAGGATGCGCTGGAAGCTGCGCTTGGAAGCCGGGAACCCGAGCTCTGGCAGCTGAAGCAGCTGGGGGAACACCCGCTGGCGCGGCAGGCCCGGGAGTGCCGGGCGGCTGTGGCCGGTGTTCCGCCGCTTTTTGGCAGCTTCCGGCGTGGCCGACTGGTCGCTTGGGATCGGGTGACCACCACCTGGGAAGGATGGGATGTGGAGGCCGGGGTTCGTGTGCTCGTGCGCGCCGCCCGTTCCGACACCTGGGGGCGCCCACTGCCCGGCCATGGCCTGGAGGGGAAGGAATGGCCCTTCCGTGTAAGCTCGCCTTTCTCCTGCTCTCTGGCCGACCTGATGCCCTTGGAGGATCCGCCGGATCCGCTCTGGGCGGCGGGCCTGGTCACCGCCGTCCTCGCCGATCTGGAGCAGGTGCACGCCGCCGGGCATCCGCATGGGCTGGTGATGCCCTCGATGATTGTCTGGGATGGACGCTGGCACTTGCTGGATCTGGGCAATGCCGAGCCTGCGGGGGTGGGCGAGGATCTGGCCGAGCTGGGCCGCCTGATGAGCATCGTCGATCCCGACGGTTTTCTCGGCGATCTGGGCGAGGCTTTTCTGGAGACGGCTCCCCCGAGCGCGGTCGATGCCCGGGTGCTCTTGCAGCGGGCGCTTGCCGATCAGCTCTCCGCGGATCACAATCGGCTGGTGCGCCGACTTCGGGGGGTTGCACGCGGGGATCTCATCGGCAGTCTGCTGGATCTGGGCCGCCGCCTGCGCAGCCGCTGCCCGCCGCCCTTGGGGGTGGGCTGTGTGCAGGCCGGTGCGGCAGGCTCCTTCTGGTTGGTCGTGAGTGATGGGCACACGGTGAGGGGCGGACCCACGGCATCGATGGATATCCGCTCCCTCCCAGTCATCGCAACGCCCGATCATTTTGATGCACCCGCAAACCGTGCACTGCTGCGGGCCTGGCAGACCCGTAGGCCCGGCACCGAGGTGCTGCGGGAGCGGCTCCAGCAGCAGCTCCAAAGTACGGATGCAGATGTGGATGCCATCCTGCGCTGGCTTGCCGCCGCCGCGCGGCTCCGGGCGGAAATGCTGCTGGTGGCTGCACGCCGGATGTAGTCTGGACTACTGAGAGACCGAGAGCAGGTAGGAGCGCGAGCAGTCGGCCCCGCCCAAGGACTCCACCACCAGCTCGTAGTCGCCGCCGTCCTCCTGCAGCACATCGTCGGACATGGTCAGGGTGATGGTCTGCCCACCTGTTTCCGAGCTGACTTCTCCCAAGGGAGCGTTGCCATCGCTGCGCAAACGTACCAGCGAGAAGCGCCAATTTGCTCCCGACGGAATGTTGCTGAGCGTGGTGGTCACCGTAAAAAAATCTAACAGGTCATCGACGATGGTGAACTGGTAGCGATCCACGTCCGCATCGTTCTGGAGAATCGCGGTGACGGTCCGTTCTTTGTCGGTTTCCAGGCTGCCGAAGTCGTGGGCGTTCACGTCGTTGGGCTCGTAGTCGTCGATGCCCCCGTCTTCGTCGATGTCGCCGTCGCAGTCCTCGTCCACTTCGTCACATTGATCCTCCACACCGGGGTGGATGGAGGGATCGTTGTCGTTGCAGTCGCCCTGGTGCTCCGTACTGCCGTCGCCATCGTCGTCCACATCTTCGGGGTCAGGAGGCTGGCTTTCTACCGGCGAATCGCTGTCGTCGGAGGCCGGGCGGCTGTCGCTGTCGTCGGTGGAGACGGTCCCGCTGTCGGTCCGGCTCTCTTTGACGGTGGTGGCCGCCGAGAAGTCGCAGGCAAGGAGGAAGAGGAGCATAGGGGTAGCGTAGCGCAAAAGCGCGGTCTCCGCCGCCGTCGGGTTATGGGCGGCTGTGCTTTCTCCGCTGCCTGGACTGCTGCTGTTGTTGGGGGCCACCCTGGAGCTGGTCGGGCGGCTGCCGACGGGGCTGGGTCCTTGGGTGGTGGTTCCCGCGCTGCTATGGGCGCCGGGGGCGGGCTTTGCCCGTGCCTTTGGGGGCGACCCCGTGCAGAGGGGAGTCACGTCGATCCTGGCGGGGGGGCTGGGGTCGGTGCTGGCCGTGGTTTTGGCTCGGGTGTTGGGGCTGGGGGCGGCGGGCGTGCTGGCAGGCGTGGCGACGATCTGGGCCATTGGACACAGTCTGCCGCATCGGGAAGAGAAGGAAGAAGCTGCCTGGATGAGAAGGGGGCGCTGGCTGGGCCTCCTGCTTCTGGTGATGGTACCGCTGCGCTGGTCGGATTGGGTGCGACCGATAGAGGCCCACTGGTGGGCGGAGGAGGCTGAAGAGGAATTTTCTGGCAGCCTGCCTCGGGTAGGAACGGGGTGGAGGGCGCCGGTAGAGGAGGACGGAGCTCTGATTCTATCTCCTCGTCGTTCGGATCCAGAGCTGTTGGGTCCGATGGAAGGGGA
>CAITDR010000171.1 GCA_903891165.1 uncultured Pseudomonadota bacterium
CACAATTTCTGGACCGGATTCTCGACGCTTTGGAGGAAGGCTTCGACGACAACCAGCTCGCGGCGGGGCGGCTCTACGGCTGGGGGACCTCGATCGGGGGCATGGGGATCCTCCATTTTTCTGCCTCAGATGGTCGCTTTGCGGCGGTGGTATCAGACAGCGGGCCGGTGGATCCGCTGTTGTGGTACCAGAACGACGCTGCCGCCCCGGCCCTGGAGCACATCCTGGGTGGGCCACCCACCGATGCAGGAGGCCTGCCGACGGAGTGGTACCCCAACTATGCGCGCCTGAGCGCGCCGCTCCGCGTGCAAGAGGGCGGAGAATTGCCGATTTTTGTAGTCTACAATACGGATGATAAGCTGGTGCCGGTTGAGATGAACCAGGAGCTGGTGGCGGCCTTGCAGGATCGGGGCGGCCGGTGGGCTTCCCAGGACCTGGCGCACCGCTCCCCGGCGCCGGTCTACCATGTGCAGACCGGCAGGCCCGGCGTACCCGGCGCCTGGGTGGATCACGGAGCTTTTGCCTTTCTGGAGGGGAAAAGCCCGCTCTGGTTGGAGGCGGAGGCCTACTGCCCCGACTGTCCGCTGGCCCCCGACGAGGCGGAAGCGGTCTGGTCTGGCGGCCTGGCCGTCCAACAGGCGGGGGCTGGATTGTTTTTTGAAGCAGTCCTCCCGACGGAGCTGGGTGGGAAGATGCTGGAAGTCCTCCCGGCGGCTGTGGCGGAGGGGGCCGAGCTTCGCCTGAGCCTGTCCTCCGCCGCTGGTCTCTGGGCCAGCAATGTCCTCTCCTCTGAGCAATTTTCTGGGGAGGAAGGGGCAGTCTCGTGGGTGGAGCAGCTCCAGAACACAAGCTGGCGTCCCGATGCCGATGGGGATGGGGAAGCGGACCCGCTGCCGTCGGAGCCCCTCACCCTGCGGGTGGAAAGTAGAGGGGGAGGACCGCTCAGCCTGGATGCAATCCTGCTGCTGGCTTCCTCCCCCGATTGATCCGCTTCCTTCGCCTCTAATTCAGCGCGGCTGCCAGGGGCAACATCAGATTCACCGCGGTATAGCCCCCCGCGAAGACCACAAAAGAGGTACGGTCGAAGATGCGGGACATCTCCTCCTCATCCAAGATACTGTAGATATACAGGGAGATGGTACTCTGGCAGACCGTCAGAAGGATGGTGAAGGCCCCCAAACCGTTGATCATGTCGGTGAGGGTGGATACACCACTCTGGGGAATCAGTGAGGAAGAAACATAGGAGTTTGCGACTGCGGCGAACAGAGCACCCACGCCCAAACCGAAGCGCGGGTCCACATCGGTGGGCTTGATAAAGAAGACCAGCATTGAGATCGCCACGGAGATGTACAGGGCCTGGAACATTTTCCAGAAATACCCCCAATCTTCGCGGACCAAATGGATCCCGTAGCGGAGCTGCGAGTGAACGGACTTGGTGCCCACTGGCAGGCGGGGGTCACCGCGCGTGGTCTTGTAGGCGTGAGGTTTTTCGATAATGGGCTTCGTTTCCGTCTTTTCTACCCCGTAGCCCGGCACCTTTGCGCGGGAGCTGGTGCCCGAGCTTTCCTTGTCGGCCACAAACACCATGGCACTACGCTCCAGCGCCGTGCTCTCGATATTGATGGTGAGGAGGTGATCATCCACCGGGAAGCGGGTCACCGTGAAAGATTTGGTAATGGTGGCTACAACTCGAAACATCTGGTAGTGGAGGTCCCCCTCGTCGTAGCTCTCCGCCAGCTCCTTGCTGTCGATCCAGCCATCCACCACCTGGAAGGTGGCACCGGGGTTCAAGTCTGCACTGCCGTTCCAGGAAAACCAAAGATAGAAGTCCACCGTCCAGCTCACCTCTGGAAGCGACATCGCGACGATACGGTCCACATAGATACCCGCCTTCACCGGCACCGCGCTGGCAGGAGCGGGAATGTCGGCCTCGGTCAAGCCAGATTCGGGCTTGCTCGGGTCCATCCGGTCGGCCGTTTCGGCAATGGCCTCCGTCCGGGCGTCCCGCTGTGCCGTAATTGCGGCGTTGCCGACGAAGACGTAGACCCCCACCAGGGCCACCGTCCACAGCACGATGAGGAGCAGTCCCCTGCGCCGAAAGGCCTTCTGTTGTTCGGGGGTGGGTTCATAGTTGGATTCCGACACGCTTCCTCTTCTCCGCCGTGGGAAAGCGGCGGCAGCGCGGTTGTACCACAGCCTGCAAAGTTCGGGGCAGGATGTCACCGGATTGACACACGGCGAGCCGGCCTCGGGCATTCCGGCGTGGACGGTTCAAAAGGGGCACCGGAAGTGCTATGGTGCGGGAATGTGGCTGCTCCTCCTTCTTGCCTGCTCGCCCGATACCGATGCCGATGGCAGTCCCGACGCGGAGGACTGTCGTATCACCGACCCGCTCTCCTTCCCGGGGGCGCCTGAACGTTGTGATGCCTTCGACAACGACTGTGATGGAGACATCGACGAAGGCTATGATCTGGACGGGGATGGTTTTTTGATGGCCGATGCCGGCTGCCGCTGGCTGGGGCTGCCCAGCGACTGCAACGACGACGATGCCGAGGTCCATCCTGAAGCGGAGGAAGTCTGCGACGGTCGCGACAACAATTGTGATGGGCAAAGCGACAACCTGCCCGATGCCGATGCCGACGGCTACAACCAATGCGAGGACTGTGACGACGACGCCCCCTTCAGCAGTCCGGGACAGCCGGAAGTCTGCGACGGTCTGGACAACGACTGCGACGATCTGGTGGACGAAGGCTGGGATCTCGACGGAGACGGGAGTGCTCCCTGTGCCGGGGACTGCGACGACTACGATCCGCGCAACGGCGCCGGGCTGGAGGAGGTCTGCGACGGGGTGGACAATAACTGCGACCAGCAGGCGGACGAAGGCTTTGACGAAGATGGGGACGGGGTGACGACCTGCCGGGGGGACTGTGATGACACAAATGAAGCCGTCTCGCCGCTGGAGACCGAGGTCTGCGACGGCTTCGACAATGACTGCTCGGATCTGACCGACGAAGAGGGCGACAATGATGGCGATGGCTACAGCTTTTGTGGCGGGGACTGCCTGGATAGCGATGCGACGGTAGCCCCCGGACAGCCCGAGGTCTGCGACGATCTGGACAACGACTGCGACGGCTTTGTCGAGAGTGATCCGGCGTGTTGGGGCTGTGTGGCCTCGGAAAACTACCTTCCCTGTACGGAATACCGGACATGGCCACAGGCAAATGCCGCCTGTGAGGCGATGGGAAGCCATCTGGTCTCCATCGCCGACGCCGAAGAAAATGCCCTGGTCTCTTCCTTCTTTTACGACTCCACCTGGATCGGGCTGCACGACCTGAACAACGAGGGCAGCTTCGAGTGGACGGATGCTTCGCCCGTACTTTTTACCAATTGGTGGGGAGGAGAGCCCAACGACTACGCGGGAGAGGACTGCGCGGCCACCAACTATGGCGACGTGGGCTACTGGAACGACTACGGCTGCGAGGGCAGCAGTCTTCCATTTGTGTGTGAACTATGATTTTATTGCTCGCCTGTACGTCCACATCGATCCGGCTGGAGGATGTGCCCCTGCCCGCGCCCGAGGAGGTGGTGTGGGAGGAGGAGGGGGAGGCGCTCCTGCGTCTGTCCGAGGTGGTGTCCGACAACGACAGTGTGTACCAGCTCCCGGACGGCTCCACTCCGGATTGGGTGGAGCTGTACAACATGGGTACAGAGGCTATTGACCTGTCAAGTGTATCCATGCAGAGTAGAGAGGGAAGCTGGACAGGCAGTGGGAGCATCGGGCCAGGCGAATATCTATTGGTGACGATGGGTCTGGACGGAGCCGGGGACCGGCTGCGGCTGCAGACCCCCGAGGGCTTCCAGTTTTTGGCCCTCGGCGCGCTGCCGGGGGATCTGGCCTGGGCCTGGTACCCCGAGGGCTGGCAGACCAGCATCCTGCCCACCCCCGGGCGGGCCAACGGCAATGCCCCGGTGCCCGGAAAAGACGCCGGTGAGCTTCTTTTTCAGGACAAGTGGATGAGTCGGGTGGACCTGAAGATCCCCGAGGACGGCCTCCTGAAGCTTGCCATCGATCCCTACCAGGAGGTGCCCGGAAGTGTGGGCTTTGGAGCCGTATGGTTCGAGGATGTGGGCATCCACCTGAAGGGGGGCTGGGGCTCGCTGCGGACCCTGGATGCGAAGGCCGGCTTCAAAGTGGATCTGAACGAGTTTGCCGATCAGCGCCTTGCAGGTCAGGAAACCCTGACCCTCAACAGTATGGTGCAGGATCCCACCTACCTGCACGAGTACCTGACCTACACACTCTTCCGCGATATGGGTGTACCCGCCCCCCGAACCGGCTGGACGCAGGTCTATTTGAACGGAGAATATTACGGACTCTACTTGTGGGTGGAGACGGTCGATGACACCTTTTTGGATCGATGGTACGACGTGAAGGACGGCACCCTGTACGAAGGGGCCTACGGGGTGGACCTGTACAACGGGGAGGAGTACAGCTTTGAGTACGACGAAGGCCCCAATCCCGACGATCACACCGACCTCGTAGAGCTGATGCTGCTGTTGGATGCGGCGCCCAGTGAGGCGGCGCTCACGGTGTTGGAGCAGGCGGTAGATATCGACGAATTTCTGACGGTGATGGCCGTAGAAGCCGGAACCCTGCACTGGGATGGCTACACCACACAGAACAACTACCGCCTCTACCACAACCCTGTGGAGGACCGATTTTCCATGATTCCCTGGGGCACCGACCAGACCTGGGTGGACTGGTGGTACGGGCCCTACGACGGGCGCGGCCGGCTCTTCCAGTGGTGCCTCGCCGTGGAGTCTTGTAAGCTACGTTACAACGAGAAGCTGCTGGAAGTGGCCGACCGTATCGAGAGCCTGCCCCTGCGCTCCATGCTGGACCGCGCGGATCTATGGCTGGACCCGCTGATCCAGACCGACCCCCGTCGGGAGTCCACCGAGGAAACCCGCGCCGACTACCGGGCGCGCACCCGCGAGACGCTGGAGATCATGCCGGAGTGGCTGCGGGGGCAGGTGGGGGGGTAGGGAGGCCGGCTCGTTGCCGGAGGATTTGGTGCAGCGCGGTAAGATCTTCCGGCACGCTGCCAGTGCTTCGCTGCGTCCTCCCGATGGCTCCCACAAGGTCTTCAACACTCACCCGGTTCTTCCGCAGCCAGCCTCCCACATTTTCGGACCCCAAGATCTCCTTCCCGCTGAACTCGGTACGCCACTGATCATCCGCGGTCATTGCCCGGAAGTTGCTCTCCAACGCCATCAGACTCCCTTCGGGTTCCCGGGCACTCTGAAGAAAGTCAACGCCGCAACGGGCTCTTTCCTGCCAGGCCAGATCCGTAAGCTGGCTACGAATCCAATCTGCCGCATGGTTGGGAAGGCGAACATCCGAAGGTTTGGGGTGTTTGGGAATCGCCCCCACCTGAGTTGAAAAGTGCTGGATGAAGGCGCGTGTCGCCATGTACCAGGTCTGGGAACGTGCAGCCTTCTGAAGCCGGGCATCAACCTCGTCTGCCGAACGCCGGTGGCAGAGTTGGGCAGGCAATGCCGCGAGAACCACTGGGTCCAGCAGGTAATTTTCCACCTCATGCCGGGTTAGCGTGAACACGCGGGTGTCTAATCCTGCCCATCTCCTTCGGTTGCTGTCCCCAAAGTCCCGGTCTACCACCCCGAACACATTGCGATGACGACTGCGGTAGGCATCTTCAACCATGGCTGCAACATGGTCACGTCCCCCGCCAACCAGAATCCGAAGTTCCCTATCCTCGAACAAGGCACTCAGATACGCCCGCGTTTCGGCATCCTCTACCCAGAGTACAAGCCGATGGCGGCTGTATTCTTCCTGAAGGGGTGTCATGGTGAAGTCTCAAAACCGCGCATGTTTGTGGCGCGAGGGTCGCCGTCCTCTACCAACAGATAGTTCTCAAAGGAATAGGCATGTTCCCGGATCAACGCCGAATGTGTGGCCACGATGATCTGGGCGTCGGGCAGGAGGGTCACCAGGGCGGGGAGCAGACCCACCTGCCACTCCGGATGGAGGTGCAGCTCTGGCTCATCGATCAGGAGAATCCCCCGAAAGGGCTCGGTGCGGGTGATGAACGGGACCACCATGTTCAAGATCTGTATCTCGCCCGAGCTGAGCGCATCGAAGGAGCATATCCGTTTCTGTTGATGAAAAAGATACAGGTTCCACTCGGTCTTTTCTCTGTCGTTCGGATCGGCGAGGTCCAGGTCCAGGTTGGTGCCATCGGCTCGGAACTTCCGCCAGAAGCGATTGAGTTTGTCCAGCCACTCGAGGTCTAACGTACTGCCCTGATAGCGCGGATTTGCTCTACGACTCTGCTGCTGCAAAAGAAGGTGGAGAAAGCGCCAGATGCGATTTGCTTCGTTGTTATCGGGCGGTCTGCCCTTCGGGCTCTCCTGGAGAGGGCCGACAAAAGCAGGTTTTCGATTCGAAGAAAAGTACTCAACAATATCCCATTTTTGGCTTGCCTGATCGTCGAGGACCGCTCGCCCCAGAGGGACATGCCTACCCCAGTCGGCACCTGTGGAGCGTTGGGTGACGCTGAGCCGCGCGGGCGAGTTGACGGGCCCATTTTCCCAAAGGAGAATCTGCACTCCCACGCTCTCCACGGGCCCCAACTTCGCGCGTGGAAACCGCTCCCGATCCTCAGCAGGCAAATCCCGCACGATCAGATCCGCCCGCCCCAAGCCCAGAAGGATCGCCTCCAGCACCGAGGTTTTTCCGCTCCCGTTCGGTCCCGCCAGTACAACCAGCGGCATCGGCGCGTCATCCGGCCCCAGAAAACTCAACTTTTTCCCTTGCCATCGGCGGAACTGTTCGAATTCCACACCCAGAATGGCAGCCTTGAAGCTCACGCGGATCTCCTTCCCGCTGTCTTCTATCCTCTCCAGTCTGCAGAGGATAGACTCTATGCCCATCAGAGACCCCCCATGAAGCTCGGCTACACCCTCCTCTATGTCCCCGATGTCCCCGCCACCCTGGCCTTCTACGAAAAAGCCTTCGGCCTGGAACGTGCCTTTCTGCACGAGAGCAACAGCTACGCCGAGCTGAAGACCGGCGAAACCCGCTTGGGATTTGTGTCCCTCGAAGTCGCAAGTGGAAACGGCGTCCGCTTCCAACCGGTAAGCCTGGCCGGAGAGCCACCCGGCATCGAAGTGGGTTTTACCACAGACTCCGTCGCCGAGCACTTTGAACGGGCCGTGGCCGCAGGTGCCACCCCGGTCCTCGCACCGGTGGCCAAACCCTGGGGCCAGCTCGTCAGCTATGTCCGCGATAACAATGGCTTTTTGGTGGAGATCTGCTCACCGATGGGCTGAACCATCCGAACCATCTGATACATCTGATACATCTGATACATCTGATACATCTGATACATCTGATACATCTGATACATCTGATACATCTGATACATCTGATACATCTGATACA